>JASJBE010000005.1 GCA_030066655.1 Woeseiaceae bacterium | reverse complement strand
GTGATCCTGAAACGCTTCCCGGACGCATCGATCGTCGACCTGATCCACGACATTCCCGCGCAGTGGCCGCCTGAAGCCGGCTTCTGGGTCAGCGCCTCCTACAGCTACTTCCCGAAAGGCAGCGTCCATTTAGCCATCGTCGATCCGGGTGTCGGCACGGAGCGAAAGATCCTGCTCGCCGAATGCGACGACCAGTTATTCATGGCACCCGACAACGGCCTGCTGGCGCAACTGCTGGATCGACACCCGGAAGCCACAGTATATCACCTCGATGCAGACGCCATCGGCCAACTGGGTCTCGGCGAGGCCAGCAATACCTTCCACGGTCGCGACATCTTCGCGCCGATCGCCGCCGAGGTCGCTGCCGGCCGATTGAGATTCGCCGACGTCGGCACGCCGACGAGCGAGTGGATACCCAACTGGGTCGACACCCCCCTGGTGACGGCCGACCAGGTGTCAGGCGTCGTCATTACTATCGATACCTTCGGTAACCTCATCAGCACGATCGAGCAGTCGATGATCGAGGCCATGACGGATCCCGTCGTTCATTTCGCAGGCCTCGATTTACCGATTATCGAGACCTACGGGCGCGCGGAGCCCGGCAAGTACCTCGCGCTCGTGAATTCCTTCGGCTTCGTGGAAATCGCGCGTTCGGAGGGAAATGCCGCGGACAGCCTCGGCGCCGGGCGCGGCGCTCCGATCGTCGTCAGGAACGGGCTATCCGTTTGAGGCCATCGCCTCTTTTTCGATCTTTGCCCACGAGTCGCGCAGCGTCACGACGCGATTGAACACCGGCGATTCTGCCGTGCTGTCCTCGCTGTCGAGGCAGAAGTACCCGAGTCGCTCGAACTGAACGGCCTCGCCCTGCCGAAGCTTGCCCAGCGAAGGTTCCAGCTTCGCCGCCGTCACTTCCAGCGACTTCGGGTTCAGCACGTCCGACAGCTTCTCGGCCGTATTCGGGTTAGGAACCGTAAAGAGTCGATCGTACAGGCGCACTTCTGCATCCATGGCGTGCTGTGCAGATACCCAGTGGATCGTACCCTTGACCTTGCGGTCACTCTTGGCCGAGCCGCTGCGTGTGTCCGGGTCGTAGGTGCAACGGAGCTCGATCACGTTGCCGTCGTCGTCCTTGATGACCTCGTTGCACTGGATGATGTAGGCATTGCGCAGGCGAACCTCTCCGCCGGGCTTCAATCGAAAGAACTTGCGCGGCGCCTCTTCCATGAAGTCGTCCTGCTCGATCCAGATCTCGCGACTGAACGGGACTTCGCGGGTGCCCATCGACGGATCGTTCGGATGATTCATCGACTCCATCATTTCGACCTGCCCTTCCGGATAGTTGGTCAGGGTAAGCTTCAGCGGCTTCAGTACCGCCATGCGTCGCTCGGCCGCGTCGCCGTAGACTTCCCGAACGCAATTCTCCAGCACGCCCATCTCGATCAGTTTGTCTTTTTTCGTCACGCCGCCGCGCTTGACGAAGTCGCGAAGCGCGGCCGCCGGGTAGCCGCGTCGACGCATACCGGCGATGGTCGGCATGCGCGGGTCTTTCCAGCCTTTGACGACGCCGTCGTCAATCAACTGCAGCAGCTTGCGCTTGCTCGTTATCGTGTACGCCAGGTTCAGCCTCGAGAACTCGATCTGGCGGGGGCGATGCGGTGGCTTGAGCTGATCGAGGAACCAGTCATACAGCGGCCGGTGATCTTCGAATTCGAGCGTGCACAGCGAATGCGTGATTTCCTCGAACGCATCCGACAGCGTGTGCGCAAAATCGTACATCGGGTAGATGCACCAGGCATCCCCGGTGTTCTGGTGTTCCGTATGGCGGATCCGGTACAGCGCAGGATCGCGAAGATTCATATTCGGCGACGCCATGTCGATCTTCGCGCGCAGCACGTGCTCGCCGTCTTTGTAGTCGCCGGCGCGCATCTTCTTAAACATCTCGAGATTCTCGTCGACGCTTCGATCGCGATACGGGCTGTTCTTGCCCGGCTCGGTCAATGTGCCCCGGTACGCCCTGATCTCGTCGGCGCTCAGGCTGTCGACGTACGCCAGGCCGAGCTCTATGAGCTTCTCGGCGGCCTGGTAGAGTTCCTCGAAGTAGCTCGACGCGTGCGTGAGCCGATCCTGCCAGTCGAAACCCAGCCAGTGGACGTCACGCTCGATGGCCTCGACGAATTCGACGTCCTCCTTACCGGGGTTGGTGTCGTCGTAGCGGAGGAACGTACGCCCGCCGGTCTCCGCGGCCACCCCGAAATTCAGGCAGATCGACATGACGTGCCCGATGTGCAGATAGCCGTTTGGCTCCGGAGGGAACCGCGTGACGATCTCATCGTGCTTGCCAGACTCGAGGTCGCTGTGGATTATCTGGCGAATAAAATCGCGCGGTGTTTCGTCATTCATCGGTGGCTGGTTACGTTAGTGGAGGCGGCGTATTCTACGCGACGCGGCCGCGGTTGCGACAGGATTCCCTCGATACCCGTATTTCCGTCGTCGGCGAGTTTTCTAGTAAGCCCACCGCGCCGGCTTTCCCGCGATTGTACACATTGATAACCGGCTATGGACCAGCGCAAAGCGCGTGTACAATCGCAGCGTTTAACGGATAGCGCACGGTCTTTCCATGCCCCAGATCAGCTTGCCCGACGGCTCAGTTCGGGATTTCGACTCCGCGGTCACCGGCTCGCAGATTGCTGCCGGGATCGGCAAACGCCTCGAGAAGGATGCGGTCGCCGTCCGGGTGGACGGTGAGCTGTGGGACCTGACGCGACCGATCGAGGCCGACGCGGCCATCGAGATCATCACGCGAGATTCGGACGACGGCCTGGAGCTGTTGCGGCATGACGCCGCCCACGTGATGGCCGAGGCCGTGAAGGAAATCTGGCCCGATACACAGGTAACGATCGGGCCTGCCATCGAAAACGGCTTCTATTACGATTTCGCGCGATCGGAGCCGTTCACCGACGCCGACCTCGAAGTCATCGAAGAACGCATGCGAGACATCGTCGACCGCGACGAGGAGCTGATTCGCGAGGTCTGGACACGCGACGACGCGGTCAAGTTCTTTCGCGACCAGGGTGAGGAATACAAGGCCGAGATTATCGAGGGTATTCCGGAAGACCAGGAGCTGACGCTGTATCGGCAGGGCGACTTCATCGATCTCTGCCGCGGTCCCCATCTACCGTCGACGGGACGGCTGGGTAAGGCCTTCAAGCTGACTCACGTGTCCGGCGCGTACTGGCGCGGCGACTCCAACAACGAAATGCTGCAGCGCGTGTACGGCACGGCCTGGTCGAATGACAAGCAACTGCGCCAGTACCTGCACATGCTCGAGGAAGCCGAGAAACGCGACCACCGCCGCCTGGGCAGGATCATGGACCTGTTCCATTTCCAGGAGGAGGCCCCCGGCGCGGTGTTCTGGCATCCGAAGGGCTGGGCGCTGTTCCAGCAGCTGGTTTCCTTCATGCGCGAACAGCAGAACGCGGTTGGCTACCAGGAAATCAACACGCCCGAGCTGATGGACAGCTCGCTGTGGCAGGCGTCCGGGCACTGGGACTCCTTCGGCGAGAATATGTACACGACCGAGACGGTTGACGGTCGCAAATACGCCATCAAGCCGATGAACTGCCCGGGCCATGTGCAGGTCTTCAAACAGGGTATAACGAGCTACCGCGACCTGCCCTACCGGCTTGCAGAATTCGGCAAGGTCCATCGCTATGAGCCGTCTGGCGCATTGCACGGCATGATGCGCGTGCGTGCTTTCACGCAGGATGATGCGCACATCTTCTGCACGCCCGAGCAGATAACCGATGAGTCTCTGGCCGTGTGCCAGCTGATTCTCAGCCTCTATCGTGATTTCGGCTTCGAGGATGTCCGGATCAAGTTCTCCGATCGTCCGGAGGTACGCGTCGGCGATGACGCGGTCTGGGACACGGCAGAAAACGCGTTGCTCGAGGCGCTGAAAGTCGCGGGACTCGATTACTCGCACAACCCCGGCGAAGGCGCCTTCTATGGACCGAAGCTCGAGTTCGTTTTGCGTGACGCCATCGGCCGTGACTGGCAGTGCGGGACGCTGCAGGTCGATTTGAATATGCCAAGCAGGCTCGGCGCGACCTATATCGGCGAGGACGGCAATAAGCACTTCCCGGTCATGTTGCACCGGGCGATCTTCGGCTCGCTGGAGCGATTCATCGGCATCCTGATCGAGCACCACGCCGGCAACCTGCCGCTGTGGCTGGCGCCGACCCAGGTCAAGGTCCTGACGATCACGTCGGACGCCGATGACTATGCCTACGAGCTGCTGGAGACTCTGCGCGCCGCCGGTATTCGTGCCGAGGCGGATACGAGAAACGAGAAAATCTCCTACAAGGTGCGCGAACACAGCGTCGCCAAGGTCCCCGTGCTGCTGGCAGTGGGGCAGCGTGAAGTGGACGACAAGACGGTCGCCGTCCGTCGACTGGGGTCGAAAAAGCAGCGGGTGCTGCCGTTCAAAGATCTACTTTCCGAGCTCGAGGACGAGATCGACGCGCGCCGTACAGGCGCCTCTGACGGCTAGTTAAACCTGTCCGGCTTGGCAGGCCTAAACGTGACGCAACCTGCACTTTGGTTGTGCGCCAGGTCACATATTGTCAATCCGGACGCCCTGCACACTTTGCGCTGCACCTCCTTTACATATACTGCCCGAAGCGACGGTCCATATGGATTGGACATAATACTTTCAGGAGACACAGGTGCCTCTCGAGCAGTTCAAAACGCAGGTTCTATTGCTCCACAGCGAGCAGAGCGCACTCGACAAATTGAGCGCGGGCTTTGTCAACGACAAATACACCGTGCATTGCGCAACCAGCGGCGTTGAGGCGCTGAATACGCTCGGCGAGACGCCGATTCACGTCATCGTCTCAGCCAGCAACCTGCCGGGCATGAGCGGTGCCGATGCGCTGCGTGAAGCGAAGAAACGTTCCCCTGAGACGATCGGCATCCTGATCGCCGGTGAGAACGATAAGCAGGCCGAGGCTCTCGTCGGGGACAAAGAGATCTTCCAGGTCATTCGCGGCGGCATTAACCCGAAAGACATCACCAAACTCATCGACGAAGCGACCCAGCAGATGCGCCTGATGGCGATCGCGGAATCGGCCAACGACCAGGCCGCCGAGCCTGCGGAAGGGACCGGCGAGCACATCGTCATGGAGACCGACGACCACGGCTCGACGATCATCAGCGACGGGACCGGGCAGCACGCGACACTGAATCCGCAGAAGATGAGTGAGTCGGCGCCCGTTGGCGCAAAGGCCGTTGCCGTTCTGGTCATGACCAAAGACGAAGCGTTTCTCGAATCGATCAAGGAGTGCTGCCGCGGCATGCAGGACGTGCACACGGCGAGTTCGATCAAGGCCGCGCAGGAACTGATCCAGTCCAACTCGGTTGGTGTCAGCATCGTGGACGCCGGACTGGTTGGCCCGAACGTCGAAAAACTGACACAGCACTTGCAGTCGCTGCAGAAACGACTCGTCACGATCGTTGCAGGCCGCCGTGAAGACGGCGACATGCTGATGGACCTGATTAACCGGGGCAAGGTGTACCGATTCCTGCTCAAGCCGGTATCGCCCGGACGCGTACGACTTGCGGTCGAGGCGTCGGTCAAGCATCACCTCGACAGTCCCGACAGCGCGTTCCAGAAAGTGGCTGCCAGCGCACCCCCGCCCGCTGCTCCGGCTGCCCCTGCGCCCGCGTCTCCCGCCCCTCTGAAGCAACAGCAGGAGGCCTCGTCAGATTCCACGGTGACGAAGTTGCCCGACGACAGCATCGTCGCCGAAGGACTGTCGAAGGTATTCGGCGAAGACGACTCCCGGTTTGCAGAGACGGTGTCGGGGTTCGTTACGGGCCGTGGCAAATCACAGCCCAAGGAAGAAGCGCCGATACCCTCAACCCATACCCTGCACGACGACGATGGCGGTTCGACCTTCGCCAATCCAGTCGTCCTGGGTGGCGTGGCTGTCGCGGTGCTGGCCGTTGCCGGCATCGGTTTCTGGCTGACATCCGGCGACGACGCGACAGACGCGAGCACACCGGCCGTGGTTGAACAGCCCACCGCCGCCACGAATCAGACACCCGAGCCGACGGTTTCAGAACCCGCGGCGCCGGCTGTCAGCGACCTGGGCCGGGAGCCGGCCAGCGAGCCTACTGTCTCGAACGACAGCGGCGTATCGGATGATGCGACAGCGGCGCCCGCAGAGTCGGTCGCGCAGACCGCTGACGAGGGTGCGCTGGCGATGGTGGCTGCGGCAGAAACCGCGCTGGCCGACGATCGCCTGTTCACGCCGATAGGCGATAACGCGCTTGAGCTCTATGCGGAGGCGCTGGTGCAGAGTCCCGACGATGCCGCCATTCAGGCCGCGTTCGAGAACACCCTGGACACTTCGATCGTCGCGATCGAGACGGCCCTGCTGGAAGGACGGCTTGCTGTCGTCGACCAGGGCGTTCGCCAGGTCAGCCTCGTGCAGCCGGATCATCCGCGCCTGCCTTTCCTGATTGCACAGTTACAACAGGCACAGATTCGTTCGACGGTCGATGAAGCCAGGGCAGCGCTGCGCTCGCAGCAGTTCGGCGAGGCGGCCAGCGCCATTGACACGGCCGAGAGCCTGGGCGCCGATGCGTCGACGATCGACGCGCTGCGGGCTGAACTCACCGATGCGCGCTCATCCCAGGAAATCGATCAGATCCTGACCGTGGCCGGTCGCCGGCTGGACCAGGGTCGACTGTTGTCACCGGCGAACGACAACGCTCGTTATCTCTATGACCTCGTGCTGAGAACGGACCCGAACAATGCCGCCGCTCGACAGGGATTGAAGGCAGTCGCAGCAACGCTGGTATTGAATGCGCGCGACGAAATCGACGCCGGGCGCCTCAGCGCGGCGGACAACTTGTTGAATCGTGCCGCCGACATTGACCCGAATAACTCGGAGCTTGCAGCGACTCGCCAGGTCTTAAGCGACGCACGCTCTGCAGCCACACGCGCCGCCAACGAGGAGGCAGCAGCCGAAGCGGCGGCGGCGGAACGAGCAGCAGCCGAAGCACAGGCAGCGGCCGAGGCAGCAGCCCGACCGGTACCGGTTTCGTCACTGACTCGCGTCAAGTACGTCGCGCCCAAGTACCCGCGCGGTGCCGAGCGACGCGGAATCAGCGGATGGGTGGACATCATCTTCACCGTGTCGCTGGACGGAAGCGTGCGCGATGTTGAAGTTCGCGATTCAGATCCGGGCGATACCTTCGTTGCGTCCGCCATAACCGCAGTAGAACGCTGGGAGTTTGAACCGGTCAGGGAGAACGGCTCAGCTGTCGAGAAGCGCGCCGGTGTCCGCCTCATGTTCGCCCTCGAATAATCGAGACCAGTCACTCGAATAAGAAAGTCCGGGAGAACGGCAGCGCGGTTGAGAAGCGCGCCGGTGTCCGCCTCATGTTCGCCCTCGAATAGTCGAGACCAGTCACTCGAATAAGAAAGCCCGAGAGAACGGCAGCGCAGTCGAGAAACGCGCCGGCGTACGCCTGATGTTCGCACTCGAATAATCGAGACCAGTCACTCGAATAAGAACGCCCGAGAGAACGGCTCCGCGGTCGAGAAGCGCGCCGGCGTACGGCTGATGTTCGCCCTCGAATAAACGAGACCAGTCACTCGAATAAGAAAGCCCGAGAGAACGGCAGCGCAGTCGAGAAACGCGTCGGCGTACGCCTGATGTTCGCACTCGAATGCCTGAGACCAGTCACTCAGACAAAAAAGCCCGAAAGAACGGCAGCGCAGTCGAAAAGGCGCCGGTGTCCGACTCAGGTTCGCGCTGGAATAACCGACACCAGCCAAGCCCCGGACCGCCCGGCAATATGGCATCTCGGTCATTGACCTGGCCGGCCCCCTCCGGTCCCCGGGCTCGAACGAGTGTTACAGCAACTGGGACAGCAACAAAAAATTGGACCAAAGTGGAGAATTTGCCGTTTAATCGGTATTCTCCGAGCGATGAACACCGACATCGGCCGTGGCAGCGACGCCAAGAAACCACGCAAACAACAAAAACGGAGCGTCGTTACTCAACAGAAACTCCTGTCAGCGGCCGTCGAGGCATTCTCGGAAGGCGGGTTCAAGGGCACGTCCACGCGTGACATCGCGGATCGGGCCGGTGTCCATCATCCACTGATCACCTACCACTTCAAGAACAAGGACATGCTCTGGCGGGCGGCGGTCACGGCGATTTTTCGTGAATTCAATATCGCGCTGGTCAAGTCACTTGCCGAGTTCGAGAACAGCGCGCCACGGCAACGTGCCGAGGTATTCGTTCGTACCTACGTCAAGTACGCGCACCAGCAGCCTGCGCTGCACAAGATCATCCTGCAAGAGGCAAGCCACCCGAGTGAGCGCCTCGACTGGCTGATCGATAGCCACCTGAGACCGCTGTTCGAACCGGTGGAGGCAAGCCTCGAGGAACTGCAGCGAATCGGAGTCGCACCGCCCGGCAACCCGGCCCTGCTCTTCCAGATGATCCGCGGCTGCGCGGGCGGACTACTGGCGCTCGCGCCCGAGATCAAGACGACGACCGGAATCGATTTCGACGAGCCCGAAGCGCTCGACGAACTCGCCGATATGATCATTAGTGTTTTCTTTTCAGGCAACCACCGGGCCGTCAGTGCAGCAACTGCTGAATCTGGGCAACAATCGACAACGCAATAGCCGCGGGTCCACGCGCCCGAATGTTCAGTCCGGCCGGGCCATGCAGGCGCTTGGCCAGCTTTTCCGCATTCGAGCCGAGATCACTCAACAAGCGATCCCTGCGCGCCGGTGGTCCGAGCAGGCCGACGTAGTTGATGTCCGAGTCAGCGATCTGGCGCAGGTACTCCCGGTCGCTGGGCAAATGATGGCTCATCACGACGGCTCGGTCATAGACTTCCAGCGCCAGGCTTTCCCTTAGCGACGACGGCGCCAGGCAGTGCGTCTCCCAGGCCGCTTCGAAAGCGCCGCTCTCGATATAGGCTGGCCGATGATCGACGATCGTGCAGCGCCAGCCCAGTTCCGATGCGAATCTCAGCAAGGGTTCGACATCGGGGCCGGCGCCCAGGATCAACAGACGCGGCGGCGGTTCGATGAAGCTGCAGTGCAGCAGCACCTGAGCCCCCTCTTCCTCCGAGTGAGCGAGTCCCGACCGGCGCACGGACGAGGCTCGCTCCGCTGCTCGAACGAAGCGAGGCAGCAGAGGTTCAGGTACGCCGAAGTTCCGCGTTCCCTGTTCGCCAACGAGCACCGATGCGCCGGGTTGCACACCGCCCTCCGGCTCTACTGCCGTGACCAGCACGGCGCTGGCATCTGATTCTAAAACGGCATCGATGGCTGCATAGGGTTCGTAGTTCGTCTCGGCCGTGACCGGCTGCAGCAGTATCTTCAGGCTGCCGTCACATCCCACGCCCATGCCCCACAGCTCGTCATCGTCATCAGCGAAGTCATACTCGGCCAGCTGGCTGACGCCGGTCTCTATGACCTGCGCCGCGCGTATCGCGAGGTCGCCCTCGAGGCAACCGCCCGACAACAGTCCTCTGTAAACCCCTTCGCCGTCGACCAGCAGTCGGCTGCCGGATTTGCTATAGGTCGAGCCCTGCGTATCGATGACCGTTGCCAGCACGAGCGGCGCACCGGCTTCCCGACGCGCGCGAAAAAATGAAGCGAGATCGTTCATGTAAACAACTGGTTATACCGGTATGAAAAGAAAGCCTTAGGAATTGATGGTTTCGCGGCTTGTCGAAGATTGATAAGCACGCGTCGATGCCCACATCTGGCGCTAAGAGAGAACGTTCTGGAGTCAGACATGAGTGTATCAACAAACAAACCTGTCGCGATAAGCGACGCCAATTTCGAGCAGGAGGTCATCGCTTCCGAGCACCCGGTCCTCGTCGATTTCTGGGCGGAGTGGTGCGGACCCTGCCGAGCGCTGGGCCCGGTAATCGACACGCTGTCCGAGGACTACGAGGGTCGCGCCAAGGTCGTTAAAGTGGATGTCGACACGAACCAGCAGACGGCGTTGAAGTTCGGCATTCGCTCGATACCGACCGTCATGTTGTTCGACAAGGGCGAGGTCGTAGACAGCTTCGTTGGAGTCCGGCCAAAGGCGGATTACGCGGCGAGCATCGACAAGCTCATCTCCTGACGTCGACGGTAAGACGGGCTAGCTGCTGCTCCGACTGCCGGTGCAGCGGCAGCTTAAATGGCTAATCGTGATCGGTCGCTCTCTCGAGGTCCGACTCGATCGTATTGCCGGCAAGGTAGTAGTGGGCCGCGGCCCACGGGAGTAGTACCAGGCAGAAGATCAGCAGGCTGTAGCGCAGGGACTCCTCACCGAACCGGGACGCGAGCAGGTCACTCAAGCCACCCACCAGCGGCGGACCCATCGCAAGACCAATCAGGTTGATGATGAACAGCATCAGCGCCGACGCGGTCGCACGCATGCGCAGTGAGACCAGGCTCTGCGCCTGCGCGAGCACCGGTGCCAGGTACATGTTGGAGAAGAACGCCGGCAGAATGAACAGCAGCAGGCACCAGAAAGCCGTCGGTGCGAGGAAGACGGCGATATTCAGCAGGCAGGAAAACAACATGATCGCGGCAATGAAGCGCATTGCATTGCGCTGTCTCGAGCGGCCGAGCTTGTCGGCGATCATCCCGCCGCCGACGAAACCCGCACCACCGGCGAAACCGAGAATCAGGCCCAGCCACAAGCCCAGCGACGCAATCTGCATGTCGTAGCTTCGCGTGATGAAGCTCGGGAAGAACGTAATCACCGCGTATCCGATGAAGGACGACAGCCCGGCGGCTATCGCCATGTGCAGGAAGGATCGCCGCGCCAGCAGGAACTTAAGAACCTCCATGAAGCCCAGCTGGTTGCCGCTGTCGCTGCGCTCCTCGGACGCACCGCGCTTCGGTTCGATCAGCGTGAACCGAACCACGAGCGCCAGCAGCAGGCCGGGCGCGCCGACGATGTAGAAGGCCTCTCGCCAGCCGATGTTCTGCACGACCCACCCGCCGGCCAGGTAAGCCAGCATGATGCCCGCCGAGATGCCGATCGTGTAAAAGCCCATCGCAGTGGAGCGCTGTTCCGGCGGATACATGTCGGAGATCATCGAATGCGCAGGCGGACTGCCGCCGGCCTCGCCGATACCGACGCCGATGCGCGCCGCCGCCAGCTGCCATATGTTGCTGGCAAAACCGCACAGCACGGTCATGCCGCTCCAGATAGCGATGGCCCACGCGAGCAGGTTGCGTCGATTAAAGCGCTCCGCGAGGCGCGCGATCGGGATGCCGAGTGTGACGTAGAAAAGTGCAAATGCCGTGCCCGAGAGCAGGCCCAGGATCGTATCCGACGCCTGGAACTCGACACGTAGCGCGGGCAGCAGGATTGCCATGATCTGGCGATCCAGGAAATTAAACATGTACGCGGTCGCCAGGATCAGCATCGCGTACCGGCGCGCCGCCGGTGTCAGAACCCGGGTCACGCGCTAGGGCGCCGTGCTTTCAGCGTTCGGACGCCGCGGGTCGGATGCGCCACGGAACACACCATCCTTGATCGCCACCGCCTGAACGCTGCCCATCGAACCGCCGGACGGCACGATGAAGTGACCGCGTTCCTCGAGAATCTTCGCCGTATCGGGACTGAAGCCTGCCTCGAGCTGCAGCCTGTCCGGGTACCACTGGTGGTGAATCCTCGGCGCCGCCGTCGCAGAAGCCAGGTTCATATCGTGGTCGACCATGTTCGAAATCATCTGCAGCACCGTCGTGATAATCCTGCTGCCGCCCGGGCTTCCGGTCGCGAACCACGGGTCGCCGTCGGCGAAGACAATCGTCGGCGTCATGGAACTCAGGGGCCGTTTGCCGGGTTCGATCGCATTCGCTTCGCCGCCGAGCAGGCCGAAAGCATTCGGCGTGCCGGGTTTCGCCGAGAAATCGTCCATCTCATTATTCAACAGGAAGCCCGCGCCCTCGACGGCGATGTGGGAACCGAATGAGAAATTCAGTGTGTAGGTGTTGGAGACGGCATTGCCGAACTTGTCGATGATGGAGTAATGCGTCGTGTCCTCGCTCTCAGGCCTCGGCTCGACGCCGGGTGCGATAGACTCCGACGGGGTCGCCCTGGTCATGTCGATGCGATCCGCGAGAATCTTTGCGTAGGCTTTGCTGGTCAGCCAGTCGACCGGTACGTCCCAGAAATCCGGATCGCCCAGGTGCTGGCTGCGATCGGCATACGCGAGCCGCGCTGACTCGGCGACGAGGTGAACGGAGTCTGCACTGCCCGCTCCCATAGCCGACACGTCGAAGTTCTCCATGATGTTCAGCATCTGGATGACGTGCACACCGCCCGAGCTCGGCGGCGACATCGTCACGATGTCATAGCCGCGGTAGCTGCCCTCAAGCGGAACCCGCCAGCTGGGCCGGTAGGCCGCAAGCGCCTCTTCGTCGACGAGCCCACCGTGCTTCTCCATCTCGGCGGCGATCAGGCCGGCGACCCGGCCGCCGTAGAAACCGTCAGGGCCTTTCTCGGCAATGTCGGTCAGCGTTGCGGCCAGGTCGGGTTGCTTGAAGACTTCGCCCGGTTTGTACGCGCTGCCGTCGTCCTTGTAGAAATACCCGCACGCCGCTTCGAACTGGCAGAGTCGCTCCCGTCGATTCGTCAACAGGGCCGACAGGTCGTAGGTCATCGGCACGCCTTCGCTGGCCAGCTTGATCGCGGGCTCGAGCAGGCGCTTCCACGGCATCGACCCGTAGCGCTGGTGGGCAGCCCACATGCCGGCAACGGTTCCGGGCGTGCCGGCGGACAGGTGACTGAACCGGGCGAGCCGGTTGTCCACGTCGCCGTTCTCGTCGAGGAACATGTCTCGCGTTGCGCCCGGCGGCGCCATCTCGCGGTAGTCGATGGACGCGTTCTCGCCCGTGTCCGCGTCATGAATCAGCATGAAGCCGCCGCCGCCAAGATTGCCCGCTCTCGGCAGCGTGACCGCCAGCGCGAAGCCGACCGCGACGGCCGCGTCAACCGCGTTACCCCCGTCAGCAAGCACGGCCGAGCCTACTCGTGACGCATGGAAATTCTGCGTCGCAACCATGCCCGAATCGCCGAGTACCGGGTGACGCAGATCCTGGTAGCGAATGATGGGCGTCTCGTCGCCGAGAGCGGTTAGCGGGAGACAGAAGGCAAGAAAAGCCGTAAGCAGTCGACGCATGGGACAGACCTCGAGATTAGTCACACGATCAAATCACAGCGGCGAAGGACTTACAATGCTGCGCCAGCCGGAATACGTCACCGACTCGTGGGTACGACCGGTGCGGACTTCGGGCTAGGGCAGGATCGCCCTGAACAGGAAGAAGAACACGATCGCGAGCGTCGCGCCGGCGGGGATCGTCACGACCCACGAAACGAAGATGCGCGTGACAATACTGAGATCGATCGCCTCGATGCCACGTGCCATGCCGACGCCGAGCACGGCGCCGACCAGCGTGTGCGTCGTGGACACCGGCATACCCGTGCCCGACGCGATGACGATCGTCGTCGCCGCCGCGATCTCCGCGGCGAAACCACGACTCGGCGTCAGGTGCGTGATCTTGCGCCCGACCGTCCTGATGACGCGGATACCGAATGTCGCGAGGCCGAATACGATGCCGAGGCCACCGAGGAACAGGACCCAGATCGGCAGCGCGGCCTGCGCCGAGACGTAGCCCGACTGGGCGGTTGTTATGACGGCGGCCAGCGGACCGATCGCGTTGGCTACATCGTTGGATCCGTGCGCGAAGGCCATGCCACAGGCCGTTACGACCATCAGGATTGCAAACACACGCTCGACGGTTGCGAAGCGTTGCTCTCTCTCGGCCTCCGGGTCCGCCTGGATGCGCGAGATGATGACCTTGCCGATCACGGCGACGATGGCCGCGATGACGACGGCCAGGAGGTAGGCATCGCCGGTGCTCATGTTGAGCCCGATGTGCTTGAGGCCCTTGAGGATAGTTACCAGCGTCATCGTGAACGCCGCGAGGAACATATAGAACGGCACGTAGCGTTTCGCGTACAGCAACGGATCGTCCTTGCTCAGGATCAGCCATTGCACCGACTGGTAAAGGAGGTAGGCGATGACGCCGGCCGTGAGCGGCGACGCCACCCAGCTCATGACGATCGTGCCCACCTTGCTCCACTGGACGGCATCGACGCCAATGCCGACGGCCGCGAAGCCGACGATCGCGCCAACGATCGAGTGCGTCGTCGATACCGGCCAGCCGCGATGCGACGCAATCAGCAACCAGGTGCCGGCGGCCAGCAACGCGGCCAGCATGCCGTAGACCAGGAGTTCCGGCGTTCCGGACACCAACTCCACATCGACGATGCCGCGGCGTATGGTCGACGTGACGGCGCCACCGGCGAGCACGGCGCCGGCAAACTCGAATATGGCGGCCACGATGATGGCCTGCTTGATGGTCAGCGCCTTCGAGCCGACAGACGTCGCCATCGCATTCGCGACGTCGTTGGCGCCGATACCCCATGCCATGAAGAGGCCGAAGGCCGCGGCAAGCGCGATATAGACGAATTGGGCTTCCATGTTCTGTGCCGCTCCGGCGAATGACTGGTAGTGACTGGCTCTGCTACGAGATGAGCAGCTCGAGACGCTGCCCGACGCGGTCTGCCGAGTAAGCGATATCAGCGATCCGCGCGATCAGCTGGTAGGTAAAGACGATGCTGACAGGGTCCAGCGAATCTTCTATCGCATGCAGTTTGGACTGCAGGTCAAACAGGCGGCCCTCAATTCCGGTCTCGATGCTGTCCAGCTTGTCGAGCATGGCGTCGACAAGCTTGGCCTCCGCACCGCGGAAGTTGCTGGCGAACAGCTCATCGAGTTCCTTGACGCTGGTCTGGGTCTGCTTGACCGCCGAAATATTGACCTCGACGAACTGCAGGAAGTCTTCCTGTATCGCATCGGGTATCGGCATCTTCCGAACCAGCACGAGACTCGACACCTCGCGAGCGACGTTGGCAATCTCATCCTGCGACAGCAGCATGCCGATCAGGTCCTGTCGGGCGACGGGCATGAATGAACGTCGCGTGAGTCGCTTGCGAATATCCTGCTTCAGTGAATCGGCCTGCTCCTCCAGCCGGACGATTTCATCGCGGATCTTCTCCGCATCGTCCCATTCGAACCTGGAAACCGCCTCGAAGAACTTCTGCAGCTGTTCGGCACAGTCTTTTGCAAGGCCCATATGCTCCTCAATGGGCATGACCGGGGAAGCAGCAAAGATGTCGACGATGGAGTTAGTCATCATGGGGTCCTGGGAGCACCGCTGGGGAATGCCGGCCGAAGCGACGAGCGCGCCGACGCGGCGGCAATCCTATCACAGCACTCGCGGTTTTCGGCGCTTTAAGGCAACCGACCGTCTCTTTTTCAGTGGCGGATAATACGTGCCGAATGTTTCAGTTTTGTCACAAGGATACGTTCCGCAGGTCCGCCTCCGTGTACCGACGAGACTGCGCGACCGTGCTAGAATCGCCGCCCTTTCGGTGAAGGACCAAGCCTATGGCCAACTGGCTGATGAAGTCGGAACCCGACGACTACAGTATCGACGACCTGAAAAGAGACAAACGCGAGCCTTGGGACGGAATTCGCAACTACCAGGCACGCAACATGATGCGCGACGACATGCGGCCAGGCGACAACGTCTTCTTCTATCATTCCAACTGCAAGGAACCCGGCATCGTCGGCCTGGCCAGGATTGTTGGGAAACCCTACCCGGATCCGACGCAGTTCGACCCGGAGTCGAAGTACTACGATCCGAAGAGCTCGAAGGACAACCCACGCTGGATTCTGGTTGACGTCCGCTACGTCAGGAAACTGAAGCGCAACATCACGCTGACCGAGCTGAAGCAGCAAGACGGCCTCGACGACTTCATCCTGTTGAGGAAAGGCAATCGCCTGTCGATCCTGCCGGTCACGGACGAACACTGGGACCTGATCCTGGGTCTCGAATGATGTCGAAATGGCGAATCGCGGGTGCAACGGCCGCCCTGGCGCTGGTAGCGGTGCTGTTCGTACTGACGCCGCCGAGGCTCGAGAGCCGCTCCATCGTGCCGGAGCTACCGGGCGACCTCGACGCCTACCTTAAGGAAACGGAGAGCGCGGCGCCGTACCCGCTGATCGACGACACCGACAAGCGGATTCGCTGGCAGGTACCCGGCGAACGCACCGAGTACGCCATCGTCTACCTGCACGGGTTCTCGGCGACCCGTCGGGAGCTCTCGCCCACGATCGAAATCGTCGCCGATGCGCTGGGCGCCAACCTGTTCGAGACCCGGCTGACCGGCCACGGACGCTCCAGCGGGGCCCTCGTCGACGTTCGGGCAGAGAGCTGGCTGGACGACGGCGCCGAGGCACTGGCGATTGGCGAGCGCCTCGGCGACAAGGTCATCGTCGTCGGCACGTCAACGGGCGCCACGCTGGCAACCGCAATACTCGATCATCCGCTGGCAGAGAATGTGTCCGACATCGTCCTGCTGTCGCCGAACTTCGCGTTGCGCGACGGCATGTCAAGGTTGCTGACGATGCCCGCGGGCCCTCAGCTTGCAGACGCGTTGATCGGACCGATTCGCTCGTTCGAAACGCACAGTGAACTGCATGCGACGTACTGGTCGAACACGTACCCGACATCGGCGCTCGTCGAGATGATGCGGCTTGTCGACTACGCCAACGCCAGCGCCCCGAGTGCGATCGATGCAAACCTGCTGGTCATGGTCTCGCCAGGGGACACGGTCATCTCACCCGAAGCCGGAAAGGCGTTTCTCGAACAAGTTCAGGCGCCCAACAAGCGCTACATCGAGGTGCTCGACATCGAGGACCCAAGCAGCCATATGCTGGCAGGAGAGATACTGTCACCATCGACGACGGAGCGCGTGGCGGCCGATATCGTGGCATTCATCAAGACACCGGGACGGGACAGGAGCGCTGGCAGCGCCGCCGACGGCGGCTAGCGCCTGTAAACCCCATGCTGCTGGCAGACCTTAATGAAGCCCCAGTTCACGGAGGCGTTCGACGATCGGCGCCGCGCCTCCCAACGCCAGCATAATGACGAGATCGCCCTCCCCTGCCCATTCAAGCGCGTGGTCAAAGGACTCGAGCTCCTTCTCGAAATGACGGATATCCTCGTCAGCGAGACCCTGGTCCTTCAGTGTCCGCTGAATGACGGCGAACACTTCGCCATGCTGCCTGCCCCGATGGTACTTCGTTAGCTCAGACACGACGACGCGGTCCAGACCGATCGCGAAAGCATCGCGGGTCATTCGTTCGATCAGCGGGTCGGGACGATCCCCGGCCTGGCCGAAGCACAGCACACGCCTCCTCGCGGGTATCGCCCTCGCCATGTCGAACAGTGCATGCATCGCCTGCGGGTTGTGCGCGAAATCGACGAGTATCTTCCTGCCGTTAAGCTCGTAGAGATTGCAGCGTCCCGGATTATCGTCCTGCTCGACGCTCTTGAGGCCAACTGCAATATCCTCGAGGTCGACGCCGAGGTGATACGTCAGCGCGGCGGCCGCCAGCGCATTGGCAACGTTGTGACGTGCAGCCCCGCCCATCGCGATCGGGATCTCGAACGTTTTGCAGATGTCGGTCTGAGTGTCGCCGTTGCGCATGCAGAGCACATCGCCTGACAGGATGAACGCCGTTCCGCCGGACGCGAGGCTCTGCTCGATGCGCTCGTTACTGGCATTGAGGCTGAACCAGCTGATACGACCGTCGAATTCGACGGCCTTTTTGCAGAGCAGTGGGTCATCGGCGTTCAGGACCAGCGTTCCTCTGTCCGCGACGGCGCGGCTGACGATCCACTTGATGTTGAGCAACTCACGCATGTTCGCGGAGCCGAAGTCACCCAGGTGATCTTCCGCGATATTGGTGATCGCGGCGGCCGCCGCCTGATCGACGCCGAGGCCACGCCGCAAGAGCCCGCCACGCGCCGATTCGAGCACGGCCACGTCGACATCCGGATTCCTGAGCACCTGTCTCGCGCCTCCGGGCCCGGACCAGTCATCGCGGTCGATGACGGTATCGTTGACTGCGATCCAGTCGGTGCAGCTGACGCCAACGCCTTTGTGCGTCCCGCGCAGGATGTGGCTCGCGACGCGAACGGTTGTCGTCTTGCCGTTGGTGCCGGTCACGAGGCCGATCGGCACGTCACCATAGCGGCCCCAGTCAACGTCGTCGGGCAACTCGCGTACCGGCCACACGTCTGAGCGGATGCCCATGCCCAGCGACACGTCGTCGTCATCCCACAACAGCGTGACCTCGTGTCGCTGCGCCGCGGCCTTGAGGTCGAGCAATCCGGGGTTGGCCTCTTCTTTGGCCTCGTTGCCAATACGCTCTATCGCCTCGGCCACATCGGGCAGTGCTTCCCCGCCGAGTTCTGCAGCGATGGCCTCAAAGCTCCATTCGTTAATCTCCGAAGCCGCGTAGAGCTGGTCGATTTCTACCGTGAATGCGAGACTCAAGCCTCCGGTAAGCCTGGTCCAGTTGAATTCCGGCGCCGCCCAGCCGAGCGCGTCGGTGACAGTCTTGACGTGCTTTTCCCAAACGGCCGGTATCCGGTCGACGTCGCCTTCATCGCACTCGATATCGAGCACGGCTGCCGGTACGTCGAACAGCAGGTTGGGGCCCGTCAGTCGTCTCGCGTCGAGGAATCGCATGGGCCTTACTCAGTCGCCATCCTCTTCGCGGGCAGCAATGCGGACACCACGCTCGTCGCTGATGATCTCGACGTCGTCGGAGAATGCGAAATCATCGGTCTCGGGCAACTCGATGGTTGCCGGCGTGTGCTTCTTGCTCTGGTCGACCTTGCCATCGCTGTTGTAGTAGATGATCTGCTTCCAGGTTCGTCGAATGTTGTCGCCGAGAATCAGGACCAGGTCACCGGGCTCGGCCATTTTAAGCGCATGCTCGGTCGCATCGGCTTCGCCGGGGATCAACTCGATGATGTCCTCAGACACACCGTTTTTGACGAGCTCCGCCTTCAACATCTCGGGGACTTCGTTGGGGCCTCGTCCACGAGGATTATCGTCACGTCGACAGATGAAATGATCGAAGTGCCCGCTCGCGACGGCCGCGATATCGCGGATATCCTCGTCGCGCCGGTCACCCGGTGCGGCCAGAACGACAATGCGACGCCCTTCGACTTCGAAGCGGTCGACAAGCCCGCACATCGCTTTGACGGCCGCGGGATTGTGTGCGTAGTCGAGGATGACCCTGAACGGATGTTCGTTGTAGACGTTCATCCGCCCCGGAGCCTGGAAGAAGGTCGAGTCGAACGTGCGCAGTCCGTGTCGTATGTCTTCGAGGCCGACGTTCATGTTGTAGGCGAGCGCGGCTGCGAACATGGCGTTCTGCACGTTGTGCATGGCGCGCCCTTCGATCGTCGCCGGGATCAGGTGCGTCCACAAGAGCGGCGTATGCGTGTCGCCGTCATAGATCGATATCATGTGCCCGTTCATGCCCTGCTCGAGCACGAACGCCTGCCCGCCGGCGCGGATGTGCTGTTTCACGAGCGCATGATTCGGGTTCATCGTCACATAACAGAGTTTCTCGGCCTCCGTGTAGTCCGCCATCTGCAGGCACAGCGGATCGTCCGCGTTCAGGACGGCCGCGTCGGTCGCAATCTCGACCGGAACTCGCTTCACTTCGGCGAGCTGCTCGACCGTGTCGATGCCGCGTAAGCCCAAGTGATCGGCGCTGATGTTCAGGCAGCAGGCCACATCGCAGGACTGGAAGCCGAGGCCGCTTCGGAGCATGCCGCCACGCGCAGTTTCCATGACTGCCGCGTCGACCGACGGGTCGCGGAGGATGATCTGCGACGAGATCGGGCCGGTCATGTCCCCGGAGACGCTGAGCTTGCCGTCGATGTACACGCCATCGGTCGACGTTAGTCCGACGGTGTAACCGGTGAGCTTCAGGATGTGCGCCAGCATACGGGACGTTGTCGTCTTGCCGTTGGTACCCGTGATCGCCGCAATCGGAATGCGGCTCGGCGTATCGGGCGGGAACAACATGTCGACGACGGCACCGCCAACGTCACGCGGCGTGCCCTCACTCGGCGCGACGTGCATGCGGAAGCCGGGTCCGGCGTTCACCTCGCAGATCCCACCGCCGGCATCGCGATAGGATTCGGAGATGTCATTGGTCAGGAAGTCGACGCCGCCGATGTCGAGACCGATTGCGTTAATCGCGCGGATGGCCATCTCGCGGTTGTCGGGGTGGATCGTGTCCGTCACGTCGATGGCCGTGCCACCGGTTGACAGGTTCGCCGTGGAGCGCAGGTAGACGACCTCGCCGTCGGCGGGCACCGTGTCCTTGTCGTAGCCCAGCTTGCCCAGCAGGCGCTCGGCCTGGTGATCGAGCTCCAGGCGAGTCAGCACTTTCTCATGGCCGACGCCTCGCCGCGGATCCTCGTTAACGATATCCACCAGCGCTTCGATGCTGTGCTTGCCATCACCGACGACATGTCCCGGTACGCGCTTGGCCGCGGCCACGAGCTCGCCATCGATAACCAGCAGGCGATGATCGAAACCCTCGATGTAGGTCTCGACGACGATCGAGCGGCCGTGCTCGCGCGCCTTCTCGAAGCCCGTCCGGACCTCGTCGGGTGATCTCAGGTTGATCGCCACGCCGCGGCCGTGGTTGCCGGCCAGCGGCTTGATGACGACCGGGTAGCCGATTCGTTCGGCGGCGCGGATTGCTTCGGTACTGCTCCTGACGATGCGCTGCTTCGGCACCGGCAGCCCAAGGTCGCGCAGGATGCTGTTGGTCTCTTCCTTGTCGGACGCGAGCTCGACGGCGATATTGCTGGTGCGGCTGGTCGTGGTCGCCTGGATGCGCTGCTGGTAGCGTCCGTAACCGAATTGCACGAGGCTGTAGCGATTGAGCCGTATCCACGGGATGTTGCGCTCGACGGCCGCATCGACCAGCGACTGCGTGCTGGGCCCGAGCGCTCGTCGCTGCGCGTAGCGAATGAACGTATCTCGCGCCTCCGGAAAATCCCAGTCCGGCAGAGGTGCACCTTCCGGTTTCAGCTCGTCAGGCAACAGGCTGTGAATAAGGTCGAGCGCCAGTGAACTGGCCTCGCGACCGACCGCCGCATCCATGTACTCGAACACCATGTTGTAGTGCCCGGGCTGGCCTTCGATCGAGCGGGTGCGACCGAAGGTCACGTCGGAGCCCGCGACGTTCTGCAGCTCGATCGCGAGATGCTCCATCAGGTGGCCCAGCCACGTTCCCTCGTCCTCTCGCATGCGTCGCACGAAACCGCCGGGCGTCCGGTACGAGCAGCCGTGTTCGTGCAAACCCGGCAACATGCCGAGCAGTGGTTCAATAAAGTCCGGGCCCAGTTTCGCGGTAGGCCAGTGTTCGAGCTCGCCTAAGTCAATGACGTGCTTTATGACCGGGAAATGTGCCCAGACGTTCGGACCAACGTAGACGTTGGTGCTTAGAATTTTCACTGCTTTCCCCTATTCGGCTCGCGCTTCTCGTGTCGCAATATTAAAACGCCCGCCGCTGATCAGGATGTGCAGCGAGACGTCCAGCAGGCTGACCGGGTCGCCGCGGCGCGCCCGGTCCATGGAAGAGTAACTTAAGTGCGTCGGGTCGATCACCGTGATGCCGCCGCTGCCGACGACTTCGAGCTCTTCTTCCGGTGAAATGAAGGCTGCCGTGTCCTCGTCCAGACCGACACCGACTGCGAACGGGTTGAACGCCAGCGCCGTCAACAGGCGCCCGAGCCGATCACGCTGACGAAAATGCTGGTCGATGATGAGCTTGTTCGTCAGCCCCAGTCCCGGCGCCATCGTCACCATATCCGGGCTTGGCGTACTCCCCTCCCGACCGCCTGCAATCATGTGCTCGGGCATGAAGGCCGCGCCGGCGGACGTGCCCGCGACGTGCATCCCTTCGGCGTTGCGTCGCCGTATCCGCTGCGCCACCTCCGTGCCACCGAGCGTCGTCGACAGCCTGAGCTGGTTGCCTCCCGTCATGAAGACGCCATCGGACTTGTCGATGTATTCGAGATCCGCGCTCGACTGGCAGTCCTCGCGTGACTCGAAGGCCAGCACCCGGGCATGGGGACAGCCGAGCTTGCGGAACAGCTTCTCGTAGTTTCGCCCGGTGTCTTCGAGTTCCGACGCCGTCGGGATGATACTGATGCGCGCACCGGTACCTCCGCAAAGACTGACAAAACGATCGAGAATTTCTGGGTTATGGAGTTTCTCTTCGGCTCCGCCAATCGGGATAATGTAACCACGATTCGCGTGCTGGCTGACCGGGGCCGGGCTCATGAGTGTGTCGCCTTACTTTTTTTATTGATGCTTTAAGAAAACGCGCTCATTGTACACGAGCGCGTTGCCGAAACCGGCCGAAAAAATCGCGCTGTGATACCGTATCCGGCACCGTGGAGGAATGTTCCCTACTGATATGAATACCCCGCTCGGAAAACCCACGACCTACCCCAGCCAGTATGCGCCGGAGCTACTGGCGCCGATCTCGCGCGAGACCAGTCGAGCGGGCATGGAGCAACCTCTGCCGTTCGTCGGCGCCGACATCTGGAACGCCTGGGAGCTGACCTGGCTGCGGGAAAACGGACACCCGGAGATTGCCGGCGCCGTCATCAAGGTGCCCGCATCGTCACCGAACATGATCGAATCGAAGTCGCTGAAGCTGTACCTGAATTCATTCTCGATGACGCGATTCGGAAACGCCGAGACCGTCTGCGAGCGGATTCGTGAGGACCTCTCCGAGGCGGCCGGGGACAGCGTTGAAGTGACCCTGATGACGGAGAAAGATCATCGCCCGGCCCTGATCGGCAAGCTGCCGGGATTTTGCCTGGACCAGCTTGACGTGGAGTGCAATGCCGGCGCACCGGACGCCGGTTTGCTGAGCTGTCTTGGCGGTTCGGTCCGCGAGGAAGTCCATTCGCACCTGTTCCGGTCACTTTGCCCGGTCACCGCACAGCCGGATCTTGCCAGCATCTACATCAACTACGCCGGGCGCCGCATCGACGAGGAAGGCCTGCTCCGGTACATCGTCTCTTTCCGCGAGTTTAAGGATTTCCACGAGGCCTGCGTCGAACGCATGTTCGTCGACATCCAGTCCGCCTGCAAACCGGACAAGCTCTGCGTGTATGCCCGCTTCGAACGCCGCGGCGGCATCGACATCAACCCATGGCGGGCCAGTTTCGACGCCCTGATGCCCAACGTCAGGCTGTGGCGTCAGTAGATCAGGACGAACCGATATCCTCGTCGTCGAGCTTGTGACCCCAGCCCTGCTTCGCCTTCAGGTAGCGACGGTTGCTATCCGTCACACCGATGACGTGTTTCACCGGCGTCACGTCTGTAAGCCCCTCGGCGGCAAGGTCGTCGAGCTTTTTCGGATTGTTGGTCATCAGGCGAAACGGCTTTTGCCCGTAGAAGAAGCGGATCAGTGCCGCCGCGTCGCTGAAGTCCCGGCAGTCATCCGGCAGCCCGAGGCTGCGATTGGCCTGGTAGGTATTCTCTCCGGAGTCCTGTAGCAGGTAAGTCGCGGCCTTCGCCCAAAGGCCGATCCCTCTGCCCTCGTGCCCTGACATGTACACGAGCAGTCCGCCCTGTTCGTCCTCGTGGAGCTTGTCGATCGCCGTCGCGAGCTGCGGGCCGCACTCGCATCGCTCGGAGCCGAATACATCGCCGGTGAGACAACTCGAGTGCACGCGAATCAGCGGGTTGGTCCATTTGTCGGGCTCGCCGATGACCAGGACGCTGTTGACCGCCATCGAAGACGCGAGGCTCGCGAACGACTCCTGCGCCTTCTCGGCACGCAGCTTGTCGGCGATGTCCTGTATCGCCCGAAGTTCCGTGTTGCGCACGCAGGCGTACCAGTCAACGTCGTAGCGTTGTCCCTGCAGGCTTAGCGGCAGCGGTATTGGGCCGAGAATACTGATCGAACCGCCGGCACCGGCCGGCTCGTCTGGCTGGAGGCGGCCGCCGTCGCGGCCGATTCGAATCAGCTTGCCTGCGGCTCTGAGCCTTTCGCGTACCGATGGATCGATATAGGTGAACATGGGACGCGATTATGACGGCAAATCGCCGGAATCCGAGGGCACAGCCAAAAAAAATCTTGCTGACCCATTAGTCAGTAAATATAATTAATGACCAATGAGTCATTAAGAGCCCTGGCATGGCGGAAACGAGGTACCAGCGACGCAAGGAAGAGCGTCCGGACGAAATCGCTGAGGCCGCCTTCGACGTCTTCTCGGAGCACGGTTATGCCGGAGCCCGCGTCGACGAGGTGGCGAGGAAAGCGGGCGTCAGCAAGGGACTGCTCTACCTGTATTTTAAAACCAAGGAAGAGTTGTTCAAGGCGGTTGTCATGCGGGTCATCTCTCCCAGGATGGACGCGCTGATTGAAAGACTCTCAACCTCGGAACAGAGCGCCGAGGAATTTCTGCGCGGCCCTCTGACGCAGTTCATGCAACAACTGCCGCGCAGTCGCGCAAGGGTCGTCATCAAATTAATGATCAGCGATGGCTCGAGGCACCCGGACCTCGTCGATTTCTATTGGGAGTCCGTGGCCTCGAAAGGCCTCGCACTGATCAGCTCGATCATCGAGCGCGGTGTGTCCTCCGGTGAGTTCAGGAAGACCGCCGTGTCGGAGTTACCTCAGCTGGTAATCGCACCGATGATGGTCGCTACCGTGTGGAAGATCGTCTTTGCCGACCGCTCGCTCGATACGGACCGGCTCGTCAGCACACACATCGACATGCTCGTGTCGTACCTGAAGACGGAAAGGAGTAAGACGCGATGAGAATTCCCCTGATCCTCGTGTTCGCGCTGCTGGCTGCCTGTTCGAATAACGATGACGCATCGAGTGTCGTCGGCACACTTTCGTCCGAGCGCGTACTGATCACCGTTGAGACGACGGAGCCGATCGTCGACATCGCCGTTGCCGAGGGCGAGCGCGTGACGAAAGGTCAGCTCTTGCTGCAGCAGGACACGCGCCGGGCCGAGGTCAACTTGAGCGAAACCGAGGCAGCCTACGCGCAGGCGAAGGCGCGTCTCGACGAATTGCTGCGCGGACCGCGACGGGAGCAGATTGACCAGGCCAGAGCCGATACGGAACAGGCGCAGCATGAGCTTGAGTTCCGGGAAGCCGAGCTCGAGCGCGCGAGGAAAGTCTACGAGCGGCAACTGGCCTCGCCCGAGACGCTGGACCAGGCCAAGAACGCCTACGACACGGCCAGCGCTACGCTGAAGCAGCGGCGGGCGCGCCTGGAAGAGCTATTGTCCGGAACGACGGCAGAGGAACTGGAGCAGGCGGAGCAGTTACTGCGACAAGCGTCTGCGAGACGGGACGCGGCCGACCTTGACCTCGAACGCCACCGGATCGTCGCGCCGGTCGACGGGCTCATCGACACCCGGCTCTACGAGGTCGGCGAACGACCGCCGGCAGGCCAGCCGGTGCTGGTCATGTTGACCGGCAGCCAGGTGCACGCCGAGGTCTACGTGCCGGAGTCGCTGCGCGTTCGGATTCAGCCGGGCACGATGGCCAGCATCGACATCGACGGCCTCGATGAGCCGGTCAGCGGACGCGTTCGCTGGGTCGCCAGCGAATCGGCATTCACGCCCTACTACGCGTTGACGGAGCGTGACCGGGGTCGACTCAGCTATCTCGCCAAGATTGACCTCGTCGATCATGACGAACGGCTGCCGGATGGCGTGCCGGTCGAGGCGCGTTTCGAGCTGGACTGACTGCGATGAACGACAACTTCGCCATTCAGGCCAGGGGGCTGACGAAGCGATTCGGCCATCTCGAGGCGGTTAGCCACCTCGACCTGGACGTGCCGCGCGGGCGCATTTACGGTTTCTTAGGTCCCAACGGTTCCGGCAAGTCGACGACGCTGCGCATGCTGTGCGGGCTTCTGACCCCGAGCGAGGGCACGGCGAGGGTCCTCGACACGACAGTGCCGGGCAACACGCAGGCGCTGAAGCCACGTATTGGCTACATGACACAGAAGTTTTCCTTGTTCGCCGACATGACCTGCGAGGAAAACCTGCAGTTCATCAGCGAGATCTACTCGGTACCGGCGGCGGAGCGCCGGCCGCGCATCGATGAGCTGCTGGAGCGCTACGACTTGAAAGAGCAGCGAAAACAGCTGGCCGGAACGATGTCGGGCGGCCAGAAGCAAAGGCTCGCCCTCGCCTGCGCGGTGTTGCACAAACCCGAACTGCTGCTTCTCGACGAGCCGACCAGCGCTGTCGACCCTCAGAGCCGGCGGGACTTCTGGTCGAACCTGTTTCGGCTGGCGGACGCGGGCACAACGATCATGGTGTCCACGCACTACATGGACGAGGCTGAGCGCTGCCACCGACTCGCGATCCTGGATCGGGGGCAAAAAGCGGCTGACGGTACGCCAAAGGACCTGCTGTCCGGCATCCGCATGCACGTGATCGAGATCGAATCGCCGGACACGGCCGCCGCGCAGGCAGCAATTCAGCCCGTCCAAGACGTCAAGAGCCTGACGCAACTCGGTGCGAGGCTGCGCGTGCTCCTGCCGGATACCGTCGCCGAGCCGCTGGACACGCTGCGCAAGGTGCTGGACTCGAAGGGGATCGAAGCGTCGGTGCATGCCGTCGCGCCGTCCCTAGAGGATGTCTTCGTCACGGTGACGATGAAAGACACCGGGGACGGTAAGTGAAGGGCCTGCCACGTCTTTTCGCCATTATTCGCAAGGAGGTTCGACAGTTGCGTCGCGACCGCCTGACCGGCGGCATGATCGTCGGTCTCCCACTGTTGCAGATCCTCCTGTTCGGCTACGCCATTAACACGGACGTGCGCTACCTGGCCACCGCCGTAGCCGATCATGCCGACAGCCACCTGTCTCGTGAGTTTGTTGCACGCCTTCGCCAGACGCAGGTGGTCGACGTCGTCGGAACGACCGATGGCAGCGGCGGACTTGAGGCCATGCTGCGGGCCGGCGAAATATCGATCGGCGTGCTGATCCCGACGGACTTCGACCGTCGGCTCCTCGACGCAAACAGGAGTGCCGTGCAATTGCTCGTCGACGGCAGTGATCCCACGATACTCGGCGTCGCCAACCAGCTCCGCGAGATGCCCTTGTCCATGACGCCCGCTATGTCTCGCGCAAATCAGCAACCCGAGATCGAGGTGCGGCCGTACTACAACCCCGAGCGGCGAACGCCGGTCAACATCGTGCCCGGCCTGATGGGCATCATCCTGATGATGACGATGACGCTGTTCACGTCGGTCGCCATCGTTCGCGAACGCGAACGCGGCAATCTCGAGTTATTGATCAACACGCCGGTGACGTCGATCGAGCTGATGATCGGCAAGATTGTCCCCTACATTGCTATCGGCCTGATTCAGCTGGCGATCATCCTGCTGGCCGGAAAGCTGCTCTTCGACGTCCCGATTCGAGGCAGCGTGTTGCACCTGTACCTCGCCGCCAGCGTCTTCATCGCCGCGAACCTCGCCCTGGGACTGCTGATATCCACCGCCGCCAAGACCCAGTTCCAGGCCATGCAGATGACGGTCTTCATGCTAATGCCATCGATACTGCTGTCCGGCTTCATGTTCCCGTTCGACGGCATGCCTAAGTTTGCGCAGTACCTCGGGGAGATCCTGCCGACCACGCATTTCATCCGACTGACGCGAGGCATCATGCTGCGCGAGGCCTCGATACTCGAGCTGATCGGCGAGGTCTACGCCCTCGCCCTGTTCGCGGTTGCGGCAATGACGCTTGCCGCCCTTCGATTCAGCAAGCGGCTCGACTAGCCTGCCCCGAATCCCGCCCGATGGCTCGAAGCTTTCCGTTCGTGAGTCGCAAAATGCCGTTGAATCTGTTGAAATATCGCCGCGGCGGGCAGGACTGGGCCGTTGCAGCACCCACGGGACAAGGACGGAGACATCCATGAACGATCACCAGGCAGCCACGATATTCGTCGTTGACGATGACCCTGCCATCCGTTTTGCGATGCAGGCGCTGCTCGAATCGGTCGATTTACGACACCAGATCCTGTCGTCCGGAAACGAATTCCTCGAACAGGTCTCTCCGGAGAGCGCCGGCTGCGTCGTGCTCGACATCCGGATGCCCGGGTTGGGTGGTCTCGAGTTGCAGGACGAGATGAAGAAGCGAGGCTATACGCTGCCGATCATCTTCGTTACCGGCCACGGCGATGTGCCGATGGCGGTCGAGGCGATGCAAAAAGGCGCTGTCGATTTCATCCAGAAACCCTTTCGCGACCAGGAACTGTTGGACCGGATACACATCGCGCTCGATACCGATGAGGAACGCCGAGCGGAACAGCAACAGCACAATGTCGTCGCCGAGCGCATCGCGCTGCTGACCAATCGCGAACGGGAAGTATTCGAACTCGTCGTGACGGGTAAGCCGAACAAGCTGATTGCCTACGAGCTCGGCGTCAGCCAGCGCACGGTTGAGATTCACCGCGCTCGCGTTATGGAAAAAATGGAGGCGCGGTCACTGGCCGACCTCGTCAGGATGCACCTGCAGCAATAGCGCTTACTGTCTGGGGTGCTCCTCGTCGAAGCGAGCACAGTCGATGCATTCATCCGCATACGGCTGCACCTGCAGCCGCTCGAAGCCGATTTCGTCCCCGCATTCCTTGCAGATTCCGTAGGTGCCCTCGTCCATGCGCTGCATCGCGCTTCGGATCAGCGCCAGTTCCCGTCGGCTCTCGTTACCCAGCGCATCGACGACCTCCATGTCTTCGAGTTCCTTGGCCCGTTCCTTGGAGTCCGGATGGCTGGTACGGCGGACGTTTTTCTTGATGCGGTCGAGTCTCGCTGCCAGATGCGTCTTCTTGTCCTCGAGATCTTTTCGCAGCGGCCCGTAGTCGATTGCAGCCATCATCTTTCACCGTCCCCGTGTTTTCTTATGCAGCCAATTTACGCCGCCGGCGGCGGTGGCAGGTATTCGTAAATCCACTTACCGAGCCACATATGGGACGAATCCGAGCCGCAGAATGTGACGCATTGCCTCTTATTAATAAGGCACTAGGTAGATTCCGACATCGCGTAAGCGCATCGCCTAATGGATAGTTCAGCGGGGAAAGATAGGATTTTCTCAATCTCCACGCTTAGGGAAACACTCTGGACTAGGTTGTTATGCGGAAAATATCGAAGATTCTCGTTGTCATTGACCCGACGGTTGAAGAGCAGCCGGCGCTCGAGCGGGCTGCCTGGCTCGCGCAACAGGCCGATGCGCACCTTGAACTGTTGGTCTGCTATTACAACGAATACTTGAGTGGTGATCGCCTGTTCGACTCACCGTCGCTGGAAAAGGCGCGTGCGGAAGTCATCCAGACACATGAACAGCGACTGGAGACCATGGCCGAGCCCATGCGGGCCGCGGGGACCACGGTAACGACGAGCGTCGTCTGGGACCATCCGCTGCACGAGGGCATCGTTCGGCACAGCATCGCCAGCAAGGCCGATGTCGTCGTGAAAGACACCCACCATCACTCTTCGCTGTCTCGCGCCCTGTTGTCGAATACGGACTGGAACCTGATACGGACCTGCCCGATGCCGCTGTGGCTCGTGAAGCCCGGCAAAGTGGCGGAACACCCGGTGTTTGTCGCGGCCATTGACCCGATGAACCAGCACGATAAGCCGGCTGCGCTGGACGACGAGATCCTGCAGACGAGCAAGTCCATCGTCGACATTGTTCACGGCGAGCTGCATGCGTTCCATTGCTACGATCCGCGCATTGCCGTCGCCACGGCCACCGCGAATGCCTACATACCGGTCTCGCTGCCGTTCGACGAGATCGAGCAGCAGATGCATGACGAGCATGAGGCGCGCTTCAGCGAAATCACGCGCTTCCACGGCATAGACGAGGACCATACGCACCTGGTCGCCGGCATGACGCACGAGGAACTGCCCGAGCACGCAACCAAACTCAAGGCGGACGTCGTCGTCATGGGCGCGGTGTCACGCAACCGTTGGAAACGCCTGTTTATCGGCGCCACGGCCGAGCGCACGCTCGAGTTTGTGCCCTGTGACATGCTGATCATCAAACCGGACTGGTTCCATACGCCGGTGGATATCAGCACGCCGGACGCTGCCTGACCGAATCGGAACACATCGCGCAACCGCCCGGCACGGCCGGGCGGCTGCGCTTTTGGCTTTCTTGACCGCTCCGAGATGAGCGTACGACTGGCTTAAGCTCCAGCACGAATCGCTGGCGTCGGTCGGCTGACCCTGTTGATTATTGAACGAGGCCGGTCTCGACGGCGTCTCGCGCCGCGTCCAGCAACTCGTCGGTGTTGATCGGCTTGCTGAACAGCTGGCAGTTCTCGACCGGCCGGGCGTCGGGAACGACCTTGGACGTGTCGCCGCTGACGATAAATGCCGGCAGGTCCGAGTCGAAGTGACCGCGAACCAGCTTGATGACCTCTACGCCGGTCGAGTTGTCGGCCAGGTGGTAATCCGTGATGACCAGCGCCGGCGGCCGGTTGAAGCCGGATATCACCCCTTCAACCTCTTTCGCCGAGATAGCGCGCTCAACCGTGTAGCCTTCGGCCTCGAGCAACATGGCCCAGGCATCGGCGACGTTGACATTGTCTTCAACGAGCAGCACGAGTCCGGTTGAGCCCACGAGGCTGTCCGTCTGATCGTCCTCTTCGTCTTCGATGTCCTGGTCACCCAGCGTCGTGATTTCCAGCGTGAAACAGGAGCCTTCGCCGACGGTCGATTCGACGCTGACGCGGATGTCGAGCAGGTCGGCGAGCCTGCGGACGATAGCGAGGCCGAGACCGAAGCCCTCCTTGGTCGCGGTCTTGCTGGATCCCTGGTTGAACTCCAGGAAGATCGACTCGAGCTCGTCCTCCTCGATTCCGACGCCCGTGTCCCTGACCTCGAGCCGGCAGACATTGGCGTCATGGCGACAGGTCAGGCGAACCTCGCCCTCCTCCGTGTACCGTATCGCGTTCGACACCAGGTTCTGCAGTATCTCGCCGAGAAGACTTACATCACTGAGAATGACCGTCGGGCAACTCTGGGCGCTGAACTTCAGCCCCTTGTGCTGCGCCTGGCGCCCGAATTCGGCCGCGAGGCGGTCTATGATCTTGGACACCGGAAATTCCTCGATCTCGGGCGCGATCGCGCCCGCGTCGAGGCGGCTGATATCCAGCAAGGAATTCAACAGGTTAGTCATCGCCGTCAGCGAATTTTCCTGGCTGTCGATCATGGAGAGCGCACGTTCATCCTTGACGGTGCGACGCAGCGCGCCGTTGAGCAAGCTCAGTGCCTGCACGGGCTGACGCAAATCATGGCTTGCGGCGGCCAGGAAGGCTGTGTTCGCCTTGTTCGCCCGTTCCGCCTCCTCCTGTGCGGCGATGATCGCCTTCTCCATACGATCCCGCTCGGTCACGTCGCGAATCGTGCTCGATATGAAGCGACCGTTCTCAGACTCAACCGGGCTCAGGCTTATTTCGACGGGGAACTCTTCGCCATCCTTGCGGCGCCCCAGCAGCTCCAGACCCACGCCCATAGGCCGCAAGCTTGGCGACTCCACGTATTCGACACGATGACCGCGATGACGGTCACGAATACGCTCGGGCAGCAACATCTCGATCGCGTTGCCGAGCAGCTCCTCGCGCGAGTAGCCGAACATCTGCTCGGTCTGTGAGTTCACGATCGCGATCCGCCCTGACGAGTCGACAATCACCATCGCATCCGGTGCGCTTTCCAACAACGTTCTGAAATAGGACTCAGACCCGATCGGCGCGTCGATTTCACGAACCGTGCTCGCCACCAGCAGGCCATCCTCGCTCTCCACCGGTAGCAAGGCGATCTCGGCCCTGAACCGATCCCCGCCCTTGCGTTGCGCCAGCAGCTCCATGCCGGACAGCAGCGGCCGCGCGTGCGGCTGGGCGCCGAAAGCATCCCGCAGTTCGACGTGCTTGTTTCGACGAGACTCGGGCAGCAGGATCTCGATTGGTTTACCAATCATCTCCCCCGGCTCGAAGCCGAACAGGAGCTCCGCCTTGCGGTTGGCGTAGATGATCTCACCCTCCGAATTGGAGACGACGGCGGCATCCGGAGCGGCGTGCAGCAGCTGCATCGAGACGTCAGCAGGCAATTCTACGGCGGTCATTTACAGGGGATCCAGGGTGTTTTTCGAGTATATCGGCAGCAAGGCGACATTGCAGACGACAAACCGCCCCAAAGCCCATACGTATCGTCCCTTATATACCGGGGTATCGATCCGTATAGGGGCGCACATTCGGCATTGATAGCCTGCGTGCACGATGATCGGGATGGGTCATCGTACGCACGCGGACCTCCGCATCTGAACAAAAATCTAACCGGGATAAAGCCTTGCAAAATTCTGCTGAGTACAACGACACCGTTGTTCGCCAGTTCGCGATCATGACGGTCGTCTGGGGCGTCGTCGGCATGCTCGTCGGCGTCTTCATCGCCGCGCAGTTGATCTGGCCCGTATTGAACTTCGACCTGCCATTCCTGACCTACTCTCGACTCAGACCACTGCACACGAACGCGGTGATCTTTGCGTTTGGCGGTTCGGCGCTGTTTGCGACGTCGTATTACGTCGTACAGCGAACCTGTCACACCCGACTGGCGTTCGGCAAGCTCGCGTCGTTCACGTTCTGGGGGTGGCAAACCGTCATTCTCCTCGCCGCGATAACGCTGCCGCTTGGCATTACGCAGAGCAAGGAGTATGCCGAGCTCGAATGGCCGATTGACCTGCTGATCGCCGTTGTGTGGGTGTCATACGCACTCGTTTTCTTCGGCACGGTCGTCCAGCGACGAATCAAGCACATCTACGTGGCCAACTGGTTCTACGGTGCGTTCATCATCACGGTGGCCATACTGCACATTTTCAACAACCTGGCCCTGCCGGTTACGCTGACCAAGTCCTACCAGATCTACACGGGCGTGGTCGATGGCATGATGCAGTGGTGGTACGGGCACAATGCGGTAGGGTTCTTCCTGACCGCGGGCTTCCTCGGCATGATGTACTACTTCGTACCGAAGCAGGCCGGTCGCCCGATCTACTCGTACCGCCTGTCGGTCGTTCACTTCTGGTCGCTGATCGCGATCTACATGTGGGCCGGCCCTCACCATCTGCACTACACGTCGCTGCCCGACTGGGCGCAGACACTCGGCATGGTGTTCTCACTTGTACTGCTGGCGCCGAGCTGGGGCGGCATGATCAACGGCATCATGACGCTGTCGGGCGCCTGGCATAAGCTGCGCACGGACCCGATCCTGAAGTTCATGATCGTATCCCTGTCCTTCTACGGCATGTCGACCTTCGAAGGCCCGATGATGTCGATCAAGACGGTCAACGCACTGTCGCACTACACGGACTGGACGATCGGTCACGTGCACTCCGGCGCACTCGGCTGGGTCGCGATGATGACGATCGGATCGCTCTACTGCCTGATCCCACGCCTGTACAACCGCGAATCCATGTACAGCACCAAGCTGATCGACGTGCATTTCTGGACGTCGACGATTGGTGTCGTGCTCTACGCCGTCTCGATGTGGGTGGCCGGCATTACGCAGGGACTCATGTGGCGCGCGGTCAATGATGACGGAACGCTGACGTACTCGTTCATCGAGTCACTGAAAGCGACCTATCCGTACTACGGACTGCGACTGATAGGCGGCATCCTGTTTATTTCCGGCATGTTCATCATGGTCTACAACGTCTGGAAGACCATCTCCGAGCAGAAACCGGTGCCCGTCGCCGTTATGGACCCGGCCTGAGAGAGCGAATCGATATGAGACATGAAGTCATAGAAAAAAGCGTCACCCTGATGATGGTCCTGATCGTCTGCGCAGTCAGCGTCGGCGGCCTGATCGAGATCATACCCTTGATGATGGACAGTGAAGTGACCGAGCCCGCTGAGGGCATCGAGGTGTACTCGCCACTGCGCCTCGCCGGCCGTGATGTCTACATCCGGGAAGGCTGCTACAACTGCCATTCACAGCAGATCCGGCCGTTTCGGAGCGAAACTGAACGTTACGGTCCGTACTCCGTTGCGGGTGAATTCGTCTACGACCGTCCGTTCCAGTTCGGCTCGAAACGCACGGGCCCCGACCTGGCCCGTGTCGGCGGCCGCTACAGCGACGACTGGCACTACCTGCACATGGTCGACCCGCGTGTCCTGGTACCCGAGTCGAACATGCCGGGCTACCCGTGGCTGGCGGATCGGCTAGTGGATGCGAATCTAGTCGTCAGCAAGCTGCAAACGCTGAAGACCCTCGGCGACCCGTACACGGATGAGCAGATAACGAATGCGCCTGCGGAGCTCGACGGCAAGACCGAGATGGACGCGCTGATCGCCTATCTGCAGGGCCTGGGCACCAATCGCAGCAACAGGCGGTAGACGACGATGGATATCAATGATTTCAGGGGCGTTCTGACCGCCGTTATTTTCTTTGCCTTCATTGCCATCTCGATCTGGGCGTTCAGCCGGCACAAGAAGAGCAGTTTCGAACAAAACGCACGCATACCTTTTGATGACGAAGTGACACACGAGGAGAAGCAGAAATGACCGATTTCTGGCACTGGTTTATCGCCGCGGGGACAATCCTTTTTGTCGTCTGGTGTGTGTGGCTCGTCCAGTGGTCCGGCAAACAGGGCCCTGCCAACAAAGCGGATGAGGAGCTCGTCGGTCACAAATGGGACGGCGATCTCGAAGAATGGAACAACCCGGCGCCTCGCTGGTGGCTGTACCTGTACTTCATCACGATCATTTTCGCCGTCGGTTACATGGTGGCCTATCCGGGACTGGGCACATTCGAAGGCACGCTCGGCTGGTCGCAGCAAGGGCAGTACGACGCGGAGATGGAAGCCGCCGCGGCTCGCTACGAACCGATCTATGAACGCTTCGCCGCGATGCCGTTCGACGAGCTCAAGGCCAACAATGACGCACATCAGCTGGGCAAGAGCCTGTACGCGAGTTATTGCACGACCTGCCACGGTTCTGATGCGCGCGGCGCGGTCGGCTACCCGAACCTGACCGATGACGACTGGCTGTACGGCAATGCGGAACAGCAGATCATTACATCAATCAGCCGCGGCCGTAACGGCATCATGCCGGCGCTGGGCGCCGCGCTCGGTGGCGATGCGGGTATCGACAACATGGTCACCTACGTTCGCAGCCTGTCCGGTCTCGAGGACGCCGACGCGGATGCGATGTCCGCGCAGCCGATGTACGTGGCGTTGTGCTCAGCCTGTCACGGCGTCAACGGCGAAGGCAACCAGATGCTGGGCGGTCCGAACCTGACCGACGACATCTGGCTCTACGGTGCTTCGGTGGACGACGTTCGCACGACGATCGTAAACGGTCGCAATGCCATGATGCCGGCTCACCAGAACCTGCTGGGCGACAAGCGCTTGCGCATTCTGGCCGCCTACGTCGGCAGCCTGTCCGAGCGGCAGTAGCGCAAAAGGCAGCGGAGAGATGATCCAGGAAGCCTATCGAGGTGCGCGGCAGTGGAGCCGTGATCGACAGGCCATAGCCATTGTCGTCTGGGTCTCTTTCCTTGCCGCGGCGGTCGGCACGATGCTGTTCTTCGCGATTTTCGACCCGGTGCAGTTGTTCGCCGACATGCAGCTGTCTCGTGATGCCGGATACGCTGTCGGTTTCTTCTTTTTCTGGATCCTGTGTGCGTCCGCATCGGGACTGACGGCGTGGCTCGTCCGCACGGCGCCGAAGCGAGACGCAAAGAAAGCGAAATGAGCAAAACGGACACTGCTGGCGGCGATCTCTTCGAGAGCGCGCAGAAGATCTACCCTCGCGAAATGAAAGGACGGTTTGCGAGTTTGAGCAAACTGGCCACGATCATCCTGCTCGGTCTTTTCTACGTCGTTCCGTGGCTGATCTGGGACGGGCGCCAGGCGATCCTGTTTGACCTGCCGGAGCGCAAGTTTTACCTGATCGGCATCACGTTGTGGCCGCAGGACTTTCCCTACCTCGCCGTCCTGCTGATCATCGCGGCGCTGTCCCTGTTCTTCTTCACGGCACTCGCCGGGCGCCTGTGGTGCGGCTTTGCGTGCCCGCAGACCGTGTGGACCGAAGCCTTCATCTGGATGGAACAGTGGACGGAAGGCAACCGCTCGCAGCGAATGAAACTCGACAAGGCGCCGATGAGTCTCACCAAATTCCGCAAGAAGGCGAGCAAGCAGATCCTGTGGGTCACGTTCTCGCTGTGGACCGGCCTGACCTTCGTCGGCTACTTCACACCCATCCGCGAGGCGGCGATAGACGCCATGACGCTCAGCTTGAGTGGCTGGACGCTTTTCTGGGGACTGTTTTACAGCTTCGCCACCTACGGCAACGCGGGCTACATGCGGGAGCAGGTCTGCAAATACATGTGCCCGTACGCGCGCTTCCAGAGCGCGATGTTCGACAAAGACACGCTGATCATCTCCTATGACGAATCTCGCGGCGAACCGCGTGGCAGGCGCAAACGCGGTGCGACCGAGCACGGGCTGGGTGACTGCATCGACTGCACGCTGTGCGTCCAGGTCTGCCCGACCGGCATCGACATTCGCGACGGACTGCAGTACGAGTGCATCGCCTGCGCCGCCTGTATCGACGCCTGCGACTCGGTCATGGACAAGATGAATTACCCGCGCGGCCTCGTGCGGTACACGACGCACAATGCCGTCACCGGGCAGAAGACGCGGGTCTTGAGACCTCGCGTGCTTGTCTACGCGACGTTGCTGATGGTACTGATGGGCGGCCTCGTCACGTCGGTCGTGACGCGCACGCCGATCATCCTCGACGTCATCCGGGACCGGAACTCGCTGTACCGCGAGGTGGCCGGCAACCAGGTAGAGAACATCTACACGCTCAAGGTCATCAACCAGCGCAATGACGAGCGGCAGTTCCGCCTCGAGGTTGAAGGTATCGACGGGCTGGTCGCGGACGGTGTCCCGAATCCGGTGATCGTCGCTGCCGGCGAGGTGCTGACGCTGCCGGTGACGCTCCGCGCGAGCCGCGAGGATGCGAAAGGCATCAATGACATCTTTTTCACGATAACGGACCTCGAGTCACAGTCGGACTCGATCGTCGAAGACAGCCGATTCGTCGGCCCCAATTTCTGATCACGGTTTGATACGGCTATTCAAAGGAAGAAGACAATGAATCACGCTTTGCCCTGGCACCGACAGTTCTGGCCCTGGTTCCTGATTTCGATACCAGCGGCGACGGTTTGTGCCTGCATGTTCACGATCTACCTGGCCGTAACGACGTCGGACTCTCTCGTCGTGTCTGTGTCTGCCGAGAGCGGCGTCGACGTGGTGACCGAACGTGCGCTCGCCGCAGAAAAGTTCGCTGCCGCACTCGATATGCAGGGTGAGCTGATCTACGATCGCGACACCGGCCTCGTGACGCTGACGCTGACCAACCTGCCGGACAGCGCGCAGCCCACGTCCTTGTCGCTGGATTTTTCCCACCCGGCCTTCGTCCGGCGTGATCACAGCATCGAGCTGCTGCCCTCGCCGTCAGACAACGTTTTTGTCGGGCAACAGATGGCGCCGATGGACGAACGCTGGTACATGGTGCTGCAGCAGGACGACTGGCGCCTGACCGGTGTCTGGGACGGCGCACAGGGTTACAACGACCGCGCGCTGCTGTCGCCACGCGGGGCTCGCTGAGCGGCGGCCTCGTTTGAGTCTCCTGAAGGCTAAAGGATGAGCAGCTGCTTTCACTGTGGACTGCCGCTCCGAGAGGACTCGATGTGAGCAGTTGCTACCATTGCGGACTACCGCTCCGAGAGGACTCGATGTGAGCAGTTGCTACCATTGCGGACTACCGCCCCGAGAGGACTCGATGTGAGCAGTTGCTACCATTGTGGACTACCGCTCCGAGAGGACTCGATGTGAGCAGTTGCTACCATTGCGGACTACCGGTACTGAAAACCGGCTTCGACACCGTTGTCGACACGGAGACGCGCGTCTTCTGCTGCGCCGGCTGCCAGGCTGTCAGCGAGATGATTCACTCGGCCGGTATGGGCCGCTACTACGAGTTGCGTGACGCGCCGGAAGGCTTCATTCCTGAGGACATGACGCAGCGCTTCGTCGAGTACGACGAAAACTTCGACACCTACGCTGAGATTTTCGACGGCGTCGCTGCGACGACGATCTATGTCGAGGGCATGTACTGCACCGCCTGCAGCTGGCTCGTCGAAGCCACACTGTCCGCGTCGCCCGCCGTTGAATCCGTGTCCATCGATCCGTTGAGCCATCGCGTCTACGTCGAGTGGCACGTTGAGGATTTAAGCCTCGGTGGCCTGCTCGGGCTGCTGGCGTCCGTTGGCTATGCGCCGCGTCCGCTAAGCCGACACGCAAGCGGCCGGCCGGAATACGGCGAGGAACGGACCGCGCTGAAGCGCTTGCTGGTCGCCTCTCTCGGCATGATGCAGGTCATGATGTTTGCGATCGCGCTCTACGCCGGCGATGCCCAGGGTATCGACGAACGCATGGCGCACTTCCTGCGCCTGGTGTCGATGGTCGTCGCCACGCCGGTCGTCTTCTATTCCGCCCGGCCTTTCTTCGACGGCGCAATTCGCGGGCTGCTCGCATTGAAACCCGGCATGGACCTGCCCGTCGCGATCGCAATCGGCCTCGCGTACGCGGGCTCGGTCTATTCGACATTTACGCGCGGCGACGACGTCTGGTTCGACTCGGTCGTCATGTTCGTGTTCTTCCTGACATTGGGTCGATTCATCGAGATGCGCGCGCGCCAGCGCGCCGTAACGGTCGCGGACGCGCTGAAGCCGCTGATGCCGGATACCGTCGTCGTGCTCGATGGCGACAGGCAGCACACGCGCTCCGTGGCAACGCTCAAGGTCGGCGAATTGGTGTTGTTGAGGCCCGGTGACCACATTCCGGCTGACGCCGTTATCGAGTCGGGCGAGACCAGTGTCGATGAATCGGTCCTGAGCGGCGAATCGAGGCCTCAGCCGCGCGTTGTCGGTGATGAAATCATCGCCGGCAGCATCAACCTCGACACGGCCATCGAGGCCCGCGTCACCGCGACCGGCAGTAGCACGATCCTCGGCGGCATCCAGCGCCTGAGCCGTACCGCCCTGCACTACCGGCCCGCGATCGTGCAGACGGCCGATCGCATCGCAAGCTATTTCGTGTTCGTGATTCTGATGCTCGCGACGGCCGTCGCCGTTGCCTGGAGCATGATCGATCCGGCACGCGCCTTCGTCGTGACGCTGTCCGTGCTGGTCGTGACCTGCCCGTGCGCGCTGGCGCTGGCCACGCCAGCCGCCTTCGCTGCCGTCAACAGCAAGATGGCGTCGCTGAAACTCCTGCTGAAGAACTCGAACTCGATCGAGGCGCTGGCGCGCTGCACGCACGTCGTCTTCGACAAGACGGGCACGCTGACACTCGGTAAACCGTCGATCACGAAGGTACGGACATTGCGGGACGGACTCGACGAGGCAAAGGCCATGCAGATCGCCGCAGCGCTCGAGGCCAGCTCGTCACACCCGATTGCAAACGCATTCAAAGACACCGAGACACCGCTTAAGGCACTGAACGTCAGTGTCCTGCCAGGGAAGGGCATATTCGGGCTGGTTGACGATCATTCCTGGACGCTCGGTCGCGATCCGGACGGCGACGAGACGACGCCGCGGTCGGCAGAGGCCGCCATGCGCGTTGTCCTGAGTGACGATGAGGGTCCGGCGGCGGAGTTCGTGCTGCAGGACGCCGTCCGCGCGGATGCAGCTGAGACGCTGGCCGAGCTCCGTGCGATGGGGCTCGAGTTAAGCCTCCTTAGCGGTGACGGCAGCGACGCCGTCGAGCACGTCGCCGACGCGCTGGGCATCGACACCTGGCACGCCCGCCTGACGCCGGCCGATAAGCTCGACGCCATCCAGGCGCTGCAGCGAAGCGGCGCTCGCGTGCTGATGGTCGGCGACGGTATCAACGACGCGCCGGTCATTGCTGGCGCAGACGTGTCCATCGCACCGGCCGCGGCCGCCGAAGTGACGCAGACCCGCGCAGACATCGTGTTTCTCGGCGACGGCCTGTCACCGGTGGCGTCGGCGTTAACCGCATCGAAACGAACGCTTCGAATCGTCCGGCAGAACCTGAGCTGGGCGATTGCCTATAACATCGCGGCGGTGCCGCTTGCAGCGGCCGGCATGGTACCGACGTGGCTTGCGGCGATCGGCATGAGCGCGAGCTCGCTGGTGGTGGTCTTCAACGCCCTGAGGTTGAGTCGATGAGTATTCTCTACATCCTGATCCCGATTGGCCTGCTGCTTCTGGGAGCCGCGGTCGGCATTTTCTTCTGGGCAGTGGGCAACGGCCAGTTCGATGATCTCGAGTCTCCGGCGATGAGCATCTTCGACAAAGACGAGACGAAGGGCTGACACATGGCCGACTGGCTCGCCTTCATCGTTCCCGCGCTCGCTGCCGGCCTGTTCGGCAGCGCGCACTGCCTCGGCATGTGCGGCGGACTGTCCGGCCTGTTCGCGATGCGCCAGGGCGCGAAAGCGACGGCGTCGGAACCGGTGCTTGCTGTCACCTACAACCTCGGCCGACTGTTGAGCTACGCATCGCTCGGCGCGCTGTCGGCGTACGCCGGCCAGGGACTGACCGACGTCCTCCCGGGCCTCGCCGTGCCGATACGGTTGATGGCGGGCCTGGTCATTATCCTGATGGGTATCCAGATCGCGTTCGGATGGCAGCTTTTGGGACCGGTCGAGAAAGCCGGTAGCTACCTGTGGCGTTCTGTGTCGCCGCTGACCAAACACGTCCTGCCGGCGACATCACCGTCGAAGGCGCTGGGCCTTGGCCTGTTATGGGGCCTTCTGCCCTGCGGGCTGGTCTACTCGATGTTGCTGGTCGCGATGGCGGGCTCGAACCCGCTGCACGGCGCCGTGGTCATGATTGCGTTCGGCGTCGGCACGATGCCCGCAATGCTGTTTACGGGCCTGAGCGCCGCATCGCTGAACCGGCTGCTGGCAAACAAGCGCCGCGCGCTCGTCGCGGGCCTGCTGCTGGTGGCGATCGGCGTGGCGACGATGGCGATGCCGGCCTACAAGGTGCTCGGGCCGACGGACGGCGGCCATGCGCACCATCATCACATGGCCGCTGCCGTCGTCAGCGACTGATCGCCGCAGCCGCTTCCCGATCGAAACGTTGCCGCGTTTTCAGGCGAGAACGCTTGCGAACAGGCGTATCGATGCGACGATCAGGAAGCCCGCGAACAGGCGACTCAGCACTTTTTCCGAGAATGCGTGCGCCAGCCGGGCGCCAATTGGCGCGGCGAGCACCGTCATCGGCGCGATCGCGACGAACCCGAGCAGGCTGACGAACCCCAGTGAACCGGCCGGCAGGCGCGGGTCGTCCCAGCCGGCGATGATCATGCCGAGCGTGCCCGGAATGGCAATCGCGAAACCAAACAAAGCCGCGGTCCCGATCGCCCGGTGAATCGGCTGGTTAAAAAGGCGCAGCACCATGACCGACAGCACGCCGCCGCCGATGCCCATCATCGTCGATACGGCGCCGATGCCGGTCGGCAACAGTGCAACAAGCGGATTGCGCGGGATGTCTTGCGTGACCTCGGTCTGGCCGAACCGGAACAGCGTCTTCATCGCGACGAACGCAGCCGTTGTCGCGAAGATGACGGCGAGCACGTCGGAGTCGACGCGCGATGCCATGAAGGCACCGAGCAGGGCCCCGATGACGACAAACGCCGCCCAGCGACGAACGATGTCGAAGTCGACAGCGTCGTGGCGATAATGGGCGCGCGCCGACGAAATCGATGTCGGGATGATCGTCGCGAGTGACGTCGACACGGCGATGTGCATGCGAATCGTCGGATCGACGCCGAGCGTCGCCAGGGCGAACTCGAGCACCGGCACGATGACGATGCCGCCGCCGATACCGAACAGGCCGGCCATGATGCCGGCAACGATGCCCGTCGCGGCCATGGCGGCGGCGAGGACGAGCCAGGTCTCGGCTGCGCCCATGATCAGCTCGCCAGGATCTCGTAGTGCCTGCGGAGGTGTTCTTCGATGAACGTGCTGATGAAGTAGTAGCCGTGGTCGTAGCCTGCATGGATGCGCAGATCGATGGAGACACCGCTCTCGCGGCAGGCCGCCTCGAGCAGGTCCGGCTTCAGCTGTTCCTCGAGGTACGGATCGTCGGCGCCCTGGTCGACGAGAATCGTCGGGTATGCGTCGGGGTCTTTGACGCCGCGAACCACTTCGCACGCGTCGTATCCCGTCCAGTCGTTCTTGTCATCACCGAGATAATGACTCAGGGCCTTGCTGCCCCACGGTGAGTGCAGCGTCGTACAGATGGGTGCAAACACCGACAGCGACCGGAACATGCCGGGGTTGCGCAGACCGATGACCAACGCGCCGTGCCCGCCCATGGAATGACCGCTGAGCGCATGCCGCGACCCGTCACCCGGGAAATGCCCAAAGACGGCGGCAGGCAGCTCACGCGTGATGTAGTCGTACATGTGATAGTGCGCCGACCACGGCGCCTGCGTCGCATTCAGGTAGAAACCGGCCGCGAGGCCGAAGTCGTAGTCACCGTGCGGATCGTCCGGCACGGTCTCACCACGTGGGCTCGTGTCCGGAGACACGAGCATCAGGCCAAGTTCCGAGGCGACGCGCTGCGCGCCGCTCTTGACCATGAAGTTCTCTTCGGTGCACGTGAGGCCTGACAGAAAGGTCAGCACCGGTACGGGACCCCGTTCTGCCTGAGGGGGCACGAAAACGGAGAAGCGCATGTCGCAGTCATTGGCATCGGAACGATGCTGGTAGAAGCCAATGCGTCCGCCGAAGCAGCTTGTCTCTGAAACGGTCTCGATGGTCATGCGGTTTACCCTGCTGGCTCTACACCGGCGATGGCTGATGCGCGCCAGTCATTCCAGTTTTTGTAACACCAACGTAGCGTTAGTAACGATTGCCGGTGAGTCCAGTTTCTGTAGCACCAAGGTAGCGTCCGCAACGATAGCCGGTTAGTTCAGTTTCTGTAACACCAAGGTAGCGTTAGCGACGATAGCCGGTTAGTCCAGTTTCTGTAACACCAATGTAGCGTTCGCAACGATAGACGGTTAATCCAGTTTCTGGAGCACTAACGTAGCATTCGCAACGATTGTCGGTTAGTCCAGTTTCTGAAGCACCAAGGTAGCATTTGCGACGATAGTCGGTTAATCCAGTTTCTGTAACATCAGCGTAGCGTTCGCAACGATAGCCGGTTAGTCCAGTTTCTGGAGCACTAACGTAGCATTCGCGACGATAGTTGGTTAATCCAGTTTCTGTAACACCAGCGTAGCGTTTGTACCACCAAAGCCGAAGCTGTTCGACATTGCGGTCCTGAGCCCGGCATTGTCGATGCGTTCGGTCACCAGCGGCGTACCCTCGACGACCGGATCGGGGTCGATGACATTGATCGACGGCGCGATGAAGTCATTCTCCATCATCAGCAGGCAGAAGATCGCTTCCTGAGCGCCCGTCGCACCCAGCGAATGTCCGACCATCGACTTGGTCGAGCCGAAGTGCGGCATGTCGTCGCCGAAGACGCGCATGATGCCCTCGACCTCCTTGACGTCGCCGACCGGCGTGCTGGTGCCGTGCGTGTTGATGTAGTCGATGGGTCCATCCACGGTGGCCTTAGCCAGCTCCATGCAACGCACGGCGCCTTCGCCGGATGGCGCGACCATGTCAAAGCCATCGGACGTGGCGCCGTAACCGACAATCTCCGCGTAGATCTTCGCGCCGCGCGCCTTCGCGTGTTCCAGCTCCTCGACAACGAGCATGCCGGCACCGGCCGCGCTGACGAAGCCATCACGATTGACGTCGTAGGGCCGCGATGCGAGCGTCGGCTCGTCATTGTACTTCGTGGACAGTGCCCCCATCGCGTCGAACATGCTGGACAGGTTCCAGTGCTCTTCCTCGCCACCGCCCGCAAACACAATATCCTGCTTGCCGATCTGGATCTGCTCGGCGGCCGCGCCGATGCAGTGTGCGCTGGTCGCGCACGCCGACGTAATCGAGTAGTTGACGCCCTTGATCTTGAACGGGGTCGCGAGGCAGGCCGATACCGAACTGCTCATCGTACGCGGCACCATGTAGGGACCGATCCTGCGCACGCCGCGCGAGCGAAGCGTGTCGGAGCTCGTGATGATGTTCTCACTGGACGCGCCGCCGGACGACGCGATAAGGCCGCTGCGAGGATTCGATACATCACTTTCTTCGAGGCCCGCGTCCTCGATCGATCTTTGCATTGCAATGTACGCGTAGGCGGCGGCGTCGCCCATGAATCGAAGCACCTTGCGATCGATGTGCTCCTTAATGTCGATGTCGACACTGCCGGACACGAGACTACGGAGCCCCATCTCCGCGAACGACTCGTTAGCCACGATACCCGAACGGCCGTTCTTCAGCGCGTCCGTGATGTCTTCCTTGTTATTGCCAATACAGCTGACGGCACCGATGCCGGTGATAACTACGCGACGCATGAATTCTTCCTAAAAATCGTCAGTAGAGGAGAACAGGCCGACTCGCAGGTCCTCGGCCGTGTAGATCTCGCGGCCATCGACGGACATGGATCCGTCCGCGATCGCCAGCACGAGCTTGCGCGATATTACTCGTTTGATGTCGAGCTGGTAAGTCACCAGTTTGGCCTTCTTCAGGACCTGGCCGAAAAACTTGACCTTGCCGACACCGAGCGCACGTCCGCGTCCCGGGTGACCCGACCAGACCATGTGGAAGCCAACCAGCTGCCACAGGGCGTCGAGGCCCAAGCAACCCGGCATGACCGGGTCGCTCTCGAAATGGCAATCGAAGAACCACAGCTCGGGTTTGACGTCGAGCTCGGCTTTGATCTCGCCTTTGCCATACTTGCCGCCGTCGCCCGCGATCAGCGGGATGCGATCCATCATCAGCATTGGTGGCAGCGGTAAACGGCCGTTCTCAGGCCCGAACAGTTCACCGTGACCGGCCCTGATCAGGTCGTCATAGGAGTAAGCGTTTTGTCGCGGCGGCAGTTCGCTCGCAGCACTGGAATTATTCATCGCCGGATGGCCTCTGATTATTGTTTCGTATGCACGGGGCGCACAGCTTTAGCCGCCTGATTCTACGCCTCTCGTGCCGCGGAGGCTTTTGTAATCGCGCCAAGTCAAGAAAAGCGGCTCTATGAGAGTCTTGCAAGAGTGCGAAAAATCGTAGGGGTTCAGACCATCTTGACGCACTGACTCGCCCCGGCAGGACCTCAGCGACACTTTGCGACCGATCCTCCTGCGACGCGGCGCTCCGGGACAAGTCAAGATTGTCAACAAGAACCACCATTGGCGGTACGTTCGCGGCCCGAAAACACAGAGGTCCAAAAAACCTCAGAACCACCAACACAACCCGGGCGGCACCGCCTCACGCCTTGTCGTAATCCAGCACGATCTCATCGGACCGGGGCCTGGACTGACAGGCCAGCACGAAGCCCGCCTCGACCTCCCAGGGCTC
>JASJBE010000089.1 GCA_030066655.1 Woeseiaceae bacterium | reverse complement strand
CGGCTACGAGGGCGTCCGGCAGATTGAAACCCACGTGACGAATACCGTTGGCTGGTCGGCGACGACCGGAAAGGTCGCGCCGTGGGTCTACCAACAGATCACAGATACTTTCGTGCTGGACGAGGAGATGAGGAAACGTCTCGCTAGCCTGAATCCGGCCGCCTCAGCGAAGGTAGCCAACCGCCTGCTCGAAGCCCACGAGCGTGAATACTGGTCACCCGATCCCGAGACCCTCGAGGCGCTGGAACGCGCCGGCGAGGAACTGGAAGACGTATTGGAAGGAATAACCGAGGTAGTTGCAGCATGACGCAAACTTCAACCGCACTGAAGAAGCCGTTCCCGGTTCCGGTGAACGTTCAGCCGAAACAACCGGACGGCGACGGCAGCCTGCAGGTCCATCTCGACCCGTCGGACAAGATCGACGGCGCGAAGGTCTTCGCGATTTACGGCAAGGGTGGCATCGGCAAGTCAACGACGTCGTCAAACCTGTCAGTCGCATTCTCGAAGCTCGGCAAGCGAGTGCTGCAGATCGGCTGCGACCCGAAACACGACTCGACGTTTACCCTGACGAAAAAGCTGATGCCGACGGTCATCGACGTCCTCGAGTCCGTCGAGTTCCACTCCGAAGAACTGAGAACCGATGACTTCGTCTACGAGGGTTACAACGGCGTCATGTGCGTCGAGGCAGGTGGACCGCCCGCCGGCACGGGCTGCGGCGGCTATGTCGTCGGACAGACAGTGAAGCTTTTAAAGCAGCACCATCTGCTCGAAGACACCGACGTCGTGATCTTCGACGTGCTGGGTGACGTCGTCTGCGGCGGCTTCGCAGCACCCTTGCAGCACGCGGATCGCGCGCTGGTCGTTGCCGCGAATGATTTTGATTCGATATTCGCGATGAACCGAATCGTCTCGGCGATCTCGGCCAAGTCCAAGAACTACAAAGTGCGTTTCGGCGGTGTCATCGCTAATCGCAGCGCCGCGACGGATCAGATCGATGGCTTCAATGAGCAGATCGGGCTGAAGCGCCTCGCGCATTTCCCGGACCTCGACGTCATACGTCGAAGCCGACTGAAGAAATCGACATTGTTCGAAATGGAGGCGACTCCGGAGCTCGAGGCGGTCCAGAACGAATACCTGCAACTGGCCCAGACGCTGCTGGACGGCACCGAGGAGCTGATTCCGCAGCCGATGCGTGATCGCGACCTGTTTGATTTCCTGGGGTTTGATTGATGCGAACGTCTACTTATCTTCGTCGTCGTGACCAGCTGACGACCTACTTCGACAAGACCGCCTCGGCCGCCTGGGCGGCACTGACGTCGAACGAGCCAGTCAATCGCATTCGGGCAACGGTCAGGGCCGGGCGTGATGACATGCGCGCGACGCTGATGAGCTGGTTGCCGGAAGACCTGAGCGGCAAGACCCTGCTGGACGCCGGCTGCGGCACCGGGGCGTTGGCCGTGGATGCGGCGAAGCGGGGCGCACACGTCATTGCGATCGACGTTGCCGCGAATCTGGTCGAAGTCGCGCGCAAGCGCGCGGCCAGTGAACACCTTAAGGGCAGTATCGATTTCCGCGTCGGTGACATGCTTGCGGATGCGCCGGCGACCGTGGATTACACCGTCGCTATGGACTCCCTGATTCACTACGACGAATCGGACGTTCGTCGCGTCGTCGCGGATCTCGCCGACCGGTCCGGCGAAGCGGTGCTGTTCACAGCTGCGCCCTGGACACCCGCGCTCGGGCTGATGCATTTTGTCGGTCGCCTGATTCCTCACAAGAGCAATCGTGCGCCCGCAATCGAGCCAATCCACATTCCAAAATTGAAGACCGCGCTGGACGAAGAGCTCGGCTCAGCCGGATGGGCGACCGGGCAGGCAGCGCGAGTCAAAAGCGGTTTCTACATCTCACAGGCGGTGGCACTGAATCGACTATGACGGCCTACACGCAAAATTTCGAAGCGCGGCTGCGTGAGCTGGTGCCGAAAATGCTCCCGTTCGCTGACGTTGCGACGGAGGAACTGCCGCTGTCGCGCATCCTGAGGCTGTCACTGTTCCAGGTATCCGTTGGTATGGCGCTCGTGCTGATCACCGGATCGTTGAATCGCGTGATGATCGTCGAGCTGTCCGTACCCGCGTGGTTCGTCGCGACGATGATCGCACTGCCCGTCGTGTTCGCCCCGGCCAGGGCGTTGATCGGCTACAAGTCCGACGTTCATAAATCGGCATTCGGCTGGCGTCGCGTACCGTTCATCTGGACCGGAACGCTGCTGCAATGGGGCGGCCTCGGCATCATGCCATTCGCCATGCTCGTCCTGTCGGGCGGCGGCGTCGGACCGGTCTGGGCAGGCCAGCTCGGTGCCGGGCTGGCGTTTCTGCTGGTCGGAGCCGGACTGCACACGACACAAACCGCGGGGCTGGCGTTGGCGTCGGACCTTGCGAAGCCCGAACTGAGGCCGCGCGTCGTCGCTTTGCTGTTTGTCATGCTGCTCGTCGGCATGGTCTTAAGTGCCCTGCTGTTCGGCTGGCTGCTCCGGGACTTCAGCCCCGTTCGGTTGATCAAGGTCGTGCAAAGCGCCGCCGTCATCACGCTGGTTTTGAACGTTATTGCGCTGTGGAAGCAGGAGGTACGACGGCCGGTTGAGGAAGTCGATGCCATGGTCGCTCCCGGCTTTAAGGAATCCTGGCGGGAACTGCGCGAAGACCCAAGGACGGTTCGCCTGCTGACCGCGGTCGCGCTTGGCACCACCGGTTTCGCAATGCAGGACATCCTGCTCGAGCCTTTCGGAGGAGAAATCCTCGGTATGTCGGTTGCCGCCACGACGAGCCTGACGGCGTTGCTGGCCGGCGGCATGCTCGTCGCATTCCTGCTGTCGGCGAGGCAGCTCGGCACCGGGCAGGACCCGAACCGGCTGGCTGCCTACGGTGCGCTGATCGGTGTTTTCGCCTTCGCCATCGTGGCCATTGTCAGTGCCATCCAGATCAAGCTGTTGTTCTTATTTGGCGTCGCCCTGATCGGGCTCGGCGGCGGCATGTTCGGCGTCGGCACGCTGACGGCGGCGATGGCGCTAACGCAGCACGGGAACAGCGGTCTCGCGCTCGGCGCCTGGGGCGCTGTGCAGGCGACAGCAACCGGCTGTGCATTCGCTTTCGGCGGCATCGTCCGTGATGTCGTCTCCACTTTGGCATCGACAGGTGCCTTCGGTCCCGTGATATCGGGGCCGGCATCGGGCTACACCTTTGTCTACCACCTCGAGGTGTTGCTGCTATTTGCCACGCTCATCGTCATCGGGCCGCTTGCCGCGTTTACGCAGCGCAACGATGACGCGGGCAAGAACCGACTCGGCCTCGCCGAGTTCCCAAGTTGATACAAGAACCGGAGAACCGCCATGTCCAGCGGATTAGCAAGTGTTGATCTAGTAGAGATTCTGTTCACCCTCTTCTGGGTGTTCTTCATCGGACTCGTGTTGTACCTGCATCGCGAATCCAAGCGGGAGGGCTATCCGCTCATCTCGGATCGTTCTGACCGTGTGATGGTGCAGGGCTTCCCGTCCATGCCCCCACCTAAAACCTATTACCTCGACGATGGGCGGACCGTTCAGGCGCCGAGCTATGAAGGCGAAGTCGACAACTTCCGTGGCGAAGCAGTAGCGAGAAACCCAGGTGCACCCATTGACCCGACGGGCGATCCAATGACGTCCGGAGTCGGACCGGGTGCGTGGTCGAAACGGCCGGATATTACCGAGAAGACGCTAGAGGGCGCGCCGCGAATCGTGCCTCTGCGCGTCGCCTCGTCGCATTACGTGGACAAGAAGGATATCGATCCGCGCGGGATGCCGGTCGTCGGCGCAGACGACAAGAAAGTCGGTGACGTCACCGACGCCTGGATCGATCTTGCCGAGCCGCAGATCTACTACCTCGAGGTTGCAACCGACAGCGGCAGCAAGATGGTGCCCTTCGGTTTCGCCGACATCGACAAGCGCAAGGGTCAGATCAAGGTCAATGCGCTTTACAGCCATCAGTTCGCCAATGTGCCGAGCCTGGCGTCGCCCGACCAGATCACGATGCTGGAGGAGGACAAGATTGTCGGCTACTTCGGCGGCGGCCTGATGTTCGCTGACGACAAACGCGGGGAGCCACTGTTTTGAGCACAATGCACGAACACAACAAAGAGCCGGTGCCGGGCCTTCCCCAGGAATTACCGGAAGGCGAGCGCATACTCTGGCAGGGGCGCTCCGAGTTCTCGAGCCTGGCAGTGTCGACTCTGCATGTGCGCAAACTCGCCGCCTACTTTGCCGCGTTACTTGCGCTGCGCGTGATCTTCAAGTTAAACGAAGGCGTTGCTTTAACCGACGCGGTTGCCGGATCCACCGGTCTTGCCGTGCTCGCCGGTGCCGCGATTGCCTTGTTGACGTACTACGCGCGGGCGGCATCCAGGGCCAGCATGTTCACGATCACGGACCGGCGCATCGTGCTGCGATGTGGCGTAGCCGTCTCGGTAACGATCAACCTGCCGTACACGATCATCGACTCGGCGGAGCTGAGGCTGCACAAAGACGGCAGCGGGGACATTTCGATTAGGACAGATCGAACGTCCCGCGCGTCTTACATCCTGCTGTGGCCAATGGTCAAGCCCTTCCGCTGGATGAACGTCCGGCCGGTGCTGCGCGGCATCAAGAACGCCGAATCCGTGGCGGCAACGCTCGCACAGGCGCTCGGCGAGTTTGAGCTTGCGGCGCAGCAGAGCAAGCTCGAAACGACAACGCCGAGCGAGGCCGAAGAGCCTCGCAGCAGGCCGAAAGGCCGGCGGTGGTCCGTACATCCGCCGCTCGCCGGCGCAGCCTCGCTGGTCGTTTTCGCCATTGTTGCCGTGTCGGCATTCCAGCTCTCCGAGCGGGGCTCTGAGGCGACGTCGCTGGAGCCGGCCATCGAGTCCGTTGATCTCTGGTTCGACGACCAGGACGACGGTTCTGTCGCCGTCATCGACGCAAGCAACGGTCTGCTCATCGACACACTGGAACCCGGTACCAACGGTTTCGTCCGCGGCGCGCTGCGCAGCCTGGCTCGTGAGCGCAGGGCGAACGACATCGGTGAGGAGGTGCCGTTCTCGATACGCCGGACGGCAAGCGGCCGTGTCCTGTTATACGACCCGGCGACGGAGCGCGTGATCGACCTGCGGGCATTCGGTCCGACCAACCGAGGCGCCTTTGAGAGATTCTTGGATACAACAACGAATGACCCGATGGCGGAGACAGTTCCGCCCGACGCCGACGCTGCGGAAACAGGGGTAGCCGCGGTTGCGTTGACTCAACAGGAGACAAAGAAGTGACTACGGATACGCGAAGCAACACGTCTACGACCAAGGCGACGACAGAAACGCTGTTGACGCCCCGGTTTTACCGCACGGATTTCGATGCTATGGACAAGCTCGACATGGAGCCCATTCGCCAGGAATGGGAAGACCTGATGAATGAGTTTCGTGACGACAACAACCAGAATCACTTCAAACGCGATGAAGCCTTCGAGAGTGAGATCCAGGATCTGTCGCCGGAACTGTACAAGGAGTTCATGGATTTCCTCGTGTCATCGGCGACGTCCGAATACTCGGGTCACGTGCTGTACGCCGACATCAAGAAGGCGGTCCAGAACGAAGATGTGCGCGAGGTCATGGGCTACATGGCGCGCGATGAGTCCCGGCATGCGGGGTTCATCAACCAGTCACTGAAGGACTTCAATGTACCGGTCAACCTTGGCTTTTTGCGGAAGGCCAAGAAGTACACGTATTTCCGGCCGAAGTTTATTTTCTACGCGACCTACCTGTCGGAGAAAATCGGCTACGCGCGTTACATCACGATCTATCGCCATCTCGAGCGTCATCCCGAGAAGCGTTTCCATCCGATCTTCCGCTGGTTCCAGGACTGGTGTAACGACGAATTCCGCCATGGCGAAGTCTTCGCCCTGATCATGAAGGCAAATCCCGGATTGCTGCGGGGTCACAACAAGCTCTGGATCCGGTTCTTCCTGCTGGCCGTTTACGCCACGATGTATGTTCGCGACCATACACGACCGGCCATGCACGAGGCGCTGGGCTTTGATCCGACTGACTATGACAAGCGCGTGCTGTCACTGACGACAGAGATCAGCCGACAGATTTTCCCGATCTCGCTGAACCTGGAGGACGACCGCTTCTGGAAGGGTATGGACAAGCTGGTGGCGATCAATGAGAAGACGCTCGCCGCGAAGAAACGGGGTGGAATCGTCGGGCTGGCCAAACGAGCGGGGCTATCGGTGCAAGGTGCGCTGGTCTTTGCCCGCTTGTACACGCTGCCGGTCGTGCGGCACGAGATTCCCAGCAACGTTCGACTCGCGCCGACCTGGTAGTTCGCTAACCGTGGACTACGTATTGCCGATTATCTTTGCGCTGGCAGCCTGGTGGCTCAGCACGGTCGTGCTGATCTATCGGGCCGGCATGCCGAAGAAGTCCTACACGGTGACGCTGGTCGGAACGACCGTCGTCGCGCTGATGGGTATCGGTGCAATCTACATGAGTCGACACGACATGACGGCCGGCGGCTCTTATCTCGCGTTCTTCGGCGCGCTGGCGGTCTGGGGATGGCACGAAGTGTCCTACCTGTTCGGTTATGTGAGCGGCCCCAGGCCGGAACCCTGCCCCCCGGGTACGCAAGGCTTCGACAAGTTTGTGCTTGGCGTCAAAACCTGCCTGTATCACGAGCTGGCCGTCGTCTCGACGGTCGTCGCGATGGGCGTCTTGTTGTGGAATGCGACAAACACAATCGCGTTCTGGACCTTCGCGATTCTCTGGCTGATGCGATGGAGCGCAAAGCTGAACATTTTCCTCGGTGTGCGAAACTTGCACGAAGAGTTCTGGCCGGAGAATCTCGCTTACCTGAAGACGTTCGTCACGCGTCGCAAGATGAACGAGTTCTTCCCCGTCTCGCTGACGTTTTCCGTCGTCGGACTGCTGACGCTGGGCTTTCTTGCCGTTTCGGCCGGAGACGACATCGCGGAGCGCACCGGAGCGACGCTGATGGCGACGCTGCTTGCGCTGGCCCTGCTCGAGCACTGGTTCCTGTTCGCGAAGACCAGTGACGACGTGTTGTGGCGTGCAGGGATGCGTTCTCGAGATGACGGCGGTGCGGCGGCCGGCTGACGATGTTCCCTTTTTCAGCCATCGTCGGCCAGGACGATATGAAACTCGGTCTCATGATAGCGGCCGTCGACCAGAGCGTCGGGGGTGTGCTGCTGTTCGGTGACCGCGGCACCGGAAAGTCGACCGCGATTCGCGCGCTGGCGAGCCTCTTGCCGAAGATGCGGGCCGTCACCGTCTGCCCCTACGCCTGCGACCTGAATTCCGATCACTGCGAGGCATCGCATTGCGGTGTCGACCGCAGCAAGCGCCGCGACAAGCTGATGCCCGTTCCCGTCGTCGATCTCCCGCTGGGTGTCACCGAGGATCGCGTCGTAGGCGCTCTCGATATCGAGCGCGCACTGGTTCACGGCGAGAAGGCGTTTGAGCCTGGCTTGCTGGCCCGGGCGAACCGGGGCTTTCTGTACATCGATGAGGTCAACCTGCTGGAGGATCACATCGTCGACCTGCTCTTGGACGTCGCGGCATCCGGCGAGAATCTCGTCGAACGTGAGGGACTGAGCGTTCGGCATCCGGCGAAGTTTGTCTTGGTCGGCAGCGGCAACCCGGAAGAGGGCGAGCTACGTCCGCAGCTGCTGGATCGCTTCGGTCTCGCTGTCGATGTCTCGACGCCGTCGACGGTGGCCGAGCGGGTTGAGGTCATGAAACGTCGCGATGCCTATGAAGCCGATCACGCTGCGTTCCAGCGGAAGTGGTCGCGGCAGGACGGCAAGCTGAGGCGTCAGGTCGTCAAGGCGCGCGAGCTGCTCGGCTCGATCAAGGTTAACGACAGCGTTCTCGAGAAGGCCGCGGAGATCTGCATTGCGCTGGAGACGGACGGGTCTCGGGGCGAACTGACTCTGTTAAGGGCGGCGAGGGCGTATGCGGCGCTGCAGGGCGCGGACGAGGTCTCGGTGCTGCACCTGAAAGACGTTGCGCACCTCGCACTGGGCCACAGGCTCAGGAGAAACCCGCTCGATGAATCCAGCGCCGGCGTGCGTGTCGAGCGCGTTTTGGCCGAGGTGTTCGCAGAATGAGCCGGGCGTTGCCAACGCACGATGCCGCGCTGGTCGCCCTGTTGCTGGCGGCTCACCCGCACGGCCTCGGCGGCGTATCACTGAGGGGCATGCCGTCTCCGGAGCGCGATGACTGGCTCGCCGCTTTCAGGGGCCTGCTTCCGCATGGATCCCCCTGTCTGAAGGTCCCCGTCAACGTCAGCGAGGACCGGTTGTTAGGCGGGTTGGATTTCGCAGCAACGGTGAGTGCCAAGAAACCCGTCTTCGCGACCGGAATCCTCGAGGCGGCCGACGGCGGTGTCATAATCCTGACAATGGCCGAGCGCATTCCGGACGCCGCCGCGTCGATCATCGGCGAAGCGCTGGACCGGCGGACCCTGCTCGTCGAGCGAGACGGCGTTACGCGCGAGTGCCGTGTCCACTACAGCGTTGTAGCGCTCGACGAGGGCATCGACGATGACGAACGGATTGCCGCCGGTCTCGCGGAACGCATCGCCTTCCGGCTGAACGTCAGGGACCTGCAAGGCTTCCAGGCGGAGCTGGACGATTGGGATGACGAGGACGTGCTGGACGCGCGACAGCGCTGGTCTTCGGTACAGGTTCCCGATGCAGTCCTGCAGCACTTTTCCCAGGCGGCAGCGGCGTTTGGTATAACGTCGCTCCGGGGCGACCTGTTCATGCTCAATACGGCGCGAACCCTGGCGGCGCTCGCCGGTGATTCCGCGGTGACCGAGGCGCATGCGGCGACAGCGGCGCGGCTTGTCCTGCCGCAGCGCGCCACGCGCGTGCCGGCCGAGGCGGAGCCGCCGCCTCCACCCGATACCGAGACGCAGGAAGAGGAAAAGAGTAGGTCGAGCGCCAAAGATATACCCGACGACATACTGGTTGATGCCGTTCTCGCGGCTCTGCCACCCGACCTGCTCGACCAGCTCGCCGGATCGATGCCGCGCTCGCGGCAGGGCTCGACCGGTGGGCGCGGAGGCCCCGCGACCCGCAGCCGCATGCGAGGGCGCCCGGTCGGCGTGGAGGCGACCCGGCAGGTCGGTGGTGCGCGCCTGAACATTCTGGCGACATTGAAAGCAGCGGCGCCCTGGCAGTCGATACGTCGCAGGGACGAACGTGTCAGTGCGCTGGAGCTTAGACCGTCCGATCTGCACATCACGCGCTACCAGGACCGTGTGGAAACGACGACGATCTTCGTGGTAGATGCGTCAGGTTCGCAGGCCGCGCAGCGGCTCGCCGAGGTCAAGGGCGCTATCGAGCTGCTGTTGAACGATTGCTACGTGCGGCGTGACCAGGTGGCCCTGATCGCCTTTCGAAAGGACACCGCCGAGGTACTGCTGGAACCCACGCGGGCACTGGCTCGCGTCAAGCGCTCCCTGTCGGCTCTGCCGGGAGGCGGCGGTACGCCGCTCGCATCCGGTCTCGACGCCGCGAGGCAGCTGGCGGACTCAGTGTCTCGGCAGGGTAGAACGGCGGCGATCGTCCTGATGACGGACGGTCGCGCCAACGTTGCGCGAGACACATCGCCCGGTGCCGAAAAAGCCGAACACGATGCGATGAACGCGGCGAAGCTACTGCGCGCGACCGGACTCCGGTCGCTGCTGGTGGATACTTCCCGGCGACCCAAGCCGCGCGCACGAAAGCTGGCCGACGCAATGGGCGCCGGCTACGTCGCGCTGCCGAATGCGGACGCGTCGCGAATCTCCGGCACGGTGCAGAGGAGACTGGCGTCGTGAGCGCGAGCATGACGCTGGCAATGCCGTCGACCGGGGTCAGCGAGATTCCCTACGACTGGCCACATCGGAACAGCAGTCGGCTGACCGCTTCGCAAGGTTCGATCTGGCACGTTCAGCGGGCCGGGCAGGGCGATACGATCCTGCTGTTGCACGGTACGGCCGCATCGACGCACACCTGGCGGGACGTCATCCCGGCGCTGTCGGGCTCTTTCGACGTCCTCGCCGTCGATCTTCCCGGCCACGGCTTTTCCGAACGCGTGGTTGGCGGCGGCATGTCACTCGATGACATCAGCGACGGCATCGCCGGCCTGCTGCATGATCTCAAGATTTCGCCGAGTTGCATCGTTGGCCACTCGGCCGGGGCCGCCGTGGCCCTGAATCTCGTTTTAAAAAACCAAGTCGATGCGGGTCACATCATCGGCATCAACGCGGCGCTATTGCCCTTCGGTGGTACGCTCAAGAACCTCTTCTCGCCGCTGGCGCGCTTCTTCGCCAGTACGCAGCTGATGCCGAGGATGCTCGCGCGCCGAGCGGCGGACAAGCGAGCGGTGGAAAGGGTGCTGAATGGCACCGGCTCGACAATTGATTCGGACGGCATGGAATACTACCAGCGGCTTTTCCAGCGCGAGTCCCACCTGTCATCGGTGCTGCAGATGATGGCCTCCTGGGAACTGGGACCATTGCTTAGGGAGCTTCCGGGATTGCAGCCGCAACTCATGCTGATTGTCGGTGAGCAAGACCAGGCGGTCAGCCCGAAGGAGGCCGATTCGGTCGCCAGGCTGCTAAGCAAGACAGAAGTTATGCGGCTGCCGGGTCTGGGCCACCTCGCGCACGAAGAGGCGCCGGAGCGCATCGCCGAGCTGGTCGAGGGTTTCATAAGCGCAGGTGATTCCAATGTATGAGCTTCCGGAGACCAAGGAGCATCCGCTTCGCCGCGAGTTGAACGACGAGGTTCATGCTCGTCCGCCCGACAGCCTCGCGACTCCCAGCCAGATTACTTACCTGACACGGTTGCCGGATCGCTCCGACGGCGAGCGTCCGAACGTCGAGGTGATGTCGAAATTTCTCGCTCACTTTGACGTCGAGCCGCCACAGACAACGGTCAAACACTTCGCAGCGGATATCGACGGTGTTCGGCTGCGCTGGGAGCGCCACACGGAGTACAGCCGCTACACGCTGGCGAGCAACGGTGAGCCTGAAAGTCCTTTCAACGAAACGCCGGGCGACATCATTCCTGATGCCTGGATGGACGAAATAACGGGCCATTTGCTGATTGGTGTTCAGGCGCAGGTCATTCGAATGGACGACTGGCGGGACAGGCTCGGTGAGGTTAGCCAGAAATACTTCAATGGTAACGTCCTGATTGGTTCCATCGTTGCCGACGATGGCGCCGTCGCCCTGACGGACCTGCGGATTCATGATGACGGCATGAGTCGGATACTGCTGATCAACGAAGCCATGGGCGAGCAACAGACCGGGCGTGTCATGCAGAGGCTGCTTGAAATCGAGACCTACCGCATGATGTCACTACTCGCACTGCCCGTTGCACAACAGTTAACGCCCATACTCGACGAGAGCGAGGAGGAGCTGACACTGATCGGCGAAGCGCTGGTTGATGCAGAGATAAACCAGGAACAGGCTTTGCTGGAACGACTGACGCGTCTGTCCGCAAGCACGCAGCATCGTCAGCTGAGCAGCAACTATCGCTTCGCTGCGGCCGATGCCTACTACGAGATTGTCCTCCAGCGCATCCATGAGCTGAGAGAAACTCGCATTGTCGGTTTGCAGACGTTTGAGGAGTTCACCAGCAGGCGCCTGGCACCCGCTGTGAAAACCTATCGCGCCGTGTCGCGACGGCAGCAATCGATACTCGAGCAAATGGCCAGGGCGACCAAGCTCCTGTCAACGCGCATCGACATCGCGCGGCAGCGGCAGAACCAGTCTCTGTTGGCATCAATGAACCGTCGCGTGAAAACGCAACTGCGTTTGCAGGCGACGGTAGAGGGTTTATCGGTAGCGGCTGTAACTTACTATATCGTTGGGCTGATTAACCTGCTGGCCAAAGGCCTGGTCGATTCGGGTCTGCCCGTCAACCCCGCTATTGTGACCGGTGTTAGTATCCCCGTAGTGGCAACATCGGTGTACATGGCTGTCAGGCGGCTTCGGAAGAAGATCTCCGCCGAGGAATCGGAACAAACCGGGTCCATCGACTGAGACACCACCACGAGGAATCGCGAACGTGAAAAATCTCAAAGATACGCTGAGCAGGGACGCCGACCGATCGGACTGTCGCAATATTCTGCGTCACGGCTCGCACTCGTTCTATGCGGCGTCGCTGCTGATGCCGGACGAATACTGCGAACCGATCACGGCGCTGTACGCGTTCTGTCGAATCGCCGACGATGCTGTTGACCTGGCCGAAGATCCCGCGCACGGACTGGCGACCGTTCGCGACCGCCTTGAGCGCGTCTATGCCGGTCGCCCGATAGACTCTCCCGTGGACAGGACGTTCTCCAGCGTTGTCCGCAAATATCAGATTCCGCAGGAACTGCCCGACGCATTGATCGAGGGCTTCGAATGGGATGTCGAGGGCCGGCGTTACGAGTCTTTGTCCGATACCTATGCCTACTGCACTCGAGTGGCCGGGACCGTCGGCGTCATGATGGCGATGCTGATGGGCGTTCGTGACACGGAAGTGCTTAGTCGCGCCTGCGATCTCGGCGTCGCGATGCAGCTGACCAACATCGCCCGGGACGTCGGTGAAGACGCGCGCAACGGGCGTATCTACCTGCCGCTGCAACTGCTGCGTGAGCAGGGCCTCGATGAGGACGCGTGGCTTGCAGATCCGCGCCCGTGCGAGGGCATCAGCAATACGCTGAAGCACCTCCTCGGTATCGCAGACACGCATTACCAGCGTTCGGAGTGGGGCATCAGCCGGCTGCCGGTCAGTGTACGACCGAGCATGTTTGCGGCCCGCTCGATTTATGCAGAGATCGGTCGCGAGGTTGAGAGAAATGCTTACGATTCGGTGACGCAGCGAGCCTATGTCAACAAGCGTCGCAAGGCCGTCCTGCTCGCGCGCGCCGTTCGCAAGGCGTTTAGTTCCTACACGCAGGATCATGCACCACCGCTGCGCGAGACCCGCTTCCTGCTGGATGCGGTCGCACAAACCTGCTGATGGATTTCGGTTTTCTAAAGACCCTCTTTTTCAGTCTGCCGGTCCTGATCTTCGTGATCTGGCAGCTCATCAGCGTGTCTCGCGAACTGGACGCCGACAAGAAGGCGGACGCGGCCGCTACGGAGCGCGATTCAGCGGACGCGCGGCATACGGAACGGCAACAGTAGCCTGACCCAGCGTGCCTGGAAGCGGTCCAGGTCCAGGCACTCATGCATCGTGTCTCCGGCGAATTCCGTGTCGGTGAGAATCGAACGCGTGTAGAAAGGCGTGTCTTCGAGATCTCTCAATACCCTCGGTGTCTTGCCACAGCACGCGTCGCGATGAACGCGCCAAAGACCTGGCTTAAGCTTGACCGTCTTCGGTAAGGGCAGTTCTTCCACGGGTGATGCATCGGAAAACCGTACCGCCGATGCCCTGCGAACGCCGTCCCGCAACACGATCGAGTACGTGACATCACTGTGATGCTCATCCTCTCGTCGCGTCCAGCTCCATCCCCGGAAGTCGTCTTCGAGTGCCCGACTCCCGCTGTTGGTGTCGAGATAACCATGTCCGCGCCACTTCAGGGACGGCGATTCCATGGCTACCTCGATGTTCGACGACGGTGCGACCGGCCGCCAGCGATGCCGGTCATGCGGGTCGAGATAGAAGCCCTCGAGGTTCATGAATCGGGGCCGGACGGTCACTCGACCGCGTACTTTCTGGCCGAAGGGCACGGCTCGCTCATCGATGTCGACCACGAACTCGTCACCGCGCCACGTCATCTGGCTGCGACCGACCCGGAAAGAGCCAGCATCACGCCGGACAGAATGCTTGCTTCGCTCCGTCATACACCAGCGCCCGCCGCGACGGCGGTAAAGCCCGATGTTGATTGCGCAGTGATCCAGAGGGTCGGCTTCCCCTCGCTGTCGCGCCGCGAAATAGTAGGGCGAGAACACGCTGCCAATAAACCCGATGATGACGATGCCATTCTCGCCGTCGTCGCTGATGCCATCGACATACCACCAGCGATAGCCATTGGCAGGGACGGCACAGCTGAAATCGGTCTTCAGGGTCTCGGAACGGTATCGGTGCAGCTGCTCAAAATCGGTCATAGAGGCTCAGATCGGTCCGGATCGGGGGTGCGCCGATATTGACGGACACCGTGCAAATGTCTATTGTAACTTACAATTTACACTGACAATGTAAATTGACGCTTTCTCACTGGAGAGCCGCCATGGATGTTGATTCCAGGATCAACGCGGCGCTGAAAAACGCGTTGCATTCTTCGAGAGGACCGGCATGCCCGCCGGGGCTCGCGGATGCCATGGAATACGCGGTGTTCCCGGGCGGCCACCGGATCCGACCGAGGCTCTGTTTTGCCGTCGCGCTGGCGCATGAGGAGCCTGATGATGCCGTGCTCGATGCGGCAGCGAGCAGCATCGAGCTGCTGCATTGCGCGTCTCTCGTGCACGACGACATGCCCTGTTTCGACAACGCGGACATGCGGCGTGGAAAGCCGGCCGTCCATATCGAATTCGGCGAGTCGCTGGCGCTGCTCTGTGGCGATGCGCTGATCGTGCATGCGTTCCAGGTCCTCGCGAGCGTCGCGCCCGTCGCACCACGCCGCGTGGCGAATCTGCTCGGCATCGTCAGCCAGGGCGTTGGCGCGCCCGATGGCATCGTTGCCGGGCAGGCCTGGGAATGCGAGTCGTCGAGGAACCTCCGGGACTACCAGCGCGGCAAGACCGGCGTACTGTTCGCTGCAGCGACGATGGCAGGCGCGGCCGCCGCCGGCGCTCCGCACGAGGACTGGTACGCGCTTGGCGCGGCGATGGGTGAGGCCTACCAGGTGGCTGACGACCTGCTTGACCGGTTCGGTACCGCCGAGGTGATCGGGAAGCCGGTCGGTCGAGACGCTCAGCTCGATCGCAGCAATGCCGTCTCCGAGATGGGTGTTGACGGTGCATCGCAGCGACTGCGAGACATCATCGACGAGATGATTGAAACGATCCCCGACTGTCCGGGCCGCAAAGGCTTAAGTGACCTGATCCGGATTGAAGCAACGCGCTTCATTGAACTCGCTCTGCGCGCACGCCAGGCGGCCTGATCCCAGGCCCGCAGGGCGAAATCTCCAGTGGCTCCCGCGCCTTTCCTGAATTTCCGAAACCGGCTGTTGAGCAGCGCGGAATTTCGCCGCAAAGCAGAAAAACTGCCGTTAGGTCAATGGTTTGCACGTCGTCACGCCAGCAGGCTGTTTCGTATTGCGGGTGGCTTTATCCACACCCAGGTACTACTGACCTGCGTGCGTCTCGACCTGTTTGACATCCTCAGGGCAAAGCCTCTGAGTACCGCGGAACTCGCCGCTCGCACGCAGGTGCCAGAGGATCGGCTCCGTCACCTGCTGGCGGCTGCGGCTGCCCTGGATCTCTTGAAGCGCCGACGACGGGACCGGTTCGGGCTGGGTCCGTTAGGGGCCGCGATGAATGAGAACGAGGCCGTGACGGCGTTTGTTCTGCACCATGACGCTTTCTACAAAGA
>JASJBE010000088.1 GCA_030066655.1 Woeseiaceae bacterium | reverse complement strand
TTCTACCAGACGTTCTTCCAGAATCATCTGAACACGGAGCAATTCCAGCCTGATGACGTCTACATCGACTTCTCCGAAGAGATGCAGATCGCAGACGATCCTGATGCCCTGATCGACATGGTATCGGGCAAGCTCTTGGGCGGCGTCATGACTGACACGCTGCGACAGGAGATCTTCGACATCGTGTCCGCAATTCCCGCAACCGATGCCGCGCTGCGTGCCGCTGAGACGATTTTCCTCGTCGTCAGCTCGCCCGAATTCGCGACACAGATGTGACGGTCAGGAGGACTATCATGAGCAATAGAATGAATCGCAGAAACTTCCTCAAGGCCAGTGGCGCTGCGTCGCTGTTTGCGGCGACTCCGGGCGTCAGTTTTTCGCAGGTTGTTGGTGGCGCCGGACCGTTCGATGACTACCGAGCACTGGTTTGCGTGTTCCTTTTTGGCGGCAACGACTCCTTCAACATGCTCGTGCCGCGCAGCAATGCCGAGTATGGCGAGTACGCCCAGTCACGGCAGAACCTGGCGATTGCGCAGGGCGATCTGCTGCCGATCAACCCGTTGACGCCGTCCGAAGCGCAATACGGCCTGCATCCGTCGATGGGCGGCCTGCAGGGCCTATTCGAGAGTGGGGCCGCTGCGTTCGTGAACAACGTCGGGCCGTTAATGCTGCCGACCACGAAGGAGCAGGTGTTCAACGGCACGGCAACGCTGCCGCCGCAGCTGTTTTCGCACAACGACCAGCAGGATCAGTGGGCCTCCCTGAAAGGCGCCAACGTGACCAAGACCGGCTGGGCAGGCCGCATGGCCGACCTGATTCGAAGCGGCGTGACCAACCAGCAGATGGCGACCAATGCATCGCTGTTTGGCAACAACCTGTTCCAGGCAGCCGACGAGACCGTCGCCTACGTCATGGGCCCGTCGGGTCCGGTTCGCTTCGAGGGTTTCTCGTCCGATCCCGCGAGCCCGGGGTTCGCGCAGCAGCAGTTGTTCCAGCGCATCCTTGCCGCGGACTACGATTCGATCTACGCACGCGCCTTTGCTGACATCCAGCAGCGCGCGATCGACTCCGCGGAGACCATCGCGACAGCCATCGATAGCGCGCCCGCCTTGACGACGGCCTTCCCGCAGTCGCAGCTGGGCACGCAGCTGGAGACGGTCGCGAAACTGATTGCCGTGCGAGACGACCTGCAGATGCAGCGACAGATCTTCTTCGTCGCAGCCGGCGGCTTCGATTCTCACGACAACCAGAACGAAGATCAGCCCGGGTTACTCGGCGGCGTCAGCGAGGCGATGACTGCCTTTTACAACGCAACGCTGGAGCTCGGCATCGCCGAGGGCGTGACGAGTTTCACGCAGTCTGACTTCGGCCGCACGCTGACGTCTAATGGTGACGGCACGGACCACGCCTGGGGCGGCAACCAGATCGTCGTCGGTGGCGCCGTGCAGGGTCGCGAGTTCTACGGTGACTATCCGCTGCTTCAAATCGGCGGCGACCTCGACGTTGGCGGTGGGCGCATGATACCGACGACGTCCGCGGACCAGTACGCGGCGACGCTTGCCCGCTGGTTCGGTATCGAAGACGTCGATCTCGACATCGTCGCTCCGAATATCGACAACTTCGCCGTTCGCGACCTGGGGTTCCTGACCGGCTAAGGACGCGCTGAAGGCGACCGGAGCTCAAGCCGCCACAGGCGCGGGTCGGGCTAGCGATTTTGCCGTGAATCCGGCACCTTAGCTGCATGAAGCTGGATCGTTTCATTCGCGTCGCTGCCGCGCTGCTGATACTTGCAGTCTTTGTCATTGCTGTCGGCGCGTTGTTGTTCGTCACCGAGTCCGCACTCAACGTCTGGGATCGTCTGCGCGAGGGTCCGCGCATCCTGCTGTACGGCTATGCCGGCGCGCTGCTGGCGTTCGCCTTGGGCGCCCTGTACCTGATCTGGCGCCTCGTCGTGCGGCGCGAGCCCAGGCCCGTGATTCAAAGCCGGGTTACCAGTCGCGAGGATATCGAGACTCGATTACGCGAGGCGGAGGCGGCCGGCATTGACGTTGAGCAGGCGCAGGCCGAACTCGAAGACCTGGCCAGTCGGCAGGCGACCGGCGCGGTGCACCTCTGTTTCTTCGGCGAGATTAGCAAGGGCAAGAGCTCGCTGATCAAGGCGCTCGTGCCCGACGCCGACGTCAGCATTGACGTCGTCGGTGGCTCGACGATCGATATCCGTCACTACCGCTGGATCGGTGCATCGGGCGCCGAGATCCTGCTGACCGACATTCCCGGCATCAGCGGGCACGATGGCAAGCTCGACGATATGGCGCTGCTGGAAGCGAGGCGTTCGCAGCTCGTCCTGTTCGTCTGTGACGGTGACCTGAATCGCGCGGAGCTCGAGGCGGTCGAGCGTCTGTTGTCGCTCGACAAGCCGCTGGTCCTCGTCATGAACAAGGTCGACCGTTTCTCCGTCGAAGAGCAGGCCGGACTGATGCAGCGACTGCTGGAGCGGGTCGAGGACATCGGCGGCTCACTGGAGCGTGACCGTATCGTCGCCGTGTCCGCCGGCGGTGAAATCGACGTCATCGAGCGACAGGCGGATGGCAGCGAGACGACGACGAAGAAGGCACGCGAGGCCGACATCGGCGTGCTGGTGGTTGCGATCAATCGCCTGATCGGCGACGGGCGTGAATCGCTGGACTCGAGACGCGACAGCGCCGTATTCAACCTGGCCGCCGAGCGACTGGACGCCGCGGAGCAACGCTACCGCGAGCAGCGCTCCGAGCAGATTATTCGCAACTCGACGCGCAAGGCAATCATCGGCGCGCTGGCGGCGGTCAGCCCAGGCACGGATGTGCTGATCCAGGGCTTCATCGGCACGACGATGACCCGCGAGCTCTGCAAGCTCTACGGCGCCGCGCCTCGCGATCTGGACATCGAGGAGTTTTTGAACCTGAGCCAGAGCCGCGTCGGGAAAGCACTACCGTTGAGCCTCGCGGTGGCCGGCAATGGCCTGAAGGCGTTCCCCGGCATCGGCACCGTGGCGGGTGGCTTCGTTCACGCAGTCGCCTACGGCCTGATTTTTGACGCACTCGGCAGGAGCCTGGTCATTACCTTGTCGAAGCATGGCGAACTGTTGCCCGACGTGGCGGTCGATGAGTTCGAGGAAAGCATCAGTGAACATATTGAAAAGGGCGCTAAACGCGTTGCCAAAATGGCGATCGAAGAACGCTCAAGACAATCCTGATAGCAGTCCGGGGCACCTGGAACTCGCCAGGGAGAGCCTGCGGGAACTCGTCGACGACAGCCGCCTGCCGGCTGGCGTGCGTGAGGCCCTGTCGAACGACTACTCGTCCGTGCAGGCGATGCTGGACAAGATTGAGCACGGCCACCTGCATCTCGCTGTCTTCGGCCGCGTTAGTACCGGCAAGTCGTCACTCCTGAACGCGCTAATCGGCGAGAAACGATTCGCGGCCAGCCCGCTGCACGGCGAGACGCGACTGTCGGAGATGGAGGCCTGGGAGGAAGAGGAGGCCGGCGGCGTGTTCCTGATCGACACACCGGGACTGGATGAGGCCGGGGGCGAGCAGCGCGAAGCGATGGCGAAGGAGGTCACCGGCCGTGCCGACCTTGTCATTTTCGTCGTCGACGGTGACATTACCGAGAGCGAACTGGCCGCGCTGAAGACGCTGCTGGCGCAGGGGCGCCCGGTGTTACTCGCACTCAACAAGAGCGACCTGTTCACGAGCGAACAACGCGATCGACTGCTGTCGGTCTTGAGAGAGCGCACCGACGGCCTGCTTGCTCCGGATCACATTATCGCTGTCGCCGCCGACCCGCGGCCGCAGGTCGTTGTCGAGATTGACGAGGCGGGCAACGAGACAACGTCGGAACGACCCGTGCCGCCCGACGTGGACGCGTTAAAGCTTCGCCTCTGGGAGATCCTGGATGCCGAGGGCAAGACTCTGGCGGCGCTGAACGCCAGCCTGTTCGCCGCGGACCTGAGTGACCAGGTGGGACAGCGCATCCTCGAGGCGCGCAAGGAGATTGGTGAGCGCCTCGTTCGAACCTACTGCGTCGGAAAAGGCATAGCCGTTGCCTTCAATCCGCTGCCCGTTGCCGACCTGTTCGCTGCGGCCGCCATCGATGTCGGCATGGTCCTTCACCTGTCTCGCGTGTACGACCTGCCGCTGAGCCGCAAGGAGGCGGGTTCGCTGACGCGGGTGATCGTCGCCGAGGCGGCCGCGCTGATGGGCACGGTGTGGGCCGTGCACCTCGTGTCCTCCGCGCTGAAGGCGGGAACGGTTGGCTTGTCGACCGTGGTCACCGCCGGCGCCCAGGGTGCGATCGCCTACTACAGCACCTACGTCGTCGGGCAGGTGGCCGGGCGCTACCTGGCGCAGGGCAAGTCCTGGGGCGACGGCGGCCCGAAGCTGGTCGTCAAGCAGATCCTCGACAGCCTCGATCGGGATACGGTGCTTGCCGACGCAAAGCGGGAAATACAGGCCAAGCTCAAGCTGCGCTGACATGGATTCAGACACCCGCAACCGACGAATCTACGGCGTTATCCGGGACGTGCCGAAGGGCTGCGTCGCGAGTTACGGACAGGTTGCCGAAATAGCGGGTATACCGCGAGGCGCGAGGCAGGTCGCCTACGCATTGAGGTGCTTGCCGGAAGGACACACCTTGCCGTGGTTTCGGATCATCACGGCATCGGGCAAAATCGCCTTTCCCCAGGACACGCGCGCATTTCGTGTGCAGCGAGATCATCTGCGCGATGAAGGGGTTCGCGTCGAAAACGGTAAAGTGGATATGAAGGTCTTCCGCTGGCAGCCCGATCTCGACGAGCTGCTGTGGAAACCCAGTGATGCGTGGGACCAGGATTAAAGACTCGCGGGACAAGTGACATGACGACAGTAATCTTCTCGCACGGCCAGGAGAGCGGCCCGTGGGGCACCAAGATTCGCGCCATGGCCGATCTGGTACGGGGGCTGGGGTGTGCGGCGGACAGCATCGACTACCAGGGTATGGCCGACCCCGGCGAGCGCGTGGAGAAACTCGTTGATGCCTGCGCCGGCATTGACGACAAGCTGGTGCTGGTCGGCTCCAGCATGGGCGGCCACGTTGCAACGGCCGCTGCGAGCCGCGTCGGCGCCGCCGGCCTGTTTGTGCTCGCGCCCGCGTACTTCATGCCGGGGTATGAAGAGCTGACGCCACCGGTACCGGAACTACCGTTTATGATCGTGCACGGCTGGCATGATGATATAGTTCCGGTCGAGAACAGTATTCGCTACGCCGGAGAAGCCCTTGCCACGCTGATAGTGGTAGACGGAGACCACCGTCTGACGGCTAATATCGGTGACATCAATAACTATCTGCGTCTGTTCATCGAATCTATCTAGACCACAAGAAATGGGGAGAATATCCATGCGTTACTTCGTACTACTGGCCGCGCTTTTCATGTTTGGCTGCGGCGGTGACTCCGGTGAAAGCACGACAACTGAAGATATGAAAGAAGCCGCGGAAGAAATGGCGGATGATGCCGGAGAGGCCATGGATGATGCAGCGGATGCTGCCGGCGAGATGATGGACGATGCCGCCAGCGCCGCTGATGACATGATGGACGAAGCCGCTGAGGGTGCTTCCGACATGATGGACGAGGCTGCGGATGCCGCTGACGACATGATGAATGACGCGATGGAAAAAGCCGGCGAAGTTGAGGACATGCTCAAGGAAAAGAAGGAAGAGCTCGAAGAAGCTGCCGAAGACGCTGGCAGCTAGCGTCAACGTCAATCCTTAGGACCCGCGGGCGACCGCCCGCGGGTTCACCTTCATGAATTACGCAGGACTCATTACGCGGCCTTTCTACTGGTTGGCCAGCCGCGTTCTCAGCCTATGGGCCCGGCCGGTCATCCAGCCTGACGAACCCCGTTCGCGCATCACCGACAGTAGCGCTGCTGTCTGCTACGTGCTCGAGACGGGAGGCCTGGCCGACCTGATGGCGCTCGAGCGAGCTGCCCGGCTGCACAATCTGCCTTCTCCGATTGCGCCCTTTGACTGTTGCGGTATCACCGAGAAGACACGCGTCGTCGTCCTGCGCCGTTCCAAAGGCTGGTTCTACCGTCGCGCGTCGGGCGTCGCCTCACAGAGGCTGAAACGATTGGTCGGCGCCGCGGAGAAGGGCGGACAGGAACTGCTGCTGATTCCGGTGGCCATCTACTGGGGGCGCTCGCCGCAGAAGGAGAGCTCCTTCGTCAAGCTGCTCTTCTCAGAGAACTGGCAGGTCGCCGGTCGCGTGAGGAAATTCTTTTCTACCGTGCTGCTCGGTCGAAACACCTTGCTGCGCTTCAGCGACGCCCTTCCGCTCAGCTCGATCGTCTCGAAGGACATCGACAAGGAGCTGGCATTTCGCAAAGTCTCGCGCGTGTTGCGCGTGCATTTTCGGCAGCGACGTGCCGCGACCGTTGGCCCTGACCTGTCCAACCGACGGACCCTCGTCAACCAGGTCCTGGTCGCGCCCAACGTTCTGAAAGCGATCGACGCGGAAGTCGCCAGCAAAAAGGGCGATCGCGAAGCGATCCGGCGCAAAGCGCACAAATACGGGATGGAGATAGCAGCGGATATCTCGTATCCGACAATCCGTGCCCTGGAGCGCGTGCTCAAATGGCTCTGGAACAGGATCTACGACGGCGTCGAGCTGAGTCACGTCGATCGTCTGCACGACGTGGCGGAGGACAAGGAAGTCGTCTACGTTCCCTGTCACCGCAGCCACTTCGACTACCTGCTGCTTGGCTACATCGTCTACGAGCAGGGACTGCATACACCGCACATCGCTGCCGGGATCAACCTCAACCTGCCGGTCGTCGGTCCTATCCTGCGCCGCGGAGGCGCCTTCTTCCTGCGGCGGACGTTCAAAGGGAACCGCCTGTACGCCGCCGTGTTTGACGCGTACCTCAACGAGATCCTGGTCCGCGGTCATTCGATCGAGTACTTCGTGGAGGGCGGGCGCAGCCGGACCGGTCGGCTGCTGTCGCCGAAAGGCGGCATGCTAGCGATGACCGTCAATTCCTACATTCGACAGCCGAAGCGACCGGTCGTGTTCGTGCCCGTCTACTTCGGTTACGAGCGCCTGATCGAGGGAAGCGCCTTCATCAGCGAACTCGGTGGCGCCAAGAAGGAAAAAGAGTCGCTGTTCGGGCTCATCAAGTCGGTCCGCGCGCTGCGAGAGAATTTCGGCAAAGTCTACGTGAACTTTGCCGAGCCCATAGAACTCGATCCGATGCTCGACCAGATGCGAAAGGACTGGCGCAGGCAGGAATACACGGACGGCGAGCGCCCCGACTGGCTGCCGGACGTTGTGGATCAGCTGGGCAAGACGATCATGACCAGCATCAACGCCGCCGCGGCCGTTACGCCGATAAGCCTGCTTGCCTATGTCCTGTTGGCAACGCCCAAGCAAAAAATCGGCGAGGCCGAGCTGAGGCGCCAACTGCAGATCACATTGGACCTGTTGAAGGGCTTCCACTACTCGGATCTCGTCACGCTGCCGGACACGACGCCCGAGGACATCATCGCGCACGGCGAGCACCTGGGCGTCATTACGCGCACCAACCACGCGATGGGCGATATCCTGCACATGAGCGAGAAGACGGCCGTGCTGATGACCTACTTCCGCAACAACATCATGCATCTGCTCGCGGTTCCGGCGTCAGTGGCCTGCTGCTTTATCCAGGGACGGGCGCTCGAGTACAAGGAGCTGCAGCGCCTCATCCGGCTCATCTATCCCTTCATGCGCAAGGAGCTGCACCTGTTGTGGCGCGGCGACGCGATCGATGAGGTCACGCTCGCCGCGATCGATGCCTTGCAGCAGATCGGCATCCTCGAAAAGGGGGACGAGGGCAACATTGCGAAGCGGCCCAGGGCCGGTTCCGATGAGGCCTACCAGCTGATGATGCTCGGCCAGACCATGGTGCCAATGCTGCAACGCTTCTACCTCGCCATCGCCGTCCTGGTTCAGAACGGGTCCGGCAAGCTGACGCGCGCTCGACTCGAGCAACTGTGCGAGCAGAGTGCCGAACGTCTTTCCATGATCTACGGTCTGCACTCACCCGACTTCTTCAATAAGATCCTGTTCCAGGATTACATCCGCAAACTTCAAAGTGCCAACGTCGTTCGGAAGAATGCCGACGGCAACCTCGAGTTTGACGACACGCTGACGAGTATTGGTGCGGATGCGCGGCTCGTGCTCGGTGAAGAGATCCGGCACAGTATCCTGTCGTTGACCGCCGGCAGCGCAGGCAGCCAGGTATGAAGGTCGCTGCGTTCTACCGCTTCCTGGACCTCGAGGACAGCCAAGCGTTTCGCAACGCGCTGGAAGCTCAATGCAAAGCGGCGAGGTTGCTCGGCACGGTTCTCGTGGCAGCCGAAGGATTCAACGGTACGCTCGCCGGCGAAGAGGCGCGCATTCAGTTCGTGTTCTCCTGGATCGAAGAGCACCTCGCTCTCGATTCGCCGCTGGAACCGCGCTGGACCGATGCCGACGAGGCGCCTTTCCAGCGCATGCGCGTCAAGGTCAAAAAGGAAATCGTCACGTTGGGGCGACCGGACCTGCGTCCGCACGAACGCACCGGGACGTACGTGCCGCCGGCCGAGTGGAATTCGCTGATCGAGCGACCGGACGTCATGCTGATCGACACAAGGAACCACTACGAGGTCGAGGTTGGCACGTTCCCGAACGCGGTCGACCCTGGTACGGACAGTTTCAGGGAATTTGAGGCATTTGCGAACGAACTGGCAAGCACCGACAAGGACAAGCCGCTGGCAATGTTCTGCACCGGCGGCATACGTTGTGAGAAGGCGACGGCGCTGATGCTCGAGTTGGGATTCGACGAGGTGTATCACCTTAAAGGCGGTATCCTCGAGTACCTGCGGCAGGTGCCGGCATCCGAGAATCGATGGGACGGCGAGTGCTTCGTCTTCGACAAGCGCGTCGCGGTCGATCGTGACCTGTCAGAGGGCGGCTACGTGCAATGCCATGCCTGCCGGCGCCCGCTGTCTGCATCCGACCTCGCTTCGCCGGACTACCGTGAGGGCGTGTCGTGTCCCAAGTGCGTCAAAGAGCTCGCACCTGAGCGCGCCGAACGACTGGAGGAGCGCCGCAAGCAGGTCGCCCTGGCGCGCGAGCGTGGTGAGCAGCACATACATCGAGACGACTGAGGCGGGTCGTCAGTGTTGTCCTCAGCGGCAAGCCTGAATTCGGCTGCGGCGGGCTAGCGATAGGACTGGTAAACGCTCGCGTTGCCGTCCGCATCGATCAGCAGCACGTCGTATGGATCTACAACGTTGCCGTACATCGGGCCATCCATGCCCGGGGATCCGCGGGGCATTGCAGGCACCGACAGGCCGACCGCCTGAGGTTTTTCGTCCAGCAAGCGATGGATCTCACGTGCGGGCACATGACCTTCGATCGCATACCCCTCGACTTCGCCGGTGTGGCAGGAACCGAATCGTGCCGGCATGCCCAGACGCTTCCTGGCATCGCTGTTGCCTTCGTCAAAACTCGAGACGGCGAAGCCGTTTTCCTCGAGGTGGTCAATCCAGTCGTTGCAGCAGCCGCAGGTCGGGCTCTTCCAGACCTTGACCAGCGGTTTGTCTGCTCGCGCGCCTCGCGGCATGAGCAGGCTCGAGGCCACTGCGCCCATGACGAGCGATCCCAAGAACTGGCGTCGTGAAGCGCTGGTTGTTCCCGTTGCTTTCATAGCGTCTGGCGTCCTTCCGGGTTGGAGATGCAAAAACAATAGCCAGCGACAATCGCGGAATCAATGGATGCACTGTAAATCTGTGAAGCGTGTTCCGCCCGGCCTGCAGCGATTCAAGACAGCGCGGCGCAGGTAGCCATTTGACAAAACGCGTTGCGGATCGCGGTTTGACTGGATTCGCGCGGTCGATACAGGCGGTTTGCATGAACGCCGGGAATCGTTTCTACTCAGGCGACATTCGAAAGAAAGCCCGGTTCCTGTATTCGGGCTGCACAGGGAGAAGTTATGAGCGTAGAAAAGCCAGATAGTAACGATCGTCGTAAGGTGCTGAAGATTCTGGGTTACGGCGCCGCCACGGTGCCGCTCGCGGCCTTGAGCGCCTGCTCGGGCGAGAAGGCGCCGCCGCCTGCAGAACCTGCGCCGACTGCTGCAGAACCGGCGCCCGAACCGGAAGTGCCTGCGGCTGAGGAAGTCGCTCCCGAGCCTGCTGCAGCGGAAGCGGCTGCCGATGCTGAACTCCCATTGCTGAGTGAAGACGAACCAAGCGCCCAGTCGCTGGGTTACGTCGCCGATGCCAGCAGCGTCGACCCCGAGAAATATCCGCGCTACGAGGCGGGACAGGCATGCTCGAATTGCGCGCTTTACATGGGTGGCGACGCTCCCAAAGGTGCGTGTTCGATTTTCCCGGGTAAGGCCGTAATGGGTGCCGGCTGGTGCAGCGTTTACGCGCCGAAGGCGACCTGATCGGGTCAGGCTGAAGCATCCCGGTCTCGCCGCCGGTAGGTCTTCGAGGTCAGGCGTCGAGATCGGGTATCAGTTCGCTTTCGAGCGCGCTGATCATGTCCTTCAGTAACAGCTTGCGCTTTTTCAGACGCCTGACGCGGAGCTGATCGACATTCGGGTCGTGTTGCAGCCGATCGATCAGGTTATCCAGGTCACGATGGCTCACGCGAAGCTCGCGCAGGCGATCGAACTGCTTGAAGCACTCCGTGTCGACTTTATCGGACATGGTTTCGTTCTTGGCAGACCCAGCGGCAACAGCGAAAGCCGCCTAAATCACAGAATGATCACATGCTACCCGCCGACCGGCAGCAACGCCAGCCAGTCGCGATCCGTGGGCCCGATGACGAAGAAGTAGGAGTTCAGGATCGCCTCTTTCGTGTTGTATTTCATCGGCTTGCCGTCGAGTGTGACGACGCTGCCGCCGGCCTGCTCGACGACTGCCTGCGCGGCCGCGGTGTCCCACTCGGACGTCAGGCCCAGCCGCGGATAGATGTCCGCGTTGCCTTCTGCAACGACGCAGAATTTGAGTGAGCTGCCCATCGGCACGAGATCAGTCGATCCCAGCGCATCAAGGTAGCTACCGAGTGCATGGCTGGCATGCGACCGGCTGCCGACGACGCGCACTGGGTCGGCGCTGGCCTCTGAGACCCTGATCGGCGTTCGGCCACCGTCGGCGTCACGCCGTTCAGCGCCATGGCCTTCGAGGCCAAAGTACGTGACGCCAGTCGCCGGTACGTGAACGACGCCGAACACCGGGACGCCGTTTTCGATCAACGCGATGTTGACTGTGAACTCCCCGTTGCGATTGACGAACTCCTTCGTGCCGTCGAGCGGGTCGACGAGCCAGTAGCGGTCCCAGGTCGAGCGCTCCGAGAAGTCCGGCAGGCCCGCTTCCTCGGTGATGACCGGCAGTTGTACGGGCAGCGATTCCAGACCGGCGACGATGACACCGTTGGACGCGAGGTCGGCTTTGGTCAGCGGCGACTCATCATCCTTGCTTTCCACCGAAAAGTCGGTGGCGTACACTTTCATGATCTCGCGGCCGGCATCCTCGGCCAGTGCGATCACAGGCTCTACAATGTCATCGTATTTCATCGGTTCGTCCTCCTGATAGCGCGCGAAGTATAGTGAAAAACCATCCCAAAGCCATGCTCGATCGCTGCGAGACCCTGATGCTCGACATGGACGGTACGCTGCTCGATCTCGCATTCGACAACTACATGTGGCTGCACCATGTGCCCGAGCGCTACGCGGACCGGCACTCGATTCCGCTGGATCAGGCGAGAGCCGAACTCTATGCGCGCTTCCGCCAACTGCGGGGAACGCTCGACTGGTATTGCCTCGACCACTGGAGCGATACGCTGGGCCTCGACATCCTGGGATTGCATCGCGACGAAAACCATCGCATCGGCTACCTGCCGGGCGCCGAGGACTTCCTGGCGGACGTCCGGCAGCGGGACATCCGCGTACTGCTGGTCACCAACTCGCACGAAGACACGCTCACCGTCAAAGACGAGGTCACGGGCGTACGCGACCATTTCGATCGTGTCTACACGTCGCATGAGTTCGGCCATCCCAAGGAGGACCAGCCGTTCTGGCAGGCGCTGCGCGTGGAGGAGGGATTCGATCCGTCTACAACGCTATTCGTCGACGACAACCATGACGTGCTCGAGAGCGCTGCCAACTTCGGTATCGAGATGCTGGTGGCCGTAACCCGGCCGGATACGTCAGAGCCGGCACGAGACAGCCGGCACTACGCCGGGGTAGAAGCTGTCGCCGAACTGGTTTGAGGCTTTTTGAAGGGCCCTAGCTGGAACGCCGACTACGCGAGTTCCCGGACGAGCGTCTTCGCTGGCCACCGCCGCGGCCCTGCTGGGGTTTGCGCTTCGGTCGGGGCTTCGGTCTCTCGAGTTTGGGCAGCAGCGCCGGGTCGTAACTGGCGACCGAGATCTTGTGGCCGATATAGTCTTCGATGTCCGGCAGCGACATCGCGTAAGTCTCACAGCCGAAGCTGACGGCGTCGCCGGATGCCCCGGCCCTGGCCGTTCGGCCGATTCGATGCACGTAGTCTTCCGCGTCCTGCGGCAGGTCGTAATTGATGACGTACTGTACGTCGGGAATGTGCAGGCCACGCGATGCGACGTCCGTGCCGATCAGCACCTGGAGTCTGCCTGCCTGGAACTCTGACAGCATGCGCTGACGTTTTTTCTGCGGTACGTCACCGGAGATGGCGGCGGCGTGGATGTCGTTTGCGAGGCAATAGGCCAACACACGCTCCGCTTCCCGCTTCATGTTGACGAACACCATGATTCGACCCTCACCCATCTCGCGAATGAGGCCGATCAGGAGTGGCATCTTCTCCTCGTTGGACGGGAAGAAGATGGCCTGTCGAACGCGGTCCGCCGTCACTTTGTCCGTTTCGATCTTGATGAGCTCGGGCTCGTTCATGTGCTCGTAGGCGAGCTCCAGTACGCGTTGCGACAGCGTCGCCGAGAACAGCATGTTCAGCCGTTTGTCAGGCGTCGGCAGTCGCCGCAGCAGGTAACGAATGTCCTTGATGAAGCCGAGGTCGAACATGCGGTCGGCTTCATCGAGTACGGCAACCTGGACCTGGTCGAGTTTGAAGACACCCTGCTTGTAGTAGTCGATGATCCGGCCCGGTGTTCCGATCAGAATATCGATGCCGTCCTCGATGGTGCGGCGTTGCTTCTCATAGTCGGTGCCGCCGTACGCGAGCCCGATTTTGAAGCCTGTGTGCTTGCACAGCGACTCGGCGTCCTTCGCGATCTGGACGGCCAGTTCGCGAGTCGGCGCCAGCATGAATGCTCTCGGTTGTTTCTTTTCCGGCGCCGGCGATTCGTCGTTGAGCATCTTCTGAAATGTTGCGATCAGAAACGCCGCCGTCTTGCCCGTGCCGGTTTGTGCCTGCCCGGCGACGTCGTGCCCTTCGATAGCGATGGGCAGTGTTTGCGCCTGGATCGGCGTACAGAATTCAAACCCGGTATCGCGGATACCGGCCTGGACCTGTTCATGCAGGTCCAGCGCATCAAATCTGAGATCGCTCAGATGATTTTCAGACATAAATAACTAGCCAGAAAAAGTAGGTTAAATACTTGCAAAAGCACGCGGGAACGGGTGACAATGTCTGTAATTCGACGCGACAACCGTCGCACTCGCCACTTTCCTTGATAGATTCCAGTCAATAAACCGGACTTGATACCGGACGAAGTCGGCATAAAGCTGCGACAGTGTGCCTGAATAGAGGGGCAGCGTCATCCATTTTCAAAGGCTCGTGCGTCTGGGGAGACCGAGACGGGCCACTCATTCAAGAACCTTAGCTTCGTTTGGAGGACCTGAACAGTGAGCGACAAGATCGTGCACACGAGTGACAGTAGCTTCGAGAAAGACGTCTTGCAGTCTGACAAGCCGGTACTGCTGGATTTCTGGGCCGAGTGGTGTGGCCCCTGCAAGATGATAGCTCCGCTTCTGGATGAAGCGGCAGACGCCTACGCGGACCGTTTGTCCGTCATCAAAATGAACATTGACGAAAACCCGAACACGCCACAGAAGTTCGGCATTCGCAGCATACCGACGTTAATGCTGTTCAAGGACGGCAGCGTTCACGCGCAGAAATTGGGTGCGATGTCCAAATCGCAATTGGATGAATTCCTGGAAAGCAATCTGTGAGAGGGTACTTGGGTAGTTCAACGAAAAGCCGGCCTAAGCAGGGCGGCAACAAAGCGAAAGGCAACACGAACCGACGTCGCCGTCGGCGTTCGCCGCAAAGTGAGTTTCCGGACGACGATGGCAACATCGAAGTAATCCCGCCGGAGCAACTCGAGCAGAGCAAGAACAGCATGAACCTGGCGGAGCTCAAGACTCGCCCGGCCGCTGATCTTGCAGAGCTCGGCACGTCACTCGGTCTCGAGAACCTCGCGCGCTCGCGCAAGCAGGACATCATATTCTCGATACTGAAGGCGCATGCCGCGAACGGCGAGGATATCTACGGTGAAGGTACGCTCGAAATACTGCAGGATGGATTCGGCTTCCTGCGCTCTGCCGACAGTTCCTATCTTGCGGGACCCGACGACATTTACGTCAGCCCCAGCCAGATTCGGCGCTTCGCTCTGCGCACCGGAGACACGGTCTCCGGACTGATTCGTCCCCCGAAGGACGGCGAGCGCTACTTCGCGCTTCTGAAAGTCGGGCAGATCAATCACGACGCGCCCGAGAACGCGCGCACCAAGGTTCTGTTCGAAAACCTGACGCCGCTGTTCCCGAAGGAGCGACTGAAGCTCGAGCAGGGTAACGGCAGCACGGAAGACCTTACCGCACGCATCATCGATATGGTCGCGCCTATCGGCAAAGGTCAGCGCGGACTGATCGTGTCGCCGCCGAAAGCGGGTAAGACGATGCTGTTGCAGAACATGGCGTCGGCGATTTGCGCGAACACGCCCGATGTGGACCTGATCGTTCTGCTTATCGACGAGCGCCCGGAAGAAGTGACGGAGATGGAGCGTACGGTCCGAGGCGAGGTCGTGTCGTCGACGTTTGACGAGCCGGCCAGCCGCCACGTCCAGGTCGCCGAAATGGTCATCGAAAAGGCCAAGCGGCTTGTCGAGCACAAGCGCGACGTGGTCATTCTTCTGGACTCGATCACGCGACTCGCTCGTGCGTACAACACGGTCGTTCCCTCGTCGGGCAAAGTGCTGACGGGCGGTGTCGATGCGAACGCGTTGCACCGACCCAAGCGATTCTTCGGCGCCGCGCGCAACATTGAGGAAGGCGGCAGCCTGACGATCCTCGCGACGGCACTCGTTGATACCGGTTCGAAGATGGACGAGGTGATCTACGAAGAGTTCAAGGGTACCGGCAACATGGAGATCCACCTGGATCGCCGCATTGCCGAGAAACGTGTCTTCCCGGCGATCAACATCAACCGCTCCGGCACGCGCAAGGAAGAGTTGCTGACCGCGCCGGACGAGCTGCAGAAAATGTGGGTGCTGCGCAAGGTACTGCATCCGATGGACGAGCTGGCGGCGATCGAGTTCCTGCTGAACAAGCTGCAGGACACGAAGACCAACACGCAGTTCTTCGAGGCGATGAA
>JASJBE010000090.1 GCA_030066655.1 Woeseiaceae bacterium | reverse complement strand
GAAAAAAAACACCGTACTCACGAAGGCACAGGTTTCCAGCGTGCGAGTAAGCCCAATACCTGACCGTATTCACGAGGGCACGGAGATTCCGCAACCCAAAAAAAAATCCCGGCGTACTCACGAGGGCACAGTGTCGAGTCTGGAAAAAAAACACCGTACTCACGAAGGCACAGGTTTCCAGCTTGCGAGTAAGCCCAATACCTGACCGTACTCACGAGGGCACGGAGATTCAGGCTGCAAAAAAAATCCCGGCATTCGCCGGGAGAGTCAGGGGGAATCCAGAGCAGATCCAATGTGATCTGTGGTCTGTACGCCAGAAGAATTAATGCAGTCGCGACCAGCTGACGAGCTTCACTGCGCTGCGCTGCAGGTCGAAATTCCGTGCAAGTACTGCCTCGATGTCCTTGCTGTCCGACTGTTTGTCCATCGGCTGGCTGAGTTCGACAACACCGCTGAACTCGTTTCCGCCGTGGTACTGGGCATCGGTCAGGATGAACTGTGTGTAGTACTTTGCAGACATGTTCGACAGCCTACCGAGTGTCCCGGGGCTCGACTGTGAGGCATCGCACAAAACTGAGATCCGACATAATCCGGTGCGCAAACCTGTACATTGGGATCTTCAGGTCGTAAGCGCTGGTCAAACCTGAAAAAGTTTGAGCGAAGTCCGGAAATCGACCGAATTTTTCGATATTCGTGTGTTGTGTTAAATAAACCGGCAGAAAAGCGCACAATGCGCCATCTGGCGGTCGATCCAGGATCTGACCGTTACCGCTGCCCGTACCCAGGAATTGATTGAAATGTCTGACTTTCTTCGCCGCGTTACCACCACGCTTGTCTTTATTGGCCTTTCGAGCGTTGCCTACGCACAGGACGAGCTGCGCTCGACTTTCTTCAAGGAGGCGGACGCCGCCCGCGCCGCCGCCGAAGCAGCGAATGCCGAGTTGCTGGCGCCGCGCAGCTGGTCTCGCGGCGTGCGGGAGTACGAGCAGGCCGAACAGGCGCTCAGGCGAGGTCGCAGCATCGACAACGTTCGCTCCAATGCTGCGGACGCGGCCGAGTACTTCAACACCGCCGCCGCGGCTGCCAACCTGGCGACGACAGCACTCTCGCAGGTTCTGAAGAGCCGCCAGGACGCGGCCAATGCGCTGGCACCGAAACTCGCCCCTGACATCTGGGAGCGCGCACAACGAAGCTTCGGCGATGCCATCCGTCTGCTGGAGCGCGGCGACCTGAAAGGCGCACAACGAGAAGACATCGAAGCTACGACGCTGTACCGCGATGCCGAGCTCGTGGCCATCAAGTCGCAGTACCTGAGCGAGACGCGACGCCTGCTGTCGGACGCCGACCGCGCGCGCGTCGGCCGCTTTGCCCCGATCACGCTGGCCAAGGCGAAGGAACTGCTGGCCCGAGCCGAGAAGGAACTCAACGAGAATCGCTACGACACGGACCTGCCGCGCAATCTCGCAAAGCAGGCGAACTACGAAGCCAAGCACGCGATCTATCTCTCCGAAATCGCGCGCAAGATCCGGGATAAGTCACTGACGCCGGAACAGCTGGTCTTGAGCTGGGAAGCGGCGTTGCGCTCGATCTCGGATGCGGCCGACATTCTGCCCAACATGGTTGACGGCCCGGACAACCTGGCAAACGAACTGGTTTCCCACATCGAATCGCAGCAGGACACGATCCAGCGACTCGAGCAGGAACAAGGCGAGAACGCGATCCGTATCGCCGATATGGAAGACGAACTCAGGGCGCTCGACGAGCGTCTCGGCGGCGCTACGGCCGAGCGAGCAGCGCTCGTGCAGCGTCTCGAGGCGCAGGCGCGCGTCAAGGAGCAGTTCGAGCGCGTCGAGAAGATGTTCTCGGACAGCGAGGCTCGCGTGTTCCGCCAGGGCAATACTGTCATTTTGCGCCTCGTCGGCCTGAACTTTGCCAGCGGCGACTCGAAGATACGGCCGGAGAGCTTTGACCTTTTAGCCAAGGTTGAAAAGGCGATCGACGTCTTCCCGCGCAGCGAGCTGATCATCGAGGGCCACACGGATGCCTACGGCGGCGACGACTTCAACCAGAAGCTGTCGCAGGACAGGGCCGAGTCGGTCAAGCAGTACATGATCAACGCGATGCGAATCCAGGACTTCCGCCTGATTGCGACCGGTTACGGCGAGACTCGCCCGCTGGCCAGCAATGAAACCGAGTCCGGTCGAACGAAGAACCGGCGGATCGACATCGTCATCAAGCCGAATCTCGAAGCAACCAGCTAGTAGCCCGACCACCTCACCGATTGCGCGGGCTCTCGCGAGCCCGTTGTCTGCACAAGACCTTTTTTTTCCTCAATCGGAAATACACCCGGGTATTCCGCTCAATCGCAAAAGCCCTTGTGCAGACAACGGTCTGACCGAGCTTACCCACGAATCGGTGAGGTGGCCGGGCTCGCTTGTCTCACCGGCAGCGCGAGCTAGATACTCGTGACCGTTTGCCACCACGCGGCGACGAACTTCGCCGTTGCCGGATTCGCCAGGTAGCCGTACTCGGCGTGCACGTTGAGCTTACCGTCGAGCCGGAACCAGTTCAGGATCTCCTCATCGTCGAGACTCTCGACGAGATCCAGCTTGAGCATCTGCCCGAAGTCGTTGCTGAGTCTCGGGTCGACCGACGTGAGATCGCCCCGCGCCGACAGGTTCTTCCAGTTGACGATGTTCGACGGGTAGCGCGCGTGCCCCAGCCTGTCGTGGCCCAGCAGGTGTCGCTGGATAAAGCGTTGCCCGAGCGGACTGCCCATCGTCAACAAGGTATCGAGCCGCACGTGGTCGTTGTCCTCGTGCGACATCTGCCACAACGTGTCCCAGGCAATCACGGAGCCCATGCTGTGCGCGATCAGCAGTGTGGGTCGCCCCGACTTGGCCGCGGCGCGCAACGGGAGCTTCAACATCTCGCGGACGTGTTGCGCGATGCCGTTATCGTCTGTCGCGTAACGCCTGAGGTCGCGGATGTGCATTTCGACGCGCTCATCGGCGAGGTAAGGAATCAGGAACGGAAAAAAATCACCGAGCAGGTAGAACCATCGCAGCAGTCGGCGCGAAAAAGTGCTGGCTTCGTCGACCGCGGTATCGGGCGCCACCGTATGCTCGAGCATGGCATCGATGGACGGTTGATCCAGCTCAATGTCCCTGTGCTCGCCGTAGAAGTCGAAAGTCCAGCTGACAAGATCGAAAGCCTCCCGTTGCCTATCGATCTGAGCTGCGACATCGGGAGCGTGAGCTGAAAGTCCGTGCATCAATGACCGGTATAGCGCATCGCGGTGCACCGCGGGCGCAGGCTTCGGCAGCAGCCCGGGTATGTAGATGACTAGCGGCGACTTCATCGACGCTCCGAGTCGGCGAGCAGGTCATCGAGCTCCGCGAGATTGGTCACCGTTGCATCGGGCGAGGCCAATTCATCGGGATAGCTGGCACCGTTACGATTCACCCACACCGACCTGAGGCCCGCCTGCTTCGAACCGTGCACATCGTGCTCCGGGTGATCGCCGACGTGCAGCGTCGCGTCGGCACCATGGCCGCCGGCGCGCAGTGCGGCTTCGAACATCGACACGTGCGGCTTGGCCCGGCCGACGTCCCTCGCAGCGACGCAGTCGGCAAACCAGTGATCGATGCCGACCTGGTCAAGTCGTGCGTTGCCGTTCGTCACGGCGATCAGCGTGTACCGACGCGACAGGGGTTCCAGGCTGTCGGCGACCTCGGGGAACAGCTCGACGGTGTTGCGCTCGACGTCGAACGCATGGAACGCGTCTGTGACGAAGCTTTCCCCGACGCCGGCCGCCTGCCCCATGCGCCGCAATACCTCGCAGCGAATAAAGGTCAGGTCATGCAGCATATCCGCATGATCGCGGATAACCTCGCGCCGGATCCCGGACATGCGCTCGGGCGTATGCATCTCGATCACCTCGGGCACGTTGTCAGACAACCACTGGCGCAACGCGGCTTCGGCACGACGGATGACGGGCGCGATGTCCCACAGCGTGTCGTCGAGATCGATGGTTATTGCGCGAATGCCTTGCACGTCTTGCCCAGAGCCTTGCTATGACCGAACATTGTCGCCACATTGGCTCATTAAATCGACCCGCGCGCCGTGACGATGCGCGCATTCGCGAGAGGACAACATGAAATACCTGCACACGATGGTCCGCGTTACCGATATCGACGCATCGCTGGACTTCTATTGCGACAAGCTGGGCCTTGTCGAGCTGAAACGCTACGAGAGTGAGAAGGGTCGCTTCACGCTGGTTTTCCTCGCCGCTCCGGGCGACGAGTCCGCGCAGGTCGAGCTGACGTACAACTGGGACCCGGAAGACTACGGGGAAGGTCGTAACTTCGGACATCTCGCGTATCGCGTCGATAACATCTACGAGACCTGCCAGCGCCTGATGGACGGGGGCGTAACGATCAATCGGCCGCCTCGCGACGGGCGCATGGCCTTCGTCCGATCGCCGGACAACATCTCGATTGAACTTCTGCAGGCCGGCGACGCGCTGCCGCCGCAGGAACCCTGGGCATCGATGGAGAACAACGGCCACTGGTAGAGCGGCCGAGTCACTGTCAGGTCTGGGGCATCAGCGGCGGAAGGGTCTCGGCGCTGGATTGCTTACCCGCCTCAGGCAGCAATGAAAATGAGCGAATAGCCTTGGCGATTGCCTGACCATCCCACTGAGGTTCTCCGGGACCGTAGCTGCTGCGAGACAGCAGCTTAAGCTCATCCGCCAGTGGCGACGACACACGCCCTGCCAGTGCACCGATGCTGCGCGGCGGCCTGTCCGGCCACTGCAGCGCGGCCCACTCGAGCATCGCCGCCTTTAAACCGGACGCGTCACCCCCCAGCGCGGCCTTGCGGGCCTGCTTCAATAACCGGGCCTGCTGCTTGTAGACCGGCAGCTCCGGTGGCTCGCGCTCTTCGCGATTCGGCCGAGATGACCACCACCACGCGATCAGCGTCAGTAACCACAATGCACCCAGCAGCTCGGCCGTGCGGCGCCAGAACGGAGACTGCACCGTGACGACCGCAGACGAACCCGCTTCCGGCGTCTCGGTGCCTTCAGCGGGCGGTGCCACCACCACGTCCGGTGGCAGGATGCCGACGTCGCGTTCCGGCAATCTCGCAACCTGCCACTCGTTGGTCTCGACGTTGTACCAGGGCAGCTCGAGCGCCGGCAGGCGAACGTCACCGCCGGTGACGCCGATGATCGCGTACTGCTCCTGGCGAATGCCGCGAATGCCATCGGTCTCGGTGCGTCGATTCAGCTCCGGCTGATCGGGGTAGACGTTGACGCCCGCCGCGTTCGGCGGCTCGATGACCGGAATCTGCGTTTCGAGCTGGCCCAATGCGCTGACCGTTACGTTGCGCGTGACTGGCTCGCCGGCCGCCAGTTGGCCAGGGTCCTCGGACCACTGCTCCGACAACGTAACGTCTCTGGCCGGCAACCAGGCGGCACCCTGGAACTCCGGCGGCACGGGTGGAATGGGTTTGACGTCGACAACCTGGGACTCGGACGTGAAAACCTTGCGTCCCGTAATGCGGCCATCGCGCAAGACTCGCGCCTCGAATCGCGCCGGCGAGATCTCTACCTGTCCGCTCTCCTGCGGAAAGAGGGCGTACACACGCTCGTTGACCGCGTAGGCCTTGCCGCCGAGGATTGACTCATAGTTGCGCTCGTCGCCGGCGACCTCGATCAGCACCTCGGCGCCGGTGAACACCGGTTCCCGGAGCGTCGGTTGCCGCGTTGCAACAGCCCTGTAGACCTTGATCCGGTACAGCACCTGCGCCTGAACGTAGGTCTCGGTCGTATCGACTTCGGTCGTGATGAAGACATCCGCTTCGCCGGGCGGCTCGTAGGTCGGTTCCGAGACCCGGATTGACAGCGGCACGCTCTGTTCACCGTCCACGCTAATCGGCGGAATCGTCAGGTCACCCGCCCGTTTGGCCATCAGGTTGTAGGACCAGGTGCGGCTGCGCTTGATCTGGCCATTGACGATCGTCGTGTTGGACAGATCGCGACGCTGACCGATAAAGAAATCCGCCTCCAGCGCGCTGATATCCGGGTCGGACGTCGTATTCGAATCGACTGCGATCTCCAGCGTGAAGGACTCGTTTAATTCGACGCGATCGCGATCGACCGTCACGACAACGTCGGCCTGCGCGGTCGCGCCAAATAACAGTAATACTAGTAGTCGCCTTACCACGGCTGCACCTCGTCGTCGGGCCGTACAAAACGAAACTGCCATTTCACCACGGCCGCACCTCGTCATCTGGCCGTACAAAACGAAACTGCCATTTCACCACGGCTGCACCTCGTCGTCGGGCCGTACGAAACGAAACTGCCTGATCACCACGGCTGCACCTCGTCGTCTGGCCAAAGATTGTTTCCGTCCTGATCCTGTCCCGCGCGCTGGTATTGATAACGGAACTTGCGGCGCAGCAAGCCGCCCGGGTCATTCGGAATTCTTCGCAGCCACTGTTCCATCGCCTGCTCCTGCTCCTGGGCGCGCCGGAGTTCGGCGAGCTCGGCCTCGGACAGCTGCTGCTCCGACTGTTGCTGCTCCTCGGCGGCCCGTTGCAGCTCCTCCTGCAGCGCCTCCAGGTCTTCCTCGTTCGGGTCCTGCTGCTGTGCATCGGAGTCCTGCGATTCGCCGTCGGTCTGGCCGTCGGATTGCTGGCCGTCCTGGTCACTCTGTTCCGAGTTCTCACTGTCGGACTCTTCACCCTCGCCTTCGCCCTGCTCCGACTGTTGCTGCTCCTGCTGTTCCTGCTGCTGGTCGAGGAGCTCCTGGATGAGGTCGCGGTTGTAGGCGGCGTCTTCGTCAGCCGGGTCCATTTCCAATACCTGCTCGTAGGCATCCAGCGCCGACTCGAACTCACCGAGTTTCGCCATCGAATTGCCGAGGTTGTAGAGATTGCGGGCGTCGCCCGACTCGGCGAAGCGCGCTGCCGCCTCCTCGAAGTCACCCTTGCGATACAGCGCAACGTTTTGCCAGTCCGGGTTCTCGAACAGCTCGGCCGCCCGCGCCGGGTCGCCGTCAGCGAGCGCGGCGCGACCCTTCTGATCGTCATTCAAGAACAAGCCTTTGAAGTCTTCGAAGACCGAGGCCTCTGCCTGCTGCACGGGAACGATGAACACGAGCAGCAACAGGACCCAGCCGCGCCTGAACGCGAGCGCCGCGAGTGGAAGCAACAGCAACACGAGCCACGGACCTTCCTCTCGCCACTGGTCGGTCGCCAGGGACTCATCCGAGGCGGCGCCCTCTCCAACGTCACCTGAGACTTCGCCGGACAGCAGGAAATCGAGGTCCTGGTTGTCCGCCGTCAACGTTGCGTAACGACCGCCCCCGGCGCTGGCCAGCTTGCGCAGGTCGGCTTCCTCGAGCTTTGGCACGGCGATATTGCCGGCGCCGTCGGTCACAAAGCCGCCGTTCTGCCGTGGAATCGGAGCGCCCTCGCGAGTGCCGACGCCGAGAATGGACAGGGTATAGCCGGACTCACGAAGCTGTCTCGCGTAACGCTCCGCCGCCGGGGACGTACCGCCATCGGTAATCAACAGAACTTCGCCGTAGGACACGCCGGCCTGCTCCAGCAGTCGCTGGCCTTTCTCGATGGCCGCAACCGGGTAGCTGCCGCGGCTCGGCATGATGTCGGTACCGAGACTGTTGACGAGTGCAGCGATCGTGTCGGTGTCATCCGTCAGCGGCGTCACAGTAAAGGCGTTGGCAGAATACACGACCAGCGCCGTCTGCCCCGTCGCACGACGTTCGAGCAGGTCGAGGATCTTCAGACGCGAACGAAGCAAGCGGCTCGGCGCAACGTCCTGCGCGTCCATCGAACGAGACAGGTCGAGCGCGATGACCATGGCCTGGTCGGACCGGTACACCGGTTGTTGCACCCGCTCCCAGGCAGGGCCCGCAAGCGCGACGAAGGCCAGGGATCCCGTGATGCCCAGCAACCACCATGGCAAAGACGATGATTGCTGCTGCGTGCCGGACAGGACGTGCGGCGCAAGACGCTCATCGATGACGTCCAGCCAGCTGCCCGCCGCCAGGTGGCGACGCGCGAGCAAGAAGGCGGTAACGATCACGACGGGTATGCCCCACAGAAGCTCCGGTCGAATGAAGTTCAGGTCAGACAGCATCGCGCGCAGCCTCCCGAATTCGACGCACCCGAAGCGACCGCAGCAGGTTGGCCAGGCACAAGAGGCCCGCCAGTGCCATCGCGGCGCCCAGCGGCCAGAAGTACAGGGATTTGACGGGCCGAAACCCGGCCTCCGGTTCTTCGACGGGCTCGAGCTCGTCGACGAGGCGATAGATGTCCTGCAGCGTCGCCGTATCGGTCGCACGGAAGTAGCGGCCGCCGGTCAGCTCCGCGATCGCCGTCAGCGTTTCCTCGTCGAGATCCGCGGACGGGTTGATGCGGCGTCGTCCGCCGATCAGCGAGTTCACTTCGAGCTGCTCCGCGCCGATGCCGATCGTGTAGATCCTCAAGCCGATCTGGCTGGCCAGCTCGGCCGCCTTCAGCGGCTCGACCTCGCCGGCCGTGTTGGCACCATCGGTCAGCAGAACAAGGACCTGCTCGCCGGCGTCCGCCTGCTGGTCGTAGACGCGCTTGACGGCCAGCGTGATGGCGTCGCCAATCGCGGTCTTCTCGCCCGCCAGGCCGATAAACGCCTCCATCAGGAGGACGTTGACGGTCTCCCGATCCAGCGTCAGCGGAACCTGCAGGTAGGCGCGCTCGCCAAACAGGATCAGCCCGATGCGGTCGCCTTCGCGACGCGCAATGAAGTCACTCGCAACCGCCTTCGTCGCCGTCAGACGGTCGACTCGCCGGTTGCCGAGTTCGAAGTCCTTCTGGTCCATGCTGCCCGACAGGTCGACCGCGAGCATCAGGTTGCGGCCGGAGACGGGAACGTCGAGCTCATCGCCGATGCGCTCGGGCCGCGCCGCGGCGAGCACCAGCAAAATCCACGCGAGTATGGCGATCCACACGCGCCAGTTCAGGAACTGCTCGCTCTTGCTGCGCCCCGAAAGCATCGAGAACTGGGCGAGCGATGGGACACGAAGCCCGGCCTCATCGGTCACGTTCGACTCCGACATGAGCTTCCAGACGAAATACGGCAGCGGCAGCGCCAGAAGTGCCCATGGCCAGGCCAGCGAGAACATCAGCGCGCGCTCCGGATTGGCGTTCGGATGCGCTGGCGCACGGCGCCGATCAATTCGTCGACGTTCACGTCGCTGAAGTCGCCGTCCGGGTTGCGGTACGGCAGACGACTCAGCTCGCTGCCAGTCCCCTGCGTAAAGAGCGGCTGGTCGAGGCCGGTATCCAGCCAGCTCGCCCATTCGCTGCCGGTCAGGCCGGCGACGTCCGTGCGCGGCGCGTAGGCGAGCATCGTGCGGCGCAGCAGCTCCGACAGTCGCGCGGCAAGCTTCACGACGTCCTGATCGTTCGCGTAGTCGGCCCGGGCCAGTTCGACCTGTTTAAGCGCGACGCGACGCGCACTGTTGGCGGCGACATGGCGCATCACGACGCGGAGCAGGACCAGGAGCAGAATGGTGACGACGGCGATCACGCCCCACCAGCCCGGCGCCAGTGGCCACCATCCAACCTCGGCTGGCAGGTGCAGGTCTCTGATTGGGATCTGCGACGGATCCATCAATGCGTCCTCCGCCCCAGTGCGGTCTGCAGCGCAGTCACGGGATCATCCTGGGTCGACAACGGCAAAAGGTGCACGCCGTAGCGCTGGCAAAACGCATCGAGTTCTCGCGTGCGGGCCTCGTAGGCCTGCTCGTAGTCGCGTCGGGCGGCGGGCGCGACGGTATCGATCGCCAGTTCGTCGTCGCCCTCCAGCAGTCGATATCGGCCCGGTGGCGGCAGCTCCCGTTCAAGCGGGTCGCTGACGTTGACGGCAAGCACCTCATTGTGTCGAGCGATGCCGGAGATGTAGGACTGCGCCTGGCGGGTGATGCCGACGAAGTCACTGAAGATCACGACGAGGCTGCCCGGCCGAACGACGCGGCGCAACGCCGCCATCGCCGATGAGAGCGCTTGCTCCGGATCGTTGGACGAATCTCCGGACGCTTTCCAGCCCGGGTGTTCGACCAGCTCGTGCAGGAAGTGCAGCGCGGCCTGCCGACCCAGTCGTGGTTTCAGTTCACGGTGCACGTTGTCACCGAAGATCAGGCCGCCCAGACGATCGCCGCGGTGATGCGCGGCCCACGAGATCAGCGCAGCGCCACGACAGGCGTTCACGGATTTGAAGCAGCCTCGCGTCGCGAAGTGCATCGACGACCGCAGATCGACGACCACGAAGACCGGACGCTCGCGTTCCTCGCGAAACAGCTTGGTGTAGGCCTCGGTGCTCCTGGCCGTCACCCGCCAGTCGATGCTGCGCGGGTCGTCGCCCGGCTGGTAGGGCCGGGACTCGTCGAACTCCATGCCGCGGCCGCGGAAATGCGACACGTAGGCGCCGGTCTGCAGTGAGCTGACCCGCAATACGTCCAGCGCAATCGCGCGTGCAGGACCGTTCAGTCGGATCAGCCCGCTCTGGCTGATGCTGACCGGTGATGCGTCCTCCGGCATGTGGTCGAGCCGTGTCACTACGGTACTCCGACTCCGTCGAGGATGCGCTCGATAACGGAGTTCGCGTCGACGCCGTCCGCCTCGGCCTCGAAGCTCAGTACGAGGCGGTGTCGCAGCACGTCGAAGGCGACGGCCTGGATGTCTTCCGGCCCAACGTAGTCACGACCCGCCAGCCAGGCGTGCGCTCTCGCGGCGCGGTCGATCCCGATACTCGCACGCGGGCTGGCGCCATACTGGATCTGCCCTGCCAGCGTCTCATCGATGTTGCCCGCGTTTCGCGTTGCGATGACGATATTGACGATGTAGGTCTCCAGCTCGTCAGCCAGGTGCAGGTCCAGGATCTGCTGGCGGGCGTCCATGACCGCGTCGACGGACAACAGCTCCGGGGGCTGGAACGCGTCTCGCTCCGATGCCTTCGCCTCGTCGCGATTCAGCACCAGGATCTTGCGCTCGTCCTCGGGTGTCGGATAGCCGACCTGCACATGTAAAAGAAAACGGTCGAGCTGGGCCTCGGGCAGCGGATAGGTGCCCTCCTGCTCGATCGGGTTCTGCGTTGCCATGACGAGAAACAGGTCGTCCAGCGGGTAGGACTTCTCGCCGACGGTGATCTGCCGTTCTTCCATCGCCTCGAGCAGTGCCGACTGCACCTTTGCGGGCGCACGGTTGATCTCGTCAGCGAGGATCAGGTTGTGAAACAAGGGGCCTTTCCGGAACTCGAAAGTACCTTGCTGCGGTCGATAGATATCCGTTCCGGTCAGGTCAGCCGGCAGCAGGTCCGGAGTGAACTGCAGTCGATGGAACTCGCCCTCGATGCTCTCCGACAAGACCTTGATCGCGCGCGTCTTGGCTAACCCGGGCGCGCCCTCGACCAGCAGGTGACCGTCGCACAGCAGTGCAATCAGCATCCGGTTGATCAGGTGCGACTGGCCGACAATCAGACTGCTCGCATGCGCCTCCAGTTGTTGGAATTTTTCTACGACGCTCATTGGGTACTCCGTGTTGCAAGGGCGTGCCATTCTAGTGATGATGCGCCGACTGTCCAACTCGTCACCGAAAAGTGGCGCAAGTGGGCCGTCGAAGCTGTACTCAGATCTGAATTGTGACCACGCGGAAGTCGATAGATTGCATCGAATTAGCGGAAAATACAGGTTTATTCGCCGCAGTTGGCGTTTCATGGCGGTCTTTGCCGCCCTGCTCGCCACCGGCTGCGGCGCAGCGTCGGGGCCAGAGCCTGAACCTGTCCCGTCGGAGCCAGCCGAGGAGACGGCTCTCGAGCGCTGCGTCGAAGGCGGCCAGCTCGAGACGACGCTGTATGGCGCTGTTGGAGGCGACATAAAGTGGCAATCGTCGGATATGGCCTGCGAGGGTATGCCACGGCCGGATGGCGAAGGGGCTCGCCTGCGCTTCTCCGGTCCGCACCCATCCGGCGCTGGCACGCTGGTTTTCATCGCCGCGATTCCCGAGCTCAAGCGCAACCGCACGGCAAACGAGTTGCCCACGCGGCTGACCGTTGTCGAAGAGGGACAGGGTCGATTCTTCACGTCGCCCGACTTCGATATCTGCTGGGCTGACATTCAGCGAAACGAGTCGCTGGGCGAGGACGGGGATGCCGTGGCTGGCCGGATCTATTGCATAACGCCGATAAACGAGGTGAATGGCAGCGCTACGATGAGCGTCGACGATATCGTTTTCGCCGGACGCATCGACTGGGATGCGTCATGAAGAGGCTGCTGTTGCTGCTACTGCTGGTTCCACTCTGCTCGACGGCACAGGAGGATGCCGCGCTCGACGAGAATTTCGGCAAGGCGAACATCATCATCGTCGCAACGGCGCCGGCCTGCTACAACATCGAGGTCTACGTCGCCGCCAACTTCGAGCAGCGTCGCCGCGGACTGATGTTCGTCCGGGAGCTGCCGGGCATGACCGGCATGTTGTTCGTCTATGACGGGGACGACTACCTGTCGATGTGGATGAAGAACACCTTCATTCCGCTGGACATGGTGTTTATCCGGAGCGACGGGACGATTGCGAACATAGAGACCGACACCGAGCCGCAGTCGTTGAAGTCTGTCTCAGCTGTCGAGCCGGTTCGCTTCGTGCTAGAGCTCAATGCCGGCGCGACTGAGGCACTCGGCATCGATACCGACAGCTATCTTCTGCTCTGACGCCTACAGGACCGAGGCGATCGATGACGCGAGGTACTCGACGTTCCCGGCGGTTATGCCCGCAACGTTGATTCGACTCGAGTTCACCATGTAGACGCCGTGCTCTTTCTTGAGTTGCTCGACCTGCTCTGCCGTGATCCCTAGGAAGCAGAACATGCCCTTCGCAACGGCCAGGTGTGAAAAGTCGTGATCGGGCGCCTTGTCGCGCAGAGTATCGACCAGCAGCGTCCGCATATCGAAGATCCGCTCCCGCATCTCTTCGACTTCTTTAACCCACTGCGCGCGCAGTGCGTCGTCGTGGAGAATGATGGAGACGACCGCAGCGCCGTGGTCAGGCGGCATGGAATACATGGTGCGCACGACGTTATTCGCCTGCGACTGCACGATGTCCCGGGTCTTGGCGTTCGGCGTCAGGAAAGACAGCGCGCCGACGCGGTCGCGATACAGGCCGAAGTTCTTCGAGCAGCTGTTGCAGACGATCATCTCCTCGACGCGCTCGGCGAGGTGTCGAATCATGAACGCGTCCGTGTCGAGATCGCTGCCGAAGCCCTGGTAGGCCATGTCGATGAAGGGCACCAGGTCGCGCTCTACGATGACATCCGCGATCGCACGCCACTGCTCCTCGGTCGGGTCAATACCGGACGGGTTGTGGCAGCACGCGTGCAGCAACACCATGTCGCCCTTCGGCGCTTTGCTGAGAGCTTCCAGCATGTCCGCCTCGCGGAGCTTGTGCGTGTTCGAATCGTAGTAAGCGTGCATCTTCAGTTCGAGTCCGGCACCGCCGAGCAACGGGATATGGTTGGCCCAGGTCGGCTCGCCAACCCAGACCCTGTTGCTGCCGCCGCAGCGCTGGATCAGGCCGGCGGCAACGCGCAGCGAGCCAGACCCACCCGGCGTCTGCAGTGACGCGAGCCGGTCACTGTCCAGCGTGTTCCCGTAAGTCAGCTCGCTCATGGCGACGTTGAAGTCCTGCGCGCCCGCCGAGCCGATATAGGCCTTGGATGACTGGCTCTTCAGCAGGCGCTTCTCGGCCTCCTTGACCGCCTCCAGCACTGGCGTCTCGCCGAGAGCCGTCTTGAACACGCCGACGCCCAGGTCGATCTTTTCGGGCCGGGGGTCGTTCTTATACTCGACGATCAGGCTTAGGATGGCGTCGGCCGGTGCCGCTTGCAGCTCTTGAAACATGGTTATTCCCTGGATCCAGCCAAGCGCCCCTCGCGTCCGGCTCTCGCCACGATTATCACCACTTGGATAGCGTTTGGAAACACTTGCGGACCGGGCGGATCGAGGCCCAAAAAAAACGCCGGCGCATGGCCGGCGTTCTTTCGAGCGGTTGCGACTCTGCTAGGCTTTGGGTGCCCAGACCGAACACCAGCCGGCGGCGGCGACCGCCTTGCCCGGGAAGATCGGGCACGGACGCCATTCTTCACCGTCGGCACCCTGGATCAGCGCGCAGTTGGCGCAGTTCTGCTCAGGCGCCGGGTTTGGACGGCTTGCAGCATCAACCTTGCTGGCGTCGTGCACGTACTTCATGGCCACCGCGGTCGGATCGTCTTCGGCCAGCTTGGGCAGATCGCTTGCAATGGCCTCGCGAGAAGGTTGCAGCATGCAGCCTGCGGCAGCGGCGGCGGACAATTTCATAAACTGGCGACGTGTACTCAAGGGATTCTCCTCATCATTTACTTGTCTTACGGGTCTGGTGGACCCGTGTTTACATGGGAATTCGGAACAACAGCGCGCGATCATAAACCCTCGAAGCTGAACGGTAAATGACTGAAATCATTAACAAATAATGTTGATAATCATTATCATTTGGATGCTATGCCTTTTGCCGGGACTCGTGGCCGCCGAGGCTGCGCATGAATACACGGTGCGGATCGATCCTGAGCTCGTGACAATCGAAGTGGAGGCGCGTTTTAGCGAGCCCGTGCGGCGCGTTTCCGCGGGCACCCGGGATGCCGCTCGCTACCTGCTCGACGCTTCAGACTGCGAATCGGGTCGAACGCTGGACAGTAACCAGTGGCGAATCGCCCTTCCCGATCGTGGCGGTCGTTGCCTTCGCTACCGCTTCGACCTCCGGCGCGCGGCACTTGACGATCGACGCAATGACCTACTCGACGAAAGCAATGTCCTTGTATCCCCGTCTCTGTGGTTATGGCGTCCACGGGGTGGCCCCGACCTGGACATCCGCTTCCACGTCGACGATGGCGTGCAAGTCTCTGTGCCGTGGAAACCGCTGGGTCCGGGGCACTATCGGCTGGGCGAGTCACCGGGCAGCGGACGCGCGGTCACGGCATTTGGTGCCTTCTATTCCGCCGCGCCGAGAGTCATGGATACCCGCCTTCGGATTGCGATCATGAAACCCAAGCGAGATATCGATCCGGGCGGCCTCGAACGCTGGCTGGTCGAAACGGCGAGAAACATCACGCTGTCCTATGGGCGCTTCCCTCACCCGTCGCCGCAGGTCCTCGCTATCCCTACGAATAGCTGGGGCAACTCGCCGGTACCTTTCGGCCGCGTGTTGCGCG
>JASJBE010000078.1 GCA_030066655.1 Woeseiaceae bacterium | reverse complement strand
GAGCGCTTCCAGGCCACGATGCCAAACGGGATCATCGCGAGGTAAACGACGAATAGCAGCGACGTGAGGTACAGGTCCCGCGTCAGGTACAGCAGGATCGACCCTGCATCGATAACGAGCCAGTACCACCAGTTCTCGAACACCTTGCGCGCGACCAGGAAGGTCGTCCAGAAGGCACCGAAGGTGGTCAGCGAGTCATAGAACGGTAAGGCAGCGTCCGTGTAGGTCGACAGCAACCATGCGCTGCCGGCACTAAGCGCAACGATGCTCGGGATCGCGACGATATGCACCTGCCAGGGCCAGGTGACGACGGGTCGATGTCCGTCCACGTCCTGCTTCCCCGACCAGACCCTTAAGCCATAGCCCGCCATCGCCAGGTAGTAGGCATTGAGCAGCGACTCCATGTACAGGAGCGCATTAATGAACAGGCAAATGTAGGAGGCCGAGCTAATTGCCGCGAACAGCCAGCACCAGATGTTCTCGCGAATCGCGAGCAGCAGGTAGGCGATCGCGGCGACCACGGCGACCCACTCGATCGATGACGTCGCGGCAATCTGCGCCTGGAGCGTCGCCAGCATGTCGGACTACCTCAGTCCCCCAGCGGGTTGTTCAGGATCTTGATCGTGAAGATCGCCTTCGGCACCGTCTCGAAGGTCTGGCGAATCTCCTCATTCAGTGCGGCCATAACGGCGTCGTAGTCGCCGCGAATTTGCGTGCTGAGGCGATTAGTCTCGACGTCGAGCTCCTCATGCGCAGCAAGGCGCTCGATCACGTCCTTGATTGGCGGAACGAAGTCCGCGTCAAACGGATACAAGCTGATGTCGACGGCTACCTTCATGTCAGAATCTCCAGTCAATCGTCATTCCAACGATACGGGGATCGCCGAGTCGCGTATACAAGGTCGGCTCGAAGTTCGGCGGCTCGTTGCCGAAGAAAAACCCGCGCACGGCGTATTCCTCGTCCGTTATGTTCCGCACCCACAGGCTTAAGGTCCAGCTGTCACCCTCATAGCCGACGCGGGCATCGGCCAGGGCATAAGCGTCGGACTTCTGGTCGTGGCTGACGTCGAAATAGAAGGCGTCGACGGCGGACCCGTTGACACTTGCGAAAAATCCGGAAGGATCGCGATAGCTGACGCCCGCAGCCAGCGTGTAGTCCGGCGCGTGTGCCTGGCCTCTGCCGTCGAGAGTACTGACGACGGAATCAAAAGACGCGAACTCTGCATCAAGCAAGCCCAGCGAAAGGAACGCCTGCCAGCGATCGCTGATCGCCCAGTTGAGCTCGAGTTCGGCACCGAGGCTGCGTCCCTCGGCGGCATTCTCGGTCAGGAACACAAAGGAAGCCGGGTCGCCCGGTATCAGCTGCACGGACGTCCTGACCTGCTGGTCCTCGCGGCGATTGTAGAACAACGCCGCGTTAATGCTCAGAGACTGCAACGCAGCCTTGACGCCGAATTCGAGGTTCCACAAGCGCTCCCCGTCATACTCGCGCAGCTCGGCCGGAGCCGGCCCGAGGTTGAAGCCGCCGGCCTTGAAGCCGGCCGACAGTGTGCCGTACACCGTTGCCGCATCGGACAAGTCGTGGCTCAGGCTGAGCTCGCCGCCGAGCATCGATTCGGACGGCGATGCTTTGACGCCCGTGCTGTCCACGTAGTCGGCGCTGCGATGCTCGGCGCGGAGGCCTGCGACGAGTCGCGTCGCGGGCGCCAGCTCGACGTCAAGTTGACCGAACACGGCGACGTTGGTCGCCTCGTAATCGCTGTCCAACGGGTCGAACAGGGTGTCGCCGAAAGGGAAGAACGGATCGAAGTACTCGCCGACGTTCAGGCTGACGAGGGTCTCGTCCAATCGTGACACGTAGATGCCGACGAGCCAGTCCGTCGTGTCGTCGAAGATCTTGTCGATCGACGTCAGTCGAAACTCCTGGCTGAGCGTCTGCCGTTCCCGCTCCGATGCCGAAGTGTAGTCATAAACGAACGGATCCCACGACTCGCTGCTGCCCCAGTCGGCGTCAAAGCCAAACGCGATGTCGGAATCGGCCAGCGTCGTGATCGACAGGAAGTCGGCGGAATCGCCGCTCCACTCGACTCGGAAGGCAGCGCCGAGAGATTGCTGCGCATCCGTCCCCGGGTTGTCAGACAGCATCGTGTAGCTGTTGTCGAGTGCGAACGCGTCGTAGCCGTTGTCGATGTCGGCAAACATAAGCGTCGCAGCAATCTCCAGCTTGTCGCTGGGCGTCCATCGAATCTTGGCGCGACCAGACGATTCCCGTCGACGATTGGTGTCGTTGCGACCCAGCGTCGCGTTGTCCCGGAAGCCGTTACTCTCGTAGTGCTGGCCGCTGATACGAAAGGTGACGTCGGACGACAGCTCGCCGCCGGCCGCCGCGCCAATCGACAAGGCGTCGTCGCTGGCCGCGCTGAGCTCGACACGAGCGTCGGTCTCGCCGTCGGGCTCGGTGCTTCTAAGATACACGAGGCCGCCCAGCGCGTTGGCGCCGTAGCGCGTACCTTGCGGGCCGCGCAGGACCTCGACACGCTCGATATCGAACAGGCCCGCGACGGTGCCGATGCCGCTGAAGTCGATGTCATCGATCAGGAAACCGATGGACGGGTTCGGCGCACCCTGGTACTGCTCCAGCTCGCCGACGCCGCGGATCTGCAGGTACCGAGCACGGTGCCCGTCGCCGGACCAGTTGACGTTTGGCAGCGACTTGATGAGCTCTTCGAAGTGCTGGTCGGCGAGTTCGTTGATCTGCTGCTCGTCGAGCAATGTGATACTCGACGCGATCTCGTTGAGCGGGCGCTGCCGGAGGTCGGAGATGACGACAATCTCGTCAATAGACTCCGCGCCGACGGCGGCAGACAACAGTAAGGTGATGGTGGCGACGCGCCACGGGGCTCTTCCAGGCATTCTTGACTTCCTACGCCGGCATTATCCGGATCAGGTTATGAGGGTTCCCGCGAGATGCGGATCTCAGGCCGACGAGGCCTCCCCTGTTATTGCGAACTACTTTCCCTTCCTAGGCCGCGTGTCGCCTTCCAATCGGGCGATCAGGCTGGACGTGTCCCAGCGGCTGCCGCCCATTGACTGAACCTCGGCGTAAAACGTATCAACGAGTTCAGCGACCTCAAGTCTAGCACCATTGCGGCTCGCCTCTTCAAACGCAATAGCGAGGTCCTTGCGCATCCAGTCCACGGCGAATCCGAAGTCGAAGCGCCCGTCGCGCATCGTCTCCCAGCGATTGTCCATCTGCCACGACTGCGCCGCACCCTTGCCGATGGCGTCGATGACGGTCGCAACGTCGAGCCCGGCGCGCTTCGCGAAATGCAGGCCCTCCGACAAGCCCTGCACGAGGCCCGCGATGCAGATCTGGTTGACCATCTTCGCCAGTTGACCGGACCCTGCCTCGCCGATGTGCGTGATGCTCTTGGCGTAGGCATTCATCGACTCGCGGGCGCGTTCGACATCGGCTGCGTCTCCGCCCACCATGATGCTGAGCTGGCCGTTGACAGCGCCGGCCTCGCCGCCTGATACCGGAGCGTCGAGGAAACCGATGTCTTTTTCGGCACAGAGCGCGTGCAGTTCGCGAGCGAGACTGGCCGATGCGGTCGTGTGGTCGATGACCAACGCGCCAGGCTCAACGCCTGAGAGAATGCCCGTATCGCCGAGCATGACGGCGCGTACGTCGTCGTCGTTGCCGACGCAGGCGAACACGTGCTCGGCACGGGCAGCAGCCTCGGCCGGTGTGTTGCAGACCGTGCCCGCGTATTCAGAGGCCCATCGCTCCGCCGTAGAGGTCGTTCTGTTGTACACGCTGACGTCAAAGCCTGCCCGCGACAGATGACCCGCCATCGGGTAACCCATGACTCCTAGCCCAACGAAGGCGACCTTCATCCGCAAACCCTATTCATTCCGATCGAGACCCAACGAAAGCGACTCTCACGATCAGATTCAGCCTTAAGCGATGCAATACAACGAAGGAGTCTGAGCATACAGGCTGGCGCTATTTCTTTCTCGGGTCGAGACCGATAGAGCGCGCGATGATCTCGCGCATGATTTCGGACGAACCAGCGTAGATCCGCGACACCCGAGCGTCGGTGAACCGCCGACAGACAGCGTATTCATTCATATAACCTGCGCCGCCATGCAGCTGCACGCATTCGTCGGTCACGCGGAACTCGAGTTCACTCGTGTGCAGTTTGGCCTTCGCGGCATCCTCAGCCGACAACTTGCCGTCGTTGTGAAGCATGACGCAGTGATCGACATAGGCCTGCGCGACGTCGAGGTCGGCCCGCATGTCGGCCATCTTGAAGCGCGTGTTTTGGAAGTCGGCGATGGTCTGGCCGAACGCCTTGCGCTCGGTAATGAACTCCATCGTCTCCGCAAAGGCAGCCTCGGCGTTCGCCATGAAGCCTACGGCGGCGAGCAGGCGCTCCTCCGCAAGGAAGTGCATCAGCGAGTAGAAGCCCTTGTGCAACTCTCCGAGCAGGTTCTCCTTCGGCACCTTGACGTTGTTGAAGAACAACTCTGCCGTGTCCTGGCTCTTCAGGCCCATCTTGTCGAGATTCCGCCCACGCTCGAAGCCTTCCATGCCGCGCTCGACCACGAACAGGCTGAGCCCGTGACTGCTGTCGGGATTGGTCCGCGCAGCGACGACAACGAGGTCTGCCAGTATGCCGTTCGAGATGTAGGTCTTCGAGCCGTTGAGCAGGAAGTGGTCACCCTTGTCCTCGGCCTTGGTGCGCATGCCGGCAACGTCGCTGCCTGCGCCGGGCTCGGTCATGGCAACGGCGAGAATATTCTCTCCGGACACACACTTAGGCAGCCAGCGCTGTTTCTGTTCGTCGGTGCCCAGCGCGCCGAGGTACGGCGCGACCAGCCTGCTGTGCAACCACAGGAAGAATCCATTGTCGCCGTACTTCGCGTTTTCCTCCATCAGCACCTGCTCGTAGCGGAAGTCTTCGACTCCGGCGCCGCCGTAGGCCTCGTCCGCCCACATCAGCAGCAAGCCCTGTTCACCCGCCTTCACAAACGCCTCCCGATCGACCATGCCCTGCTCGTGCCAGCGCTCCGAGTGCGGTCCAATCTCGTTTTGCATGAAGCTCCGCACCGAATCGCGGAACATGTCGTGGTCTTCGGTAAAAATGGGTCTCGTTGTCACGTCTATTTGCCTTTGAACTCTGCTTCTCGTTTCTCGAAGAAAGCGGCAACGCCCTCCTCGTTGTCCTGGCTGCCCAGCAACGACTGCTGGAGATTGGCTTCGAGATCGTAGGCGCTCTCGAAGCTGTGATCCATTGCATGGCGCATGACGCGCTTCGTCGCTGCAATCGACATCGGCGCGCGTTTCGCAATCGACTGCGCCCAGTCCATCGTTACAGACTGAAGATCGTCGGCCGGGGCCATCCGGTTGGCCAGACCCAACTCCACGCAGCGATTTGCCGAAATGCGCTCGCACTCGATGCTCAACTGGAACGCGCGCTTGTAACCCAGCTGCCGAACCAGCTGCCAGTTCAGACCGCCATCGGGCACCAGCGAGATTGTCGTAAACGGCGATAGCATGAACGCATCGTCGGCCATGATCAGCAAGTCGCAGGCCACCGCTATCGACATGCCGATGCCGGCGGCCGACCCCGGGATCGCGCAGATGACCGGCTTTGGCATCAGGGCGATTTCGCTCAATACCGGGCGATACTCGTACTGCAACTTGCCGTAGACGGCACGTCCCTCGAGCCCGCCCTTCAGGTCGGCGCCGGCGCTGAAGCAACGGCCCTCGCCGGTCAGGATGACGACACGAATTGCGTCGTCATTACCGGCGGTCTCGAGCAAGTCCAGCAGTTCGGCGCACAGCTCGGTCGTAAACGCGTTCATCGAGTCCGGGCGGTGCAGTGTGATGCGTGCGACCGGGCCGTCAGTATCGTATTTGATAATGTCACTCATGCCTTGAGTCCTGTTACATGTTGCGGCGGTATTCGCCGCCGACGGCGTAGAGCGCATCGGAAATCTCGCCGAGCGAACTCGACTTCACGGTTTCCATGAGCTCTTCAAAAATGTTGCCGCGCGCACGAGCGACGCTCTGCAGTCGAGTCAAGGACGACTCGGCCTCGGCACTGTGCGATTCCCTGAAGGCGCGAACGTTTTCTATCTGCGCCTGCTTTTCATCGACTGTCGAACGAATCAGCTCAAGATCGTGAACCTCGTCTTCCTGCCCTTCCTTCGGCAGGAATTTGTTGACGCCGATCAAAGGCAGCGAACCATCGTGCTTCTTGCTCTCGTAGTAGAGGCTCTCGTCCTGGATCTTGCCGCGCTGGTACATCGTGTCCATCGCACCGAGCACGCCGCCGCGCTCGGAGATGCGCTCGAATTCCTGGTACACGGCTTCTTCGACGAGGTCGGTCAATTCGTCGATGATGAACGAGCCCTGCCACGGGTTCTCGCAGAAGTTCAGGCCGAGCTCTTCAGAGATGATCATCTGGATCGCGACTGCGCGGCGGACGGATTGCTCAGTCGGCGTCGTGATCGCCTCGTCGAACGCATTGGTGTGCAGGCTGTTGCAGTTGTCGAACAGCGCATACAGGGCCTGCAACGTCGTACGAATGTCGTTAAAACTGATTTCCTGGGCGTGCAGGCTTCGACCCGAGGTCTGAACGTGGTACTTGAGCATCTGCGACCTGCTGCTGGCGCCGTAACGTTCGCGCATGGCTCGCGCCCAGATCCGTCGTGCGACCCGGCCGATGACGGTGTATTCCGGATCCATGCCGTTCGAGAAGAAGAAGCTTAAATTAGGCGCGAACTCATCGATGTCCATGCCGCGCGCGAGGTAGTACTCGACGATCGTGAAGCCGTTGGACAGCGTAAAGGCCAGCTGGCTGATCGGGTTCGCCCCGGCCTCGGCGATGTGGTAACCGCTGATCGAGACGCTGTAGTAATTGCGAACCTGGTGATCGATGAAATACTGCTGCACATCACCCATCATCTTCATCGCGAACTCGGTCGAGAAGATGCAGGTGTTCTGCGCCTGGTCTTCCTTCAGGATGTCCGCCTGAACCGTGCCACGCACGGCCTTGAGCGTCTCGGCCTTGATGCGCGCGTAGGTTTCCTTGTCGACGAACTGGTCGCCTGACACGCCGAGCAGACCGAGGCCGAGGCCGTCGTTGCCCGGCGGCAGATCGCCGGCGTAGCTCGGACGTTTACGGCCCTTGAACTTCTTTTCGATCGCCTTTTCCGTGGCCTCCCACCATCCGGTCTCGCGCAGGTGCTTCTCAACCTGCTGATCGATCGCCGTATTCATGAAGAAAGCGAGAATCATCGGCGCAGGCCCATTGATCGTCATCGACACCGATGTCGTTGGCGCACAGAGATCGAAGCCCGAGTAGAGCTTCTTCATGTCGTCGACGGTGGCAATCGATACGCCGGAGTTCCCAACTTTGCCGAAGATATCCGGACGCTCGTGGGGATCCTCACCGTAGAGGGTGACCGAATCGAAAGCCGTCGACAGCCTCGCCGCCTCGTTCCCGGCCGACAGATAGTGAAAGCGCCGGTTCGTCCGCTCAGGCGTGCCCTCACCGGCGAACATGCGCGTCGGCGCCTCGCCGGCACGCCGGTAGGGGTACACACCCCCGGTGTAGGGATAGGCGCCGGGCAGGTTTTCCTTGGTCAGGAACTTCAGCTGCTCGCCCCAATCGACGTACTTCGGCGCGGCGATCTTCGGGATCTTCTGGTGACTCAGGCTTTCGCGGTAGTTGCTGCCCGTGATGGTTCTGCCACGCACTTCGTAACTGTAGGTCTCGGTGGTCACGCCCTCCCGGCGTGCGGGCCACTCGCGCAGCAGTGTCAGAGACTCTGCCGAGATGTCGGACAGCGTTTCCTGGTAGCGCTGACGCAGCGTCAGCAGACTGACGTCGCCGTCGCTGGTCAGGTCGTCCGCAGCGTAGGCTTCGAATGCGCCGGGCAGACGCTCATCACCCAGCGCCTTCAGCGCTTCGTACAGGTGCTGCAGCGTGCTGGCGGCTTGCGCTTCCTGCTCGATCGACGCGTTGATCGAGCGTCCCTGCTCGGCGATCTCAGCCAGGTAGCGCACGCGGGCGCCCGGGATGATCGACGTCGCCCGCGGCTCGCGGAGACTCGTATCCACGTTGGGCGTCCAGTCTTCTTTGTCCAACCCCAGCTTGGCGATGACACGCTCGCACAGCTGACTGAACATCCACGTAATGCCGGGATCGTTGAACTGGCTTGCGATCGTCGGATAGACCGGGATGTCTTCGTCGGCAACGTCCCACGCGAGATGGTTTCGCTTCCACTGCTTGCGTACGTCCCGCAGCGCATCCTCGGCGCCGCGCTTGTCGTACTTGTTCAGAACGACGAGCTCGGCGAAATCCAGCATGTCGATTTTTTCGAGCTGGCTGGCCGCGCCGTACTCACTGGTCATGACGTAGACAGAGAAGTCGACGAGATCGACGATCTCGCTGTCGCTCTGGCCGATACCGGCTGTCTCGACGATGATCAGGTCGAAATTGAGCGATTTGAGAAACGCGACCTGGTCGGCGAGCATCTCGCTCGTCGCGAGGTGCTGGCGGCGCGTCGCGATCGAGCGCATGTAGATGCGCTCTGAACGCAGTGAGTTCATCCGGATACGGTCGCCCAGCAGTGCCCCGCCGGTACGACGCCGGGTCGGGTCGACGGCCAGCACGGCGATCTTCTTGTCGGGAAAGGCGGCGAGGAATCGATTCAGGATCTCATCCGTTACGCTGCTCTTGCCGGCGCCGCCGGTTCCGGTAATACCGATCACGGGGGCACCCTTTGACTGCAGCTGCCACTCCTTGCGCAGGCGCCCGAGCTCACCGTCATCGATGAGCGACTGCTCCAGCGCGGAGATCATCTCGGCGATATCGGTCGACGAATCGGGATCCACGTCAGGTATGACCTGTGTCGCCTGTCGCGCAGCCTCGGTGCGCTCGATCAGGTCTTTTATCATCGCCTCGAGTCCCAGCTCCATGCCGTCGTCGGGGTGATAAATTCGCTCGACACCGTAGTCCATCAGCGCCTTGATCTCGTCGGGCGTGATCGTGCCTCCACCACCGCCGAACACGCGTATGTGTTCGGCCCCCGCTTCTCTGAGCCGGTCGACCATGTAGCGAAAATACTCGTTGTGCCCGCCCTGGTAAGAGCTGATGGCAATCCCGTCAGCGTCCTCCTGGATGGCGGCGCGCACGATTTCGTCGACGCTGCGATTGTGTCCGAGGTGGATGACCTCGACGCCCTGCGCCTGGATCAGCCGCCGCATGATATTGATGGCGGCGTCGTGTCCGTCGAACAGGGACGCTGCTGTGACAAATCGCAGCGGCACGGCCCGGCCCTGCGCGCCGGGTAACTGGCTGGCTGGAATACTCATGCTTGTGACCCTCCAGGGCCTTCAATGCAGACCGCTACCTGATTGACTTTCCGAGAAAATTCAATCACTTCTGCTATTGAATAAATTTTAATGCCGATTAAAATAATGCAGCCCGGGAAATTACTCAAGTACCGCTTTTGGAGTAGGTTTAACGTGTTAGGTTCATGGCCGAAAACCCCGTAGACACTCGATTTGAGCTTCAGCGCGACCGCGTGCTGAAGGCTGCCGCGCACTGCTTCAACGAGAAGGGCTTCAGCGGCACGTCCTTAAAGGACGTCGCGGCATTGCTCGGACTCACCGACGCTGCTCTCTACTATTACGTCAAGAACAAGGAAGAACTGGTCTACCTCTGCTACCTGAGAGCGGCAGACGTCGGACGCGAGGCCATGCAGCAGGCTGTCAATGAAGAGCTGAATGGTTTCGCCACGATCAAGCGCTACCTGGAGCTGCACATCGGCCTGATGGTCGGCGATCACGGCCCGGTGGCGATTCTGAGCGAGATCCCATCGCTAAAGCCCAGGCACCGGGAGGAGGTGCTGCGCCTGTCGCGCCAGCACAGTCGTCGCTTCGAAGAAATCCTCGAGCGCGGAATCGCCGATGGAAGCATCTGCGACTGCGACGTGCGCATGACCGGCAACGCCATCATGGGGTCGCTGAACTGGATCCCGAAATGGTTTCACGGCGATGCAAAGACCGCGGCGCGCCTGCAGCGCGAGTTCCCGGACATCCTGTGCCGCGGACTCGTCGCGGAGCGTGCCGAACAGTAGGCAGGGCAGGCGTAACCTGCATACGCTGCTTGTTGGTGCTGGATATCCGGACGCATTCTCTGACTTGCCGCCGAACTCGATCGCGTTCGCAGCGTGGACCGCTATCAGCAACCAATGGTCGGATCGAGCGCCGGCCGCGTCAGCGGCCGGTCTGAACACGCGTTAGCCTGTCAGCAGCAGCACTTGTCCTTGCAGCACTCGCAGGTCTTTTCACGGCAGCACTTACTTGTCTTGCAGTCGCACTTGCTACACTTTTTTTCATCCGTCATAGCTTGTCCCCTTGATGACTTTTTCCCTATCCCTCTATTCGATCCGCGAGAGACCGGAGTTTCTCAGCGATCTCGGTTCGATTGAGGGAATACACTCGTTCACGCCCCTTCTTTTCCATCTGCACGACACCTTCCTGTGCAAGGACCTTCAGGTGACGCGAGGCTACGGACGAGTCGACGCTGCAACATGAGCACAGGCACATCGCGTTACGCGGCGCCTTGCAATCGCAGAGCTCATAAACCAGCGAAAGCCGGTTGAATTCACCCAGGGCTTTGAGAAGACTCGCCAGTTCGCTTCGTTCGACAACGTCCATGGCTTCATACTTGCGTATTTGTGCAAATATGTCAATGAACGCACTAGTATGCCTTCCTGAGAACTTGCTCTGTCTTCATGCTTTAGACCACTCGGTTAATGACTCTCTGGATCATTACACCCCTTTACGACATCCCCCTACGATTCTGACACAACCCGAAAAGATGGCGTGGTCACGTTCAGGACAATAGGACAATGCCCCCTGAACGGGGGCATTGTGTAGGCGCTAGACACTATTGATACACAGCCCAAGAGAACGTTATGTGGCTCGAAGTGTGAGTCGTCATCGGCCAGTGTTGGGCCGATACGGATTCAATCCGAATCTTGACATAACGGCCCTCACTGGTGGTGATGACCCAGGTTTGCCTTTCGTTCGGTCCTACTGTCTTCCGCCAGACAGGTGTCGACCAACTGAAGAAGTTGTGTCCACCCGTGCTGCTTGCGAGACCCCGTATGTTGCCGGCGTCCACGTCCTCATACGCCATACTGGTGACCTGATTGGCGCCATAGTCCGCCACCAGATGTGATACACGATCCAATGGTGTCCACACCAGGTCAAACTCAGGGCCATAACCGAAATCATCCCAATAGATCTCTTCTTCCAGCCTGACCGGCTTCACCAGTCCGTTCGACAGGTCGCACGCAGAGTCAAAGTTCAGGACATCATAGTTAGCGATCTGGCCACCTAATACGACATCCGTGAAGTAGCCGCTCAACGTGCTCTCGCCACTCTTACACGCACCATCCGAAATGGCATCCGACGATATCTCCATCACGGCAAAGCAATTGGACTGGCCATTGACGCCCGGCGCAGGTTCCACGTTGCAGTCGGTGTCTACTACGGCGACGACCTTGGCACCCTCGAGGTCAGACAGCAGCAGGCTGTCAGCCGCGTAGTCGTATTGCCATACCGAGGCATAGTCCGGGTCCCAGAACGCCGGGTGCTTGGACATCTTTTCTACGTCGCCATTTGCCAGGTAGACCTCTACTGTCGGCGGGAAGTACTCGTCAAAGTCGATGCTCGTTGTGAGCGTGCTTGTCGCCGGCGTTACCGAAATACTGTTAATCTGGATCGGTGTAGCAGACCTGTCGGGCGAGTAGGTTGCGTAAAGGCCCTGCACCAGCGAGATGCCGTCTCTGTTCACTACCTCGACCCGTTCGTAGAGGTCGTTTTCCTCCGGGGTAGCTTCATTGAATTTCGGTTCATAGCCTCCGTTGACGGTTGTCAGGTCGAGAGTGAAGACACCTGTGCCAGGCATGGTCTCGTTCATCGGATGCTGGTTGCCGTCTTCGTCAATGAAGAACGCGTTTACGATGCCGTTGTAATCGGCAGCCGCAAGTTCAACAACCCTTGCGTCAAAATCGTAGTAGGCGTAGTAGATGTCCGGCCCCAGCAGATCGAGCGCCTCCCGAGGGGCGCGCGCTGTAATCGTTGTGTCCGGACCGAGGACCAGCTCCGTCGGAGTAACGTCCGCGCTTGCATCAGGATTACCCGGAACAATCCCGTTCTTGAGCAGTGTCGGTTTGTCGACAATGAAGTTCCAATTGATCAGGTCTGTCTCCTGCGGCATACCTGAGCTGTCGACGTAGGTGATGATCGGGCTACCCGTCCATTCCTTATACGATGCAACCCATCGCAGTGCGTCACCGAGTGTGACCACCGGCGAGGATTCGCTGTCGTCTGCGTAGACCAGTTGATGGATGAACTGGCCGTCGCCGATGTCGAGCTTGATGTTGGCACTCACTGCCTCGCAACGCGCGATGTATTCACCCCACTTGCCAGCGTCTTCCCACTGCCCCCCCTCGTTCAAGAGCATGACATCCCCATCCATCTGCGTAACCTCGATGTTCAGGGGTGCGCCACTCTCCAGCATTCTGAGCTCGTCAAGTGTCAGGTCGATATCGGACCCGGCGTCCATAGAATGCCTCTTGTCCACGACCCAGTACGTTCCGTCCTGCGCCGGATAGACACCACCCGGCTCGAGGATGCCGATCGGATTGGACGGTGAGAATGTCAGGATGCTCATGCCTCCGATCTTCATCGTCAGCGTTGGGCGAATATTGCTCGCTGCGGCGGTGCCGAAGTTGTACGCCTTGAGTTTCAGTTTCACGCGTGCGGCTGTGGAAGGATTGCTGGTAGTCGCTTTCTGCCAATTCGACTCCTGTGTGATCGACTCGCCGATACTCACTGTCGAACTTCTCGTCCAGGTCCACGTTGAGCTGCCCCCTAGCTTGGCGGACCATTCAGTTTTGGCCCAGTCGATAGCACTGAGTTTTCCCGTAATCTGAATACCGGCCTCGTAGTTGATGCCCTGTTCAAAGGCGTTCTCAACTGTTGTCTGGCGACTCCAGGTCGTTCCCTCGGACAGCGACCCTCCTCGAGCGTATGTAATCTCGGAGTTCAGGGTTACGTCATAGCCTTCCAAGCGTACGACGATATTCGGGAAAGCCGGTACCATCGGAAGTCCGCCCGGCTCCCTGATAAGGACATCCACGAGCTTGCCCGATGCCTCCTGGTCATCCGTGTATGGGTCCTGATCGGTGGAGAGCTGCCTGGCGTCGGTCTTGAAGTAGGGAGCATCAAACGAAACGCCGTCCCAGAGCGCAAAGTTGTCGGTATACCAATCGTAGGTAAACCCATTGATTTCGAGATAATTGAAGATGCCGTCACCATCGCTGTCGATCCCCTCGCCGTCATGGACGCCATCGCCATTGTCGTCGGTATCGAGCGCTGCGATAACGCCATCCTGATCCAAGTCAGGAATGTTCTCGAAGTCACCGAATACCTGTCCCATAACTTCCTCGTAGTCCCTGATGCCGTCGCGATCCGAGTCCGGATTGTTGGGATCTGTTCCAAGAGCGATCTCAAGCTCATTGGGCAGGTAATCGCCGTCAGAGTCCGCGCCGTCAGACATCGTGATGTAGGCGGCCAGGTCCGCCATCGGCAGGAGGATTGTGAGGTCATCGTTGGAATCGTCGAAGACCAGTGAGTTGGCAGCATCACTGATGCGAAGACGGATCTTCGTATTGTTGCTGGACAGTATCGGGACAGTCCACATGAAACTTCCCGTGTTCGGAACGGACAGAGCTATTGGCGTATCGTTCCATGACTCACCGCTATCCCGCGACAGCCAGATGTCGACGCTCGCGATGCTGGAGTTTGCCCGCCAGGTGATCTCGAATGGTTCGATGCTGACCACGAACTCCTTGCCATTTGGTGATGTAACAGTGATCACAGGGTGTTTCGCTAACGTGCCGCTAAGGTGCGCGACCGCGTCGACCCCGTCGACCAGCGAGTGTGCGCCATCTGTAAAGACGCCTGCCTCATTCAGGGCATCGAAGAGCGCCTTGACATTCGGGTCGTTTGCGAACGCCTCTACCGGCTGATCGAAGTTGATGAAACCGGCGCTACGCAACACGTCCCTTGTTGCAGAAGAAATAGCAATCGCTTCGTCGATAGAACCATCGGTGTCGAGTGACTGAATGAGGCGCGCAATATTGGTCACTGCATGGTGATGCTCGTCGGTCGCCTCCTCGACAAGATCCAGAGGCGTCATGATTGACTTGGCTGCCGCGCGTCCGAGCGTGACGTTGCCGATAAGAAATGAAATGTCTTCGCCCGCGACGAATTCGAAAGAGCCTCCGGAGGTTGTCACACCTCGCCTCGAACCGGAAACATACTCCAGGCCTTCGACCGGACTGTCGATGAATACGCCTGTTTGTAATTCCACCGTCGTATTGTCGCTGCCGCTTTGGTCAACTGGAGAGCCGGCTCGCGAGCCGCCTCCGCTGCAGCCAGTCAGAAAGATAATCAGCGAAACTTGCGTAACAAGAGCAATCAGCAACCAGACAGGTTGCCGTCTGTTTGTCGTGTTCATGGATGCCCCTCGCTTCATGGTTCGGCAATCGATCCGTAGGTGTCTCTTCACCTGTAATACTGCTGCGATTCGGCAGCCCGGCGATCTTGGGGTCCTACAGGCGAACGTCTGTCAGGAAGCGAGGACCCGTGGCTTTGCGTCACCAGCTTTGGCTGGTTTTGCCTTTGTCATGATGCAGGTTTTCAGACCGGCGAAACCTGGTCAATTCTGGGATTTACCTAGTGCAACTGCACGCGAGGATGCGAAACAGAAGGTCCGCTTCAGGACATTGGCGGGACCGGTTGCAGTCACCAATACAGGGTTTCGAAGAGGTAGAAAGTGACCGCCGAACTGTAAGCGCATTTCCGAATTCACTGGGAACGTTTTTGTCCGCCCCGCTAGGTCCCACAGAACGTCTGGGTAACTCGCTCATGCCCCCGTGGCGGTTTCGCATAGTCTGCGAGGCTCGGTTGTTCGGTATACGGTTGTGTGAGTACCGCATTCATTTCGTTGAAGACGGTGAGATCACCATCGACCGCCTCGGTGATCGCCTGCTCGACGCGGTGATTTCGAGGTATGAACAAAGGGTTGACCGAGTTCATCAGGGCCGAGATCTCGGCGGCTGCCCTGCCCTGGCTGCTAGTG
>JASJBE010000016.1 GCA_030066655.1 Woeseiaceae bacterium | reverse complement strand
TTGCGTTCCGCCGGATCGTCGGAGTAGTACTCGACGAACTCCCAGTCGTTGCCGTCCGCGTCGTGAAAGTAGATGCGCTTCCTGTGTGGGTGGTTGTTGGGATAGGTTGAGTCCCTGAAGCCGGCCGCCGACAGTCGTCCTCGCAGGGCATCCACGTCGTCGACGACAAAGCCCAGGTGGTTGACGCCGGGCTTTCCGGCATACGGAACCCAGGCTTCGGCCGAGTCCGCCGTCGCCTCGTTCAAGGCAATGTAGGTGTCGTCGGTGCCAATGTGCATCCACCGCCTGCCGTCGTGAAAGCCCTCGCGTCGGATGTTGAAGTCCGGGAACGCGGCTTTGAGAAACCGGATGGATTCATCGTAGTGACGAACGCTCAGGTTCGCGTGTTCCATTCTGATGTTCATGTCTGTCTCCTTAGTGTTTGAGTGCATGGTCCGCCTCGGCTGATAGATAAACAACTGAATTGCTATTTAAATAGCAGATTGATATTTTGACGACATGTCCGAAACGCAACGAAACCTGGCGGCCAACATTCGCAGGCTCCGCGAGGCCCGCGGTCTGTCGCAACAGCGTTCGGCTGATCTGTCCGGAATTCCGCGGCCGACGTGGGCCAGCCTCGAGACCGGCTCGGCCAACCCGACGCTTCATGTCCTGACCAAGGCGGCCAACGCGCTGAATGTGTCGATTGAAGAGCTGATCGGGCCGCCCCGCAGCGAGTTCGAGTTCATTCCCGCTGCGAGGGTCCGGGAGCGCAGGCGACAAGGCGCCAGGGTGCGTCCGCTGGTGCCGGAGTCTATCCCGGGACTCGAGATATCGCGCACCGAGCTCGAGCCCGGCGGCCGCATGGCGGGTATTCCGCACAAAGTCGGCACTCGCGAGTACCTGACCTGCGAGCGGGGCCAAGTCGAGCTTGTGGCCGGTGGTCAGCATCACCTGCTGAACGAAGGCGACATGCTCGTGTTCCGCGGCGACCAGCGCCACTCATACGTGAACCCCGACAAGCGACGCCAATCCGTTTCGATGTCGGTGGTCTGCTTTGCGAACTAGCCGGCAGGCATTGCGACGCGAGGGGTGTAGCGAAGGCCGAACCGACGCCAACCCTCGGTATTCATTGAAGCTTCCGATGACAAAGCCATGATAAAGTTCTGGCTGTTCTGGGGGAGGTCGAAGCGGGGATGTCATCACTATGAATCCGAGAACACTTGAAGAAGTCGAAGTCGATACACGCGACATAGGTAAGTTCCTTGACGTGCACAGCGAGGAGCGCGTTACGGAGATCCAGGGTCGGGCCGAGGGGCTAAGGGCGGTCGTCAACGACCATACGATCTGGAACGTGAACTCGACGGCGGTCGGTGGCGGCGTTGCCGAGATGCTGCAGCCGATGCTCGCGTTCTCCAGAGGACTGGGCCTCGACGCACGCTGGCTGGTCATCACCGGGCCGAATGAGTTCTTCCAGCTGACCAAGCGCATCCACCACGCACTGCACGGCCAGAGCGGTGACGGGTCGCCACTCGGCGCCGCCGAGCGCGATATCTATGAGTTGACGATGCGCGAGAATGCGGACGACCTGATGTCCCGGGTCAAGCCTGGCGATTTCGTCATCCTGCATGACCCACAGACGGCCGGCCTTGCGCCGCTGTTGATGGATGCCGGGCTGCACGTCATCTGGCGTTGTCATATCGGCTACGACCGACGAAACAGCGAGTCCGATCTCGGCTGGAACTTCTTACGGCCTTACATCGAACACGTACCTGCCCTGATTTTCTCCAAGCGCAGATACGCGCCCACATGGTGTGACCCCGAACGCGTCGTCAAGATTCAGCCGAGCATCGATGCCTTCTCGGCCAAGAACCAGTTCCTCGAGTCAGACAGCGCGAAAGCGATCCTTGTTCAGGCCGACCTGGTGGCCGGTGAGCCGCCGGATGAGGGTACTGCCAGCTTTCGCTATATCGATGGCTCGGAGGGTCGCGTGCAGCGACAGGCGGTCGTCGACCGCGCCGGCGAACCGCCGCCGCAGGACGCACCGCTCGTCGTGCAGGTATCTCGATGGGACCCGCTAAAGGACATGATGGGCGTCATGATGGGCTTCGTTAAGATGCTCGAGCGCTCTCCCGAGATCGGTGCGCACCTGGTGCTGGCCGGGCCGAACGTGCACGCGGTCGCCGATGACCCCGAGGCGCCGCAGGTCTACAAAGAGGTGCTCGCAAAGTGGCAAGCGCTGCCGGACGCCGTCCGTGAGCGGGTACATCTCGCCAACCTCCCCGTCGACGACGTCACCGAGAATGCGATTATCGTTAACGCGCTACAGCGTCATGCCGCGATCGTCGTGCAGAAGAGTTTCAAGGAAGGTTTCGGACTGACGGTGACGGAAGCCATGTGGAAAGGTCGCGCCGTCGTGGCCAGCGCTGTCGGCGGCATCATCGAGCAGATCGACGATGGCGTAGACGGTTGCCTGCTGGAAGACCCGGCCGACCTGGATGGCTTCGCCGACATCCTCGAGCGCCTGTTGAAGGACGACGAGCTGCGCGAGAGCATCGGCAGGGCAGCGCGTGAAAAAGTTCGTGTCCAGTTCCTCGGCATACGCCATCTCACCGACTACGCGAACCTGATCGAGCAGTTGCTGGAACGCTCACTGGCGGACTGAAAGCCGCCCATGCGGGGACGGGCGATGTGGGCGCGTCGATTGCCGGGTATGCAGCGCGCTGTCGTTAGGAGCGCCATTGCTGTGTAGAAATGCGGATTTTATGAAAGGGCTTGCGGTGTTAGCGTCAAGCTATGAGCACAGCAACACAGAAAGACGTCTTAAGCGTGTTTCCTGAGCTTGAAGACCATGCAGTCGTTGAGATTCTCGATATGCACGCGACGGTCGACGAACTCGAGGCGGCGCTCACGATCCTCGCCAGCGACGACAAAGACCTGATCGCGATAAAGCGAAGGGAAGGCGGCGAGATCAACCGGCTGCTGGATATCCTCAGCCAGGCCGGAGTGGGTTCGATGCCGGAGCGCGATCGGTAGACAGCGCGACGTGCGCGGGGGCAAGGCGCTGGCAAACTGCACTGAATTGACGCTTTGCGTCCGAAATGGTGCAGAATGGTCGGCCGGCCAGGCCGCATACAACAACACCAACTAATGCGTGGAAGATCGATGACAGTACTCAGAACCGCACCCGACGCCCTCAACCTTTGGGCGGAAAAATCACCCAACCGAACGTTTCTGACACAGCCGCTGGACGACGAGATTCGTGAATGGACCTTCAGCGAGGCCAGGGACGATGCAGCCCGGCTTGCGTCGGCACTGCTGAATCTCGGCCTGTCAAAAGGTGACCGGGTAGCCATCCTGTCGAAGAACTGCGCCGAGTGGATGATTGCGGACATCGCAATATCGATGGCCGGGCTGGTGTCCGTGCCGATTTACCCGACAGCCGGGGCCGAGACCCTGAGCTACGTGCTCGAGCACAGCGGTTCGCGTGCGGTCATCATCGGCCGCCTCGACAAAGAGGAGGCCGCCAAGCAGGCACTGACCCCGGAAATCATGACGATCGGCATGCGCTACACCGGCATCGCGTGCCAGAACGACTGGCAGGCGATGATCGATGCGAACGAGCCGATCGCCGAGCCGCACCGTCCTGAGGCCGATGACGTAATGACGATTCTCTACACGTCGGGCAGCACCGGCCGGCCGAAGGGCGTCGTCATTAGCTATCGCGCCTACGACTACGCCAGTGGCACCTGCGCCGATGTACTCAGCTTCAAGGAACAAGAGCGTGTCCTGTCTTACCTGCCGCTGGCGCACATCACCGAGCGGACGGTCATCGCCGGTCCGGCCGTCTATGGCGGAAGCCACATGTTCTTCGTCGACAAGCTCGAGACGTTTATCGATGACCTTCGCCGTGCGGAACCGACACTGTTTATCTCCGTACCGCGGCTGTGGGTGCAGTTCCAGACCGGCGTGCACAGGAAAACGCCGCCGGAGAAGCTCGACCGCCTGCTGAAGCTGCCGATTATCGGCAAGATGGTCGCTCGCAAGGTTCGACAGGGCCTGGGGTTAGACAGCTGCCGCCTGATCGGCTCGGGCAGCGCGCCCATCTCACCGCTGACGCTGCGCTGGTACGAGAAGATCGGCATCAACATCAGTGAAGGCTGGGGCATGAGCGAGACCAGTGGCCTGTCCTGTACGAACATGCCGTTCCGGTCGGAGTGTATCGGTACGATCGGCCAACCGATCCCGGGCACCGAGATGAAGCTCAGCGACGAAGGCGAGATCCTGATCCGCACGCCGGGTTTGTTTACCGAGTACTACAAGCAGTCTGAGCTTACGGACGAGGTCAAGACGCCGGATGGCTACTTCCACACCGGCGACAAGGGCGAGTGGGACGAGTCTATCCAGGCGTACAGGATCACCGGCCGAGTCAAGGAGCAGTTCAAGTCGGCCAAGGGCAAGTACGTGTCACCTGTGCCGATCGAGGGCAAGCTCGCCGGCAACCCGTTGATCGAGCAGGTTTGCGTCATGGGCGCCGGTCTGCGCGCGCCCGTCGCCGTCGTCGTGCCCGCGCCGTCCGCGGCGCAGATGTCGGAGGCCGACGTCAGCCAGAGCCTGCAGGACACGCTGGGCGAGGTTAACGGCATGCTCGAATCGCACGAGAAGCTGTCGACGATTTTCGTGGTTAACGACCCGTGGACGATCGAGAATGATCTGCTGACCCCGACGCTGAAGATCAAGCGTGACGACCTCGAGGCTCGATATGCGCAGCTGATCCGACAGGAGGGCGGCCCCGTCGTGATGTGCGAGCCGCCGGCGGCTGCCTGAACAGCCTGACTAGGAGGCCACCGCCCTGAGCGTGCGCGTCGCCTTCATCGCGTCATCGAGGTAGAAGACGGCGGCGCCGTTGCGCCCCTGGGCCTTGGCTTCATACAGCGCGTCATCGGCGCTGCGCATCAGTCCTTCGGCCTGCCTCAGTTCATCTGGACGCAGGGTGGCCGCGCCGACGCTGACGGTCACATGCTCGGAGATATCGGAGGCCCTGTGTTCGATGCCGAGCGCTTCGATGCGGATGACGAGGTTGTTGGCGTAGTCCCTGACAAATTGGTCGCTCGGGTTATACAGCACGATGGCAAACTCCTCACCGCCGTAGCGGGCCACCATGTCGAAGGGCCGATTCGCCGTGCGATCGAGCGCGTCGGCGACGGCCTGTATGCACCGATCGCCGGGACCGTGGCCGTAGCAGTCGTTGTATAGCTTGAAGTAATCGATATCGACGAGCAGCACGGCGACCTTGTGTTCCTCGCGCCGCGCCTGCCGCCAAACGTCTGCGAGGTGTTCATCGAAGCTGCGCCGATTACCGATGCCGGTCAGCGCATCGGTGCGGGCAAGTTTCTCCAGCAGCTTCTCTTTCTGAAACAACTCCCGCGCATCCCGCTCAAGCAGATAGGACGCGTACATACCGACGATGTTTGCAAACACGAGAAACAGGGAGCCGTAGGCCAGCTTGACGAAGGGCTTGTCGACCAGCATGCCAACCGTGATGAAGGTGATGAAGACCGGCCAACCGGCGAATGCCGCGAGGCGAAAGCGCAGTCCGAACACGAGGTAAACGTAGAACGTCGCGAAAATCGTTCCCCACAGAACGAAGTCGATTCCGGAACGCGCCGCCATGCCACCGACGATGATCGTGCAGACGCCATTGATGGCCCCTGCCGCCATGAAGGCGTAGGGCACCCTCGGATCCGCAGGCCTGACCATCGTCAGCGCGAAAACCAGCAGCAGCGACAGCAGCATCGTGGAGACGCGGAAGAAGATCGCGGGCCAGGCGAACTCGGGTGGCATCACGGTCCAGTCGAGGACACAGACAGCGAGGATCAGCAGGATGGCGATGAATACCGCAACCTGGGCCATCGGCAGCGTGCGTCGCTGGTAGTAGTCACGGAACTCGCGCTCGTCCGCCGACGCCTTGTCCGGGAAAGCAACCGCAGGGAATCAAAAACCGTTTGCGGAAGGGGTGTGTTGGCGGTTTCGGGACACGCGTGCGCTCTGTACAGACGTCGATCACGGTATCGGCCGACCGTCCCGCTTCTTGAGCAGTCAATTCAGCAAGTTAGGTACCCTGCTGACGGGCCTGCCTGCCGGACCTCGTCGACCGATACGGGCCGGACACCCGGCTCGCTCGGCCGCAGCGTTGACCCTGGGGCACTGCCGGGATTCAATACGGTCGTCGCCCAAGGTCTAGCCTCAAAGAGGAACGAGAACGATGGAGATACTGGACGAAAAACAGCTGCGGGTTATCGGCTGCCTGATCGAGAAGTCGATCGTGACGCCGGACCAGTACCCGCTGACGCTGAATGCGCTGACCAACGCGTGTAACCAGAAGTCGTCGCGTGACCCCGTTATGTCACTGTCGCAGGGCGAGGTCCAGCACACAATCCGCGAGCTGGAGGCCAAGCACCTCGTTCGCACCGAAGAAAACTTCAAGAGTCGCGCGGAAAAATACGTGCAGCGCTTCTGCAACACCCGCTACAGTGAACTGCAGTTCAGTCCCGCTGAACTCGCGGTTGTCTGCCTGTTGCTGCTGCGCGGTGCGCAGACGCCCGGTGAGCTGAAGGCGAGAAGTGGGCGACTGCACGCGTTCGCCGACAACAGCGAAGTCGTCGAGGCGCTCAGCGGACTGATGAATCGTGAGGCGGGCGCGCTCGTCGTCAAGCTGCCGCGCACGCCGGGCAGGAAAGACTCGGAGTACATGCACCTGTTCGCAGGGCCCGTCGATGTCGACGCCTACGCGGCCGATGCCGAAGCGCGTGCGCCGGCGTCATCGCCACAGCGCAGCGGCGTCGCCGCACTGACCGAGCGCGTAGAACGGCTCGAGGCTGAGCTTGCCGAGCTCAAGAAACAGCTGGGTGTGGATACCGCCGGTTAAGCGGATTCAGGCGGCGGCAGAGGGCTCAACTAGTGCAGCTCCTCCAGCGGTGCGTTGAAGATCGTCTCGAAGAAACCGGTCATGCGCGTGTCGATCTCGTTTAAGAAAAGGTCGATGTCGGGGATCGCCTTGAAGTTCGTATAGCCATCGTCGAGAAACTTGTGCAGTGCGGCGAATCCAGCCGCGTGCGCCGGGCCGTGCATCGCACGCAGCATGGCGCCGAGCAGTGGAACCTTGACCAGGGACTTCAGCGTCGCGCCGAGCTCTGTAGCGAGATGAACCATGCCAACGCATTCGTCCAGCGAGCTCGACTCACGGCAGGCGATACAGTAAGCGCGCTCGCTGATCTCGTCCGGCAGCACGCCATCGACCTGCAGCCGTTTAAATATGCCCAGGTTGATATCGAGTACGCGAGCGTTGAGTCGCGCGGCCGCGGCGATCGTCTCTAGCGCCTTCTGCGGCAGCATCCGGGTAATGATGGGCGCGGCTCGTTCGAGGTCGTGGTCGCGGTCGCTGATGCCGACGCCCGCGAGGTCGCTGACGGTGTAATCGAGGGCCTCGCCGTAGCCCGGCTGCTCGTGCAGGTCGACAAACAGCGTCAGAAGGTAGTCCATCTGCCACTCGGTGAATCGATCGTACTGTCTGAGCTGTTGCGGGTCTTCTATGTAACTGCGATGCAGCTCGTTGCTGAGCCGCATCTGTTCGTTGAAGGCCGCCGCAGCCGCTTTCCTGGCGGAGCGAGGCATGTCGTCGTTGAGGTGTTTCCTTACATCCACGAGTTGGTGCCTAATTCCGTCGATTCAATGCCGGGCCGCGCCGGGCGTGGCCGACACCGCGACGTAGGTGGAAGCCCGGATTACCCACGGCATCGAGCTTGGCCACTATCAAATAGCGTACAGGCGACGAGGAATCGACATGTCAGACGAAGCTGCCCGGGTACTGGCCGAACTCCGCCAGGATCATCGCAACATGGCTATCCTGCTGAACCTTCTTCAGCAGGAGATCGAGCATGTCTCCCACGAAGACGAATCGGCTGACTTCGAGTTGATGCAGGACATCATGCGCTACATGACCGTGTATCCGGACACGACACACCACCCCAAGGAAGACCTGATTTACGCGGGCATGCGGGCGAAACGTCCCGACCTGGCGCAGGGACTGGAGGCTGTCGAGGGCGACCACGAGGATATTGCCGAGTTCAGCAAGAGACTGCTCGCGGACATCAAGGCTGTCGTCGCGGGCGCGTACGTGACTCGCGAACGCGTGATCAGCGACGCAAAAGAGTATGTCGATCGGTTGCGGAAACACATGGCCTGGGAGGAAGGTGACCTGTTCGCCCGCGCCGAGGCGATGATGGACGAACTCGAGATCGATACGTCTCACCTCGACGCCGATGATCCGCTGTTTGGCAGTGACGGTGATTCGTCGTTCGCAAACCTGTCGCAGTCCGTAGGACTCCCCGCACAGTAGCGATCTCTCACCCGCCTGGCCTTTTGCGGACCCACGGCTCAAGCGGGATCGTACCGCTACCGGCACGGCTTGCGGTATGATGTGTGCCCTTTCCCTAACATCAGTTTCGCCGGAGGTACGTCGATGAAAACGACCGCAGCACTGCCGATACTTAGTCTTCTCGCAGCCTCAATGTCCGCCAACGCCGGCACCGTGTACGAACTTGCTACGCGGACGATGTTGGGCGAGGAAATCGACCGGCTGACGTTCTACGAAGACGGCGATCAGTCGCGCATGGACCAGAACGGCACGGAAACGGGCTCAATGACCGTGATCTTCAAGGAAGAGGGCTTCTACGTCATCGACCACGCACAGAAGAATTACATCCTGATGGACAAGGCGATGCTCGACCAGATCTCAACGCAGATCAGCGAGGCCATGAAGCAGATGGAAGCGCAGCTGGCCGCGATGCCGCCCGATCAGCGTGCAATGGTTGAAGAGATGATGAAAAGCCAGATGCCGGGTATGGGCAGCGGGCGCGGTATGGGCAAGGGTCCGGTCCTCGACATCAAGCCTGTCGGGGAAGGGCGTTGGAAGTCCTACGACTGTCGCAAGTACGAGATGCTCGAGGACGGCGTGAAGATCCAGGAAATGTGTGTGACCGACTACAGCGAAGTCGACAGCTCGGGTGCCTTGCGCGAATCGTTTAGGGAGATGGGCGACTTCATGAGCCAGCTGTTCGAGTCAATGCCTTTCGGCGGACAGGGCGTCAGGAATCCGCTGGAGATGATCAACAAGATCGACGGCTTCCCGGTCCACGCCATCGATTTCGAGAACGGCGTCGCGGTCACTGAGACGACACTGGAATCGGCTGCAACCAAGAATATCGACGCCGCGATGTTCGAGCTGCCGGCGGGATACCAGCAGATGGATCCGTTTAACCCGTAGGCGAGGATTCGCCAACCGTCGCAACCTTCGGCTGCGGTGCACTAGTCGTCGTCGCGAGCCTGCTCTTTGTCGGGTCCGGCCGCCGACGGCCACCCGGATCGAAGATGCAGGTCTCGCTGCGGGAACGGAATCTCGATACCGTACTCATTCAGCTTGGTCTCCAGCGCCCACAGGTACGCCGCCCGTGTTCGGGTCGGGCGCCGAGCGCCCTGCCGATTCACCCAGACCAGCAGCAGGAAGTTCAGGCTGTTGTCGCCGTATTCGACCAGCCAGACGTCCGGTTCACGTCCGCGCATGTGCGTCAGCGTGTACGACACGTCGTCGCAGGCTTCGATCGCGGCCTTTCGCACCAGCTCCTTGTCCGATCCGTAGGCGACACCGAAAGGAATGCGCACGCGCAGGATGTGTTCATTCAGGGTCCAGTTCGTCAGCTTGGTCGACACGAACTCCGAGTTCGGGACCACGATGTCGATGTTGTCATTGGTGTTGATCAGGGTGCTGCGAACGTTGATGCCCTTGACCGTGCCGGTAAGGCCGGTATCCAGTTCGATGTAATCGCCGACCCTGAGCGTTCGTTCGAAGAGGATGATCAGGCCCGATACGAAGTTGTTGACGATCGACTGCAGGCCGAAACCGATACCGATAGAGAGTGCGCCAGCGACCAGGGCGAGGTTCGTGAAGTCGAGCCCCATCGACGTCAGCGCCACGAACACGGCGACGATGATGATCGTGTAGTGGCTGAGTCGGCTGATCGTGTACAGCGATGCTTGAGCGCCCTGTGACTCCTTCAGCCCGACCCGTCGGATCGCGGATCGGATCAGGCGCGACAGCAACCAACCGAACAGCAGAATCACGATGGCCTGCACGATGTCGCCCGGAGTCACCGGCGTCTCGCCAACCGAGAACAGTGTCATTCCGGATATCTCGGAGACGCGGATCCAGCCAGTCTTTATCGCTTTGCCGAGGTTACTGAACCACTGTTTCAGCGCACCTGAATAAACGCTGCTCGCGTCGTCGACCGCGACGATTAACAGCTCGAGGTCGGCCGCGTCGTCTTCGAGGTCGCCGATGTGGCCAATCGTCTCCTGCGCCGTGCCGATGCGCTGGTCGAGGACTCGCCGAGCCGCCCGGTCCAGTTCATCGCGGTCGACGCTCTGCGCCGCCAGCAGCTCGTCCTCGGTCTGCAATTTCCAGTCGGGCAACGCGCCGAGGATCGTGCGGGTGAGCTCCGACCACTCGATCGACTTGTCCTCGATAAGCACCATGTCCGGATCGCTGTCCAGGTTGAGCATCGTCCAGAACTTGCGGGCTTCGGTACCGGCCAGAGCTACCTGCGCGAGTGCCAGGTTGACCTCACTGTCCAGCGCGCGCTGCTGCAAGAGCCGCTGCTCCGATCGACTGCCAGCGGAGTCGACGTCGAGACTGCTTGCGAGGATCTGCGCTTCTCTCGCCTGCTCTTCGGCACCGCTGACCGCGTCCCGCAGGGCGTCCAGCGTTTCAATCAGCGCAGCAAGCGCAGTCTCGTCGGGGTCCATCGCGAGGCGTTCACGGACCAGCTCGACGCGTGTTGCGATCTCGTCGGCATACTCCGTCGCATCGCTTGCGTTTTGCGTCAGTACCTCTAGCCGGCGTGCCGCAATGGCCTGCGCGGTGCGCGCGCGTATCAGCCGCAGGCCGGTGAGCCATCGCTCGTCGCCCTCGGCGGAGCCCAGGTAGTCCTTGAACAGGGCATCGCGGCGTCGGGTCGCGCCGTCGAGTATGCGTTGCTCCCGCTCTACCTCGCTGTCCGCAGCGGACGCGGCATCGTCAGCGTCGCGGGCCGCGGCGGCAACGCCCAGGAGATCATCCAGCGTGTACGTGGTCGCCGCTTCGGGCAGCACCTTCGTCTCGAAGTCGACATCCTCCAGCAGCGCCAGGTAGACGTCGAAGTTATCGGCGACTGCTTCGACGATGGCCGGCGCGATCTCCTGGTTTCGGGCGCCCAGCCCGGAAATCTCATCGTTCGCTGTCGCAAGAAAGGCATCGACGCGTGGCTTGATCTGTTCCGGCTCGCCATCGAAATAGGCCCACCAGCTGGGATCCAGCTTGGACAGGACCGGCGGTTCCGGTTCCGGCGTGGGGGTCGCCTCCTGGGCCCACAAAGGCGCCGCTGCCACGGTGCTCAGGAGCAGGCAGACAGACAGGAAACGTCGGATCAGGGGCATGCAGCAGAGCATACCTGTAGCGCAATGCTCGCGACAGTCGGCAGGCGCTAACCCTCTGGACGTTTAACTGGCGGGCTGCAACGGTTGTTGATGCCCTGGGGAGGTGGTTACGCCTCGTTGCTCGGCTTGGACCGCATTTCCTGCCGGCGCATCGGCATCTCGTCGATCAGTGCGTAGATATCGTCCAGTGAGGCGGGACCGTCACTCTTCAGCTTGACACCGCCGTCCTTGCCGACGAGCACGACGGAGAAGGCATCGTCAGCTACGCCCAGGGTCTCCCTCATCGATTCGACCTCGGCCTTAGCAAGTTCGCGTTCGCCGGCAGCGGCGCGGCCGGAGTCCAGCAGTGTCACCAGTACCATGTCGCGATCTTTGAATTCGTCGATCGTCTGGTCGATGTCACCCGTCAGGCGCCTGAGGTCTTCGTCACCGGCATCCGGCGCGCTGACCAGCAGCACGCGCTTGTCCCACAGAAACCGGCCGAGCGTGAACAGCTCCTCGGTCTCGGCATAGGCCTGCACATGGTCGAGTGACAGGTTGAACGGTCCGTCCTTGCCGTCGTAGATCATGAGCCCCATGCCGCGAATCTGGGACGGATCCGGAGGAGCGCCTCTGAGCTCGAAGCCCCGGAACTTGGGGACAAAACTCGAAAACGGCAGGTCGACGGTGATCCATTCGTCTTTGCGGGTCTCAAACTCGGCCCAGTAACTGACGTCGCGGCCGCGGTAGGTCGCGTTAGTTCGGATCTGCCACGTGTAACGACGTCCATCGCCCTTGACGCGGAGCCGGACGCCGTCGAAATCCGACAGGTCCAGTCTCGGGCCGCGCGTACGAATGGAGCTGAACCCGCCGCCCCGCGTATTGGTGCGGCCGGCGAAGTACAGCCTGCCGTCGTCCATGTCGAAGCCGCCGTCGCTGCGTCCACCCATGACATTGTCGTTGACAACGAACCAGCCGAAGTCCGCCGTCCCCGTCGTAAAGTCGGTCAGCAGCTCCTCTTTGTCGCCGGCCTGTGCGTCATGGCTGGTCATCATCATCAATCCGGATAGTAGTGCCGCGAGGCAGGTTCGATACGTCATCGGTGGCTACAGTCTTGTTTGTACTCCTCAAGACTACGGCGGCGACGCCTGCCTGTCTGTTTTAAAACGTAACGATTCTACGGCCGTTCAGGCACTTAGGTGTCATTGTTTGGCTTCTGCCTCGAAGCTTGCGACAAGCAGCTCGCGGACCCGGTCACCCAACACGACGTCGGACTCGCAGCCCGCGACGCCGAAAATCGCAAACGGCTCGAGCGCCTCGTTCTCAAGGGCGAAGTTCAGCAGGTCCTCGGCCGAGAGCGTCTTGCGGCCGGCACGGTCGGTCAGAGGGAAGTCCAGGCCGTCGATGCCGTCGTAGCTCCGGTAGATCACTTCGGTGCACACGAGGCGATCGGAGCTGAAGAAATCGAAGTCGAAGTTGTACATCTTGCCTTCATGCACGAGACCGCGTTCGATGGCCTGCCGGATCGACGCGTCCGGGAGCTGCGGTCGCAGCACGACGAAATAATCGACCAGCAACGTGTCGGACAGGCGGCGCAGCCGCACGCCATCCTTCAATGCTTCCAGTGTGCAGGTGTCGTCAGTCCACAGTGTTCGCTTGTTGTCCGGTACGGTAGTACCGAGAGCGTCGCGCTGCTCGGGCGTTCCAACGTACAAGGCCGCGTGTGGCCAGAAGCCCGGCATGAACAGGTTCGTCAGCGCGGTTGCATGCCTAGTGATCAGGATGTCGCCGGGCTTGAGCTTAGCGCCGATGCGTTCGCGAATCTCATCGCTGACGTTCTTCCTGTCGGTCAGTTGAATGTCGGACGCGACCCGGCCGACACCCTCGGCGACGCCAGACAGCACGCTGTTCGCCGTTACGACACCCCGTCGTCGCCACTTGTGGCTGACGAAGGCCCACGCCCCGCGAAGGTAGGCGCGCTTGCTCGGGTCCAGCGACGTTTCCAGCTCCGGCAGCCGCCTCGCGATCGATCCAACGACAGGATCCTCGATCAGGCTCTCCAGTCGTTTGCGGTTCTTCTTCGCGAATCGCATCGCGTCCAGCAGCGACAGCACGCTGCTTTCCTTGATGAACGCCTCGAAAATACGCGTGAATTGTCGCCGGGGTACGCGGAACTCCCGGAAGGACTCGTTCAGCTTGCGCTGGATGACGCTGTGGCGAGCGACGTCAAACAGCATGACTCGATCGACGCCGACCAGCGCGCAGGCCGCCGCATAGCCGACAACGAACAGGCGCATGTCCTCATCGCTTTTCGCCGTCCTGCCGCCGAGCAACTCCCTGACGTCGTCGATGACGGCCCAGAGACTCTCGCGTACGGTCAGGTATCGCGCAAACCAGTAGCCGATCGCCTCGTCTTCCGCCGGTCGAAACTCGCCGCGCTCGATGATTGCCTGAAGCTCGTCGGCGCCCGGCTGGTCTCGCTTCAGCAATGCGGCCGCGTCAATGAGTCCGTCGACCGTGTCGGTCAGTTTCTGCAGCTCACTGCGCGACATTGTCCCGCTCCAGGTGCTTGAAGCCTTCGAAGAACCAGTGCCGGATCGCCAGTACCATCGTCGTCCCCTTGCGCTCGTCGGCCGACAGTCTGCGCTCTTCCCAGGTCGTGTCGTCGAACAAATCTCCGGTGGCATTCAGCTTCTCGACCAGTTGCAGCATGCTCTTGCGGGTCAGCATGCCGTTCTTGACGATCCGGTAGGACTCGTCGTCCTGGAAGTCGTGATCGAAAAACTCGTCCTGCACGCGACTGCGGAAGAAGCGCTCGATCGCGCCGTTCTTGCGCCAGCTAAAGTTGTTGGCCAGCAGCAATCGAACACGATCCCCGGGCTGCAGGTCGATGAACCCCATGCGGTCGAGCTTGCGCAGGTAGCGAACACCCAGTTCGGGCGACACGTCGTAGCGTTCGACGATCTCGTCGAAGGTCCAGTAGTTTAAGAGGCAGTAGGCGACCAACAGCAGGCGCATGTCAGACATGATCTCGGACTCCTGCTCTTCCGACAGCGCCTCGATCTTCTGCTCGTGCGTTTCGCTGATATCGACGAGGTCGCTGATCCCGAGCTCGAGCACGTTGCAAACGTCGTCGAGGCGACGCAGCGAGAAGTTGCCCGTCGAGAACATGTGCTTCACGGCGGATTCAGAGAGCTCGAGATGTTCGGCGAGCCCCCTGTACGTGATGCCGCGCGCTTTCAGTTCGCGCTTGATCGTGTCGATTAATCGGGCGGAGGTCGTCATAGGCCGGTAAAAGTATAAAAAAATTATACCAAAAGTTCGAAATATCTAACTTTCAAGAAAATGGTTGCCGAAAACTATACCAACTCCTAGCCTCGAAATCGCACTGCACCTTAGGAGGAGTTGCTATGAACCTGATTCAGAGAATATCCACGAGCATCACGTCGTCGGTCGATCGGGCCGTCAGCAAGGTCGAAAACCACGATGCGATTATCAATGCCGCACTGCGTGACACGCAGCAGGCCGCGGCCCGCGCAAGGGTCCGCCTGGAGCGGGTACGCAAGGACGGCCATCAACTCAAGACCCGCTACGCGGACCTGCAGCAGGCCTCTGTTCGCTGGACCGATCGAGCCAGACTGGTGGCGGCCGATGACGAACCCAAGGCACTCGAGTGCCTGCGCCGCCGCAAGGAGTGCGAGAAGCAGCTTGCGACCCTCGAGGAGTCGATTGAGAAACACAACGAGCTGGAAGAACGCATCGCGGCCCAGGTGAAGAAGATCGAATCACGCATCGTCGAGGTCGCGCAGCAGCGCAACATGATGCGCTCGCGTCAATCTGTCGCCGAAGCGATGCGCACGATCAACAACATCGAGGGCGTGTCCTACGGCGACGTCGAGGACACCTTCGATCGCTGGGAGATAAACCTCGGTGAGACCGAAATACTGATGAACGCCACGTCGCGCGTCGATCCGCTCGAGTCGTCGTTCCTCGCCGAAGAGGACACAGCACAACTGCGAGCCGAGCTCGCAGAGCTGATCGGTACGGGCAAGGAGGATTCGTCATGAGTATCCGTACCTCTGCATTCGATAATGACGTCGTCGCGAGTGAAAGCATGCGATCGTCCATTCAAGGCTCACGCTTCAGTGTAGACAGCGTCATGCAGTCGATACGCAATGTCGCGACACTGTCCGAAGCGCTGCGTATCCTCGGAGCGGGCGTCATCCTGGCGTCCATGTCGGTGTTCCTGATGCAGGGATGGAGCGGTGGTAACGACATCAGTCGCTACTTTTTGCTGCTCGCGCAAACCGGCCTGTTAGGCGCTGCCGGTTTTGCGATGAGTCACCTCGTCAAGGAAACGAAGGGCGCCCGGTTGTTCTTCGGGCTCGCGCTGGTATCGATACCGGCGAACTTCACGATCCTCGGGGCGCTGCTGTACTCGGTGTTCCAGTGGGACGGCGGGCTCGCGACCTATCCCGGGTTTGCCGACTGGCGGATCGAGGACGTTGCGAACATTGGCATGACCATGGGTGCGGCGTTGCTCGTGCTGGTGCCGATGGCGCTGTTCTGTTTCGCGATCATGGCGAGACACTCGGCGAAGCCACTGGCGCTGAACTTCCTGTTGCTGAACGCGCTGCTGTTGTTGCCGATACGAAGCTCACTGGCGGCAGGTGTCGTCGCGCTGACCGGTGTGGTCTACGCGCTGTTCATCGTCGCGAAACTGCTTCGCAACGACCGTGCGTTGAAAACCGGCGAGGGCAAGTTCGCCCTGATGACGCTGTTCATCCCGCTCGGCATCATTCTCTTCAGGAGCATGTACTTCTACCAGGTCGACAGCCTGATGATCGCGATGCTGACACTGGTGTTGTTCCTCGTCGCGCGACAGGCCTCGCTGTTTCCCGACAGGAACCCTCGTGTCGCCGTCGCTCTCGAGCTGTTGTCGTGGCCGCTGGGTATGGTCTTTGCTGTTGCGTTGACCGATGCCTTCAGTGGTGTGCTCGCATCCGGGCTTGCAGCACCGTTTTTCGCCCTGACTTACGCGGCTCCTGCACTGGACATCATCCGTCGCACGGGCAGCCGATCGCTGGGCACCGCCGTCCGCGTGTCTATCACGATCGCAGTGGCGCTGAGCTTCAGCTTGAGTGTGGTCATGGCGCCGGGTGGATTAACGGCACTGCTAAGTATCGCTGCCGGCGTGATGCTGTTGTTGTGGGGCACGGCCGGTAAGCAACCGGGCAACGTCATTGCCGGCATCATCACTGTTGCCGCGGGCGTGCTGTTTGGCCTGGAGGCCATCGTGCAGCTCGTCGTCCGCAGCAGCTGGATCGACCTGGCCGTGTTCGGTGCCTCTGCCATCGCGCTCGGATCGATTCTCGATCGCCACGGCGTTGCGATCCGGCTGCGCCTGCAACAGTGGTACGGCAAGACGCGCGAGGACAAAGAGGAAAACGCTCTGGAAATCTAGCAACCCGCAAGGTAAGTGCAGAGCGGCCGCCGCGGACTTGCGTTCGCGGCGGTTTTTTCCCGTCAACGTCCTCGCGACGAAGCGAAGTAGGGACTTGGGGGAACACACCCGTAAATAATGATGTGGATACAATCGCTGTCGAGCCAGAGCGAATCACGCCGCAGCTACATGCCTGCGAACTATTGTTGCCTTCGAGAAGAAATGATGATCAAGACCAAACACCTGTTGAGCACCGTCCAACTCGGTATCGTTTGTCTGCTGTTCGCCGTAACGGAGCCGACTGTCGCAGACGATCTCGTCAGTGAAGAAGAGTCGCAACGGTACTTCTTCAGCCTGATGCAGGAAGGCCAGCACTTTCGCGTTCATCCGAAGGCGGCCGCAAAGTATCTGCGTGGGGTTTGGCGTCTCGACCGTGAGGCTCATGTTGGCGCCGGGCACTACACGAGGGCCGAACAGGGCGACGACGTGGTTCTAATCTGCAATGACGAGCGCCTGATACAGATCGACTTCAGCAGAAACCACGACCAGTTCATCGAGTTCGAAGCTCAGCTGTCCCAGCTAGCGGTGGGCAGGGATGGCTCGTTCAATTTCGGAAATCAGAAACGACACATCAAGCCGCTCGATAGCAATCACATTGCGATAACCCGATACGACTATATCGTCGTGCTTGAGCGGGTTTCAGGCGCGCCGCACGACGAGCCAAAGACGGCATTCCCCGTCGAGTAGGAAAAGCGCGTCAGGTCGGGCTCAGCTCGCGCACCAACGCGTCGAATCGATCAAGCACGGAAGCGGATTTCGCTGGCTTGTCGACGTGTACATCGCAGTGCCGTATCCACGCACACTGATGAGTTTTTCTCATCCGAGGCTGTGAGTTTTATTCGGTTGTGAGTGCAGGCGAGGTCGGTATCGTTCACATTGAACCGGGTTGGAAAAACCTGGTGTGTGTCTTTTCCGTCCTCTGGAGAACTACGATGTACAACTGTATTCCAATGCACACGCTTCAGACGATGCAGGATATGCAGAGTCTCAGCCGAGGCGCTATTGGCCTCACCCTTGCCGGCACCGGCGTGTTCGTCGCCTTCCTGGTTGCCATCGCAGTCACGATCTGACCGCAACGTACGGCCGTTGCAGCGGCTGCCGCTATCGACAATCTGAAAGAACCAGCGTTGACTCGACGAGTCGCATAAACGTCGCGCTCGGCCGTCAGTTGCAGTTGTTTAAGCTGTCTATCCAGTTGCTAATCAGTGCTACGCCATTCGAGTCGATGACATTCGACCCGATGGGCGGCATGCCGTGGATGTCACGGCGCTGCATCCGGTCGACAACCAGCGAGGCATCGGCGTCGCCGGGCGCGATCAGCCGTGCGTTCGCAAGACCTAAGCTACCCTGCAGCGGCATGGCGTCGCAGGCGTTGGTGTCTGACAGGGCCGTCGAGTAGCGAAGGTCCATCGTTGACGGGTTCGGCGCATTCGGTCGGTGACACTGCGCGCAGTTCGTGTGCAGGTAGGCGCGTGCGCGCGCTTCCAGCGATGCGGATGCGTCTGTCGGATCTGCCAGTGCGTCCAGCGCATTGGCAGGTCCCGGCAACGGTGACGTGAACATCATGACGTGCTCGATGGTCTCGAGCTGGTTCGCCGTGCGTCCGGTCGACGGATACGTCAGGTCGCTGTTTAACTGGGCGATCTCGGCGCCGAGCGAGAAACCGGCGGCGCCCGTGTGGCAAGCCATGCACTGGCCCTCCGACGGGTAGATCCACTCCTGGCCGTTGATGTTGACGGACTTGCCGCCGCGGACACGTGTGGCCTCGGTCTGGCCCGCATCCCACTCGTAGGTGTAGCCGGCCCAGACGCCGTCCGGGTGGCGCATCAGGTGGCGTGTCTCGATCAGCGCGCCGCCGAGGCGGAAATTCTTGACGATGACGGTGCCGTTCGGGAAGTCGAAGTCACCGTCGGCATCGACGCCGATCGTCGTACCGTTCGGAAGTCCGATGTGCCGGTCCTTGATGGCGCCGTCAGACCAGAATGCGGCGTTCAGATCGTAGGGCAGCAGGCCGGCATAGGGTTGGGTCACGTCACCGGGGTCCACGCAGCCGGTATCCGACAGCCGGTCAGGAATCGTGTCGGGTGTGGGGCTGCCCGCAGGCTCTATGCGACGCACGCGACCCTGTCCCACACCGTCAATGTCGACGACGTAGAGTTCATCGTCCGGGCCGATGCCGAAAGCAGTTGGCTTGATACTGGAGTTGATCAGCTGGTCGTTGTCAAAGCCGCCCAGACCGTCCGGTCGCGCTGCCCAGAATCGACCGGAGCCGTAGTCGGCGAACACGTACAACCCGACCAGGTCGGGAATGGCCGAGCCGCGGTAGACGTAGCCGCCCGTAATCGAGCTACCGTCGCTGCGCCCGTACTCAGTAACCGGGTCGATCAGGCTTTCATCGCCGCTGCAGTCGGATATGTTTGACGTATCTAGTGTGCCTTCGCGGCAGCGCCAGCCGTAATTGCCGCCGCGCCGGACGATGTTGACTTCCTCCCGGGATCCCTGGCCGACGTCCGCGAGCCACAGTTCGCCAGTTGCCTCGTCGAAGCTCCAGCGCCACGGATTGCGCAAACCCCACGCGTAAATCTCAGGGCAGTCGTTCGAGTTCGCGCCAGGGCCACATTTCAGCTCGGTGGCGAACGGGTTATCTGGCGGTATGTCGTAGTCCGCACCCGTGCCTTGCACGTCGATGCGCAGCATTGAGCCGAGCAGACGCGTCGTGTCCTGGGCCCGCTCCCTGGGGTCGTTGCCGCTGCCGCCGTCGCCGAGACCGAAGTACAGGTATCCGTCCGGGCCGAAGGCGATGTCGCCGCCGTTGTGATTATCGAAATCCTGGTCGACCGCGAGAATGACCTGTTCAACAGAGCCGCCGCCGGGGCTCGTCACGTTGTCGAGAATCATGCGCGACAGCACGCTGCGCATCGGCGGACCCGTATGGTCGATCGTGTACGACAGGAAGATTTCGCGCGTCGCCGGGTAGTCGGGATGAAACGCCATGCCGAGCAGGCCGCCTTCAACGTCCGTCCGTATCGCCCTCGTCGCCGTCAGGTCCATGTAGGTCGTAACGCCGGTTGGGTTGTTGGTCGGGAAGGTCAAGATCTGCCCCGTCTTCTGTAAGACAAACCAGCGATCGCCGCCGGGCTCCAGCAGGATTTTGGTGGGCTGAAATAAGTTGGGTAGAGAAGGATACGCGTCTGCGACAGACACCGAGGCGTCGACGGTCGGGCGCGCAGGCGCGACGCAGGTCTGGTTGTCCGGCCGGTCGTCCAGGCCGAACACGCTGGTCGTCGAGTCGTCGTCGCGAATCGTTCCCGTCCCCGTTGCCTGCGTGATCGTCGCATTGACCGGCGATGACAGCGTGACCGTGAACGTCTCATCGACCTCGATGTTGAAGTCGCCAATGACGTCGACGTCGATCGTCGCCTCTGTCGTACCCGGGGGAAACTGCAGCGTGCCGCTGGCGAAAACGTAGTCGACGCCCTGCGTTGCACTGCCAGGACTCGTCGCGAAATCGACGCTCGCGGATGCCGCCGTTGAACCGACCGGTACCGTCGCTGTGACGGTGAACACGAGCGCGGTGTTGCCGCTGTCGCCTTCTAGAATCGATGCGTCGTTGATTGACAGTGTCGGGTTAACGGGTGCGGGCGGGGGTGCCGTAAAGGATTGGTCACCGCCACCGCCGCCACCGCAGGCTGACAACAGCAAGAACGGTGCGAGTAGAAAAAGACGCCGCGGACGGCAAGCCAAATCATTGTGCAAAGCGGAGAGCATAAGCAGCACCCCCGGAAGAGTATCCCGCAAACATTATTGCACGCGCTCGAGGCCCCAGAGTGTGACGTGCAACAAAAACACGCATTCGTCGCTGAATGGCGACAGTGTAGGAATCATGTTCTGCGTCGGTTGGGGAGAGGCTTACGGTTGGACCTGCCCAACGGTCGCTCGTGCCAGTCGAGCAATGCGGGTTGACGACCGGCTACCTGCGAGATCTGGTTTCGGGCAATTGAAGCGTTCGGGTTGCGACAGAAAGCGACGAAAGCCGGAAGCGGCGACCGCTTTGGCTCCGAACTCGGAGGCACATGAAGGTCGAGGTAAAATGTCGGCTTCGGACCCGCAGCGGACGTTCGCCCTTTCCACGCGAGTATCCTGAATTTCAAAGAGGTACAGGTCATGGCCACACTGAGCGCATACCGACTAATCCAGACTGGTGTCCTGGCGCTATTACTTATGTCGATGTCTGCGGGATCCCTCGCTGATACCGCAATACCGGGAGCAGAGGAACAGAACAAGAAACTTGCTCGCGGCTTCTATGAGAATCTCTGGTTCAGCAACCAAACAGACAGGTACACGGATTACCTCGCCGATACGTACGTCATTCACGACATTGGCGAAGACAAAGGCCTGACCGAACCTGCCATCACGCAGAGGGAGATCGCCGATTTCTTCTGGGCAAACGGAAACATGTCCGGCGAGATCGATTATCAGATAGCTGACGGAGAGTTTGTCGCCACAAGATGGAGGTGGCAGTACGAGCCGACCACTGTCCTGGGACGCATCCTGAAGGGTCGAGACGATCTTCCTATCATCAACGTCTTTCGGTTCGAGGATGGAAGGATTGTCGAGATATGGAATCACAGACACGACATCGACTCTGGGATGCCGCTTCGCTTTACACTGAAAGGGTTCTTCTACGGAACGCTGCTGGCGTTGATTCCGTTGGCATGGGCAATCTCATTGCGGCGCCGGCTGAAGAGGTCGCAGTCTGCAAGAACGGTATGACGCTACGTCATACGTTAACGGAAGGTCGAAATGGCGCTCGACCGCTAACAGGCTCCTACACGATGCATAGAGAGGCCGTCACCGGCCGCGAGTTCAATCGGTGGTTGCAACACCCAAGCTCTAACTAAAGAGCAGGAGGTGTTGCTGATGAAGCAGAGACCGAGGATCTATTACACCCAGTCGCAGATCGCGCAGATGTGGGATCGCTTGCAACAAGGTGATTCCAACCGGCCGCTTCCGGCAGTGAGCAGCTATCCAAGCTTCTTTGGATAGAAAAATCCCTTAAGACCCTGTCCGGTCATTCATGAATCTCTGTCTGTTCCCATACATGATCAGGGTTGCCAGGGCATGTCGCGCCAATCGAAGACATGTACTATTTAACCATTGCATTTATTAACGTATTGGTTTAATACTATCGTATGAGCAACACAGACCAATTGAACGAGACGTTCGCGGCGCTGGCGCACCCTGCAAGACGTGCCATGCTTGCCCGCCTGGCCGAGGGAAACGCCACTGTCAACGAACTAGCCGAGCCGTTCGATATGAGCCTGCCGGCTGTTTCCAAACACATCAAAGTGCTGGAGCGAGCGGGGCTCATATCCCAGGGGAAGCAAGCCCAATACCGTCCGTGCACCTTAAATCCTGTGCCTCTGAAGCAAGTCGCTTCCTGGGCCGAACAGTACCGACCGATCTGGGAAGCCAGATTCGATCAGCTGGAATCTGTTTTGAAACAACTGACCGAGAGAAGAGATGCAAACTGAATCAGACTGGGTGCGAATTGAACGCGACTTCGAAGCGCCAATCGAGACAATATGGAATATGTGGACTCAATCAGACCTGTTTCAAAAATGGTACGGGCCGAACGGGATGGAAATACCTGTCGCCGAAATGGACGTGGTAGAAGGCGGACAGCGAAAAATCTGCATGAAAATGGAGATGCCTGACAAGACCATGACGATGTGGTTTATCGGCGAGTACAAAGAAGTTAGCCCGCCAAACCGTCTCGTATACACCGAAAGCATGTGTGACGAAGAAGGCAATATTTTGGCGCCTCAGAGCATGGGTATGCCGGCGGGCCATCCGGAAACGACGGAAATCATCGTCGAGCTTTCCGAAACAAGCGGGAAGACGACCATGAAGATGACTCATGTTGGCGTACCCGCAGACTCTCGCGGCGCTGGCGGTTGGGCGCAGGCGATCGAGAAAATGGCGAAGTTGGTCACCGATGCGGACTAAGACGGCGTACCCTGACCGAATCGGACACGGCGCCACGCGGCGAGACGCTTTGCCGACTGGTCAACGACGAACTCGATCTACGGCCAGGTGTTCGACGAACCGCTGAAGATTGGCGAAGCTGCGGCTCCAGCCATCGCCAACTCCCAGTCGACCACGCTCCCTGACAATACGCTCGTGCCGCAAATGAAGGCGTGCACCGCCTTCGACATCTTCGAATGTGACCGTTACGAGCGACGGCAGCGTCTTTTCAACCTTACCGCCAGAGAGCCGGCGCTCATGGCGCCAGGTGAAAACCAGTTGTTCGTCCTGTGCGACGTGAACGTACTCGCCGGTCATCACGTCCTGAACGCCGTCTCGTTTCGAGTAGGCGAATTCCCAGAGCCCGCCTTTGCGTGGATCGAGACGCGCCGACAGCAAAGGCGCGTCGCCGGGCCCGAACCACCGAAGGATCTCATCCGGGATCGTCCAGGCGCGAAAAAGGCGCGCGGCGCTGGAATTGAAAACGCCCTCGACGATAACCGGGTCTTCTCCGGGGACGGATTTCAGAAATGGGAGCTTCATGGATTCTCGTTCACATATTTCGCGAGCCCGTCCAACCGTTCCTCCCAGAAGGCCTTATAGGTTTCTAGCCAGTCCACGGCCTCTTTCATAGGCGCAGTAGACAGGCGACAGTATCGAGTGCGTCCCCGCTTCTCCAATTCGACGAGCCCGGCATTTTCGAGTGTGCGAACGTGCTTGGTGACCGCGGTCTGTGTCATTTGGAAGGGCATAGCGAGGTCCGAGAGCGCGGCCTCGCCGTGGGCAAGGCGCGCCAGAATATCCCGGCGAGCGCTATTGCTGAGAGCCGAAAACACCGTGTCGAGTGAATTCATCCGATTTCTCCTTCAGAGCACCGGGAGCGGCGGAGTGCCCCGGCCGCAAACCAATGCGCGCCAGCCTCCCGTAATCGCAAGCCTAAATAGTCTACTATATGGTTGACTGTTGTCAGGCCCGGCTGATAGTCTACCACGTAGTTCAGTATCCGCGAGGCCTCCATGAATCTCTTCAGTGCTAATGCCCCTCATCCGCTGCGCGTGAACATCTTTCTCGCCGAAAAAGGTCTGGAGCTGCCCACCGTCTGGCTCGACGTGCTGAATGGAGATACGCGCACGGGCGAACACTTGACGCGAAACAGTCTCGGCGAGACGCCAGTCCTGGAACTGGACGACGGCACGTTTTTAAGCGAGAGCACCGCGATTTGTCGCTACCTGGAAAGCATCTATCCGGAGCGCCCGCTCATGGGCCGGAATCCGCTCCATGCCGCCAAAGTCGAGATGTGGGCCCGGCGAATGGAACAACAAATCTGCGCCCCGCTTGGCGATTTTGGATTGCACACCTTTCCGATCTTCTCTGAGAAAGTGGAACAGAATCCCACCTACGCTGAAAGCTGCCTGCGACTGCAGGATAAGCGCTGGGTGTGGTTCGACAGTGAGCTGGCGGATGGCCGCACTTTTGTGGTCGATAACGAGCTGTCCTACGCCGATATCGCCGGGGCGACCGCGCTGATGGTTTCCAGCTTCGTCGATCATCCCATTCCCAAGGGACTGAAGAACGCCAATCGCTGGGCCGACGCGGTGCGAGGCCTGAAAGGATGGTGACGAAATGAAGAGCGAGTCCTCACCGCGATTTGTCGACCGTAAAACCTGGCTGGATAAACGTAGGGCGCTTCTGGAGAAGGAAAAGGCCCACACGCGCGAGCGCGACGCGTTGAGCGCGGCGCGCCGCCAACTGCCCTTCGTGCGTATCGAAACTGATTACGCCTTTGAGACCGAACGCGGACCGGAGACGCTCGCCGATCTCTTCAAAGGGCGTGGACAGCTCATTATTTATCATTTTATGTTCGGAGCCGATTGGGATGATGGCTGTCCCAGCTGCTCGTTCTGGATGGACAATCTGGATGGGATCGACCGGCATCTTGCGGCAAGAGACACCGCCTTCGTGACGGTTTCCACCGCGCCGTTGGTGAAGCTCCTCGGCTACAAAGCCAGGCTGAACTGGCGCTTCGACTGGGTCTCCAGCGGCGCTGGTACATTCAACCGCGATTTCGGGGTGACCTTTCCGAACCGCAAACCGGGTTCTAGCGATGGCTATAACTATTCAGGACGCGTCTTCGGTGAAGAAATGCCAGGCATGAGCGTATTTCGCCGCTTTGACGACGGCGCAATCGGTCATGCATATTCGACTTACTCCCGCGGGCTCGACGGTCTAAACGGTACCTATCAATTGCTGGATCTGACGCCCAAGGGCCGGGACGAAGGTGCGCTGGACTCGCCCATGGCGTGGGTCAAGCGACACGACCAGTATGCAGCGGATTAATCGGCCGGTTGAAGGACTCGCGCCATGGCCTATGACGAGGTCCTGACCACGCAGTTTCGCGATTGGCTGCGCTCGCGCTCGGGTATCTCCGAAAAACGCATGATGGGCGGCGTGTGCTTCTTTTTGAACGGCAACATGATCGGCGGCGCTGATCGAACGAAAGAGGGAGTTGGGCGATACATGTTCCGCCTCGGCAAGGACAAACATGCCCTCGGGAAATCGCTGCCCGGCGCCGAACCCATGGTTCACGGCGGTCGCTCCATGCGAGGCTTATTTTTCGTCCGGGAGGAATGTTGCGACGAAGAGGAGTTGAAGACATGGCTTCGGCACTCGTTGGAGCACGCCAAATCTCTGCCGCCCACGTAGATCGAATCAAATGCAGGCCGAAGTCGGTCCCGATGCGATCAAACTCAACTTCGCTGCTTGTGTCAAAGCCCAAACCGCAACCAATTGAGACGACCTGGAGGCTGTACAGACTGTATGAATACGCATCTTGCTGAACTGAATATCGGAAGACTGCTGGCCCCGACGGATGATCCGCGCGTGAAGGACTTCATGGACAATCTCGACCGTATCAACAGCCTGGGTAAGCGCATGCCGGGTTTTGTCTGGATGATGGAAGGATCGGGCGAGCCCGGCGTCGGAAATACGGAAAACAATATCGGCGACGATCCGCAGCTCGTGGCTAATCTGACCGTGTGGGAGGATATCCAAAGCCTTGAGCGATTTGTCTGGCGCACGGTTCACCGGCGATTCTACGAACGGCGTCAGGAATGGTTCGAAGTGATGGGCGAAATGCACTTCGTGATGTGGCGGGTGCCAATAGGTTATAAACCGACGTTGGAGGAAGGGCTCGCGCGACTGAGGATGCGCCGCGAAGAAGGAGATAGTGGCGAGGCGTTCGGGTGGAATTATCTCCGCGACGCGACCATGCACAAGACGTACGCCTGTTCGCCGACGCTATGATGGCCAAGCGTATGACGGGCGGCAAATTGTCCCGGATCCTGCGACCCGTCGCCATCGCAATAAGTGTATGCGCGGTGGCCCTGGCCGGGGTCCAGCTGACAAACGGGCGCGTGAAACCTGCCCGTATCTGCGACGACCACGCTAGCGATAAAGCGGAGACGAGAGAAAGACGAGTCGGTTTTGTAGGATTATAGGCTCCGAAACAACGGCTAATCGCTGTCCGACTCTGGCCGAAAGGCGCCTGCCAGCTGATCTGAGCTAGACTTTCTGCTTTTAACCACAATCGGTCCTACAGCATGAATAAGAGTCTCGATGAACGCCGCAGCGAAGACGAATTCTCTATTCGACCGGCTATTTGCCGAGTCTCTTCGGCCGGCATCGACTGCGCAAACACTCATTCCCAGCTCGTCGACCGGGTTTCAACGCGGCACATAGTGTTACGAGCCTACAGCTCCTTGCACTGACGTAGCCGTCGCGTCAGTTTGAGCAGTTCATCCAGGTGAGCCCTGTCGTCTTCCTTGTTGTCGCTCCGCTGCAGTTTAAGGTCGATCGCATCGATCGCCTCGCGCGTTTCCTTCTCGCACTGCTGCCGGTCGCCGGACAGGCTGGCCGACGTTGTCGTTTCCTGCTCAGGCGGCGGTCCTGGTGATGGCTCTGGCGGCGCATCGTAGGGGTTCTCAAAGTCGAAGAAATCGTCGCTCGACGACGTTGTCTCTGCGGGCTCGACGACGGCAGGCTCTTCCGCGCCTTTGGGTGCGCAGGGCGTTTGCTGGAATGAGACCGTGCCGTCGCCCTGCGTGCAGCGATGAATCTCAGGCTCTTCGGGTGAGGCGGCTGCTGATGCTCCGAGAAAAAGCACCAACATGCATCGCGGCACGTAACTCACAGCTCTTTCGCGTCTGCGACAGTGATAGCCAGAACGTCGTCAAGACGGCCTTCGATCTTGACGAGTTCCTGGTGGAATGCGTGGCGTTCATCGGCCTTGCCGCTGCCCAGCAATCCACGGTAGCCAGCAAGTTTCAGGCCGGTGCCGTACAGCGTCTTCGACACGGACTCCGCAGAAAACACCCGTCCCTGCAGCAGTTGCTGCTTGCCCGTCTTCAGGCACTGCGTCAGCAGCGCCGATTCGTCGCTGACGGCATCGGCCCCTTTCGCAACCAGGACCCTCGCGACGACCCGGTACGCATCGACGAAAGAGCGAAGCACAACATGAGCGAGCAGGGGGCGTATCTCGCCGAGCCTCGCCTTTACCGCCGCGTCGCCGCCACCCAGCAGGTTCTCCCAGTCACCGAAGCGTTCGCTGGCCAGCTTCTCGACTTCCTGTCGATAACCCGCCCGGCGCGGGAAATAGAACTCGAACTTGAAGATGTCCCTGAGCCTTTCGGCTTTCTCGAGGAAGGCCGTCACCCGGTCACCGTCGGCCGTGGCCGCCGCCAGCAGCGCGATCTCAACGACCGCATCGAGCACAAAATAATGGATCGCCGTGTTCCTGTAGTAGGCGGCGTTAAGGTGCTGGTCGTCGCCGATCGCATAGAGTCGTTCGATGCCATCGTCGAGGTAGTTCAGAATGCCGGTCTGGTGCAGCTCGTCGAGCGTCGCCCGGACGGCCCGATCATCGCGGAAGTCCGAGTGGCCGACGATCTCTAGCTTGCGTCGCTTGATCAAGGCTACGCCGGAGCGCGCCAGTGACTGCACCTGTTCGAGGGTCATTGCCCGGTTACCGCCGGCCAAGAGGATCAGCGTGATAATCGCGACGTCGGTGATCGGCGTCGCCGCGTTCATGCGTACCGCGACTTCGAAGGCCACGGTCGGCACCAGGACCTGCTTCTTCTCGTCGCTAATGCCGGCGTCGAGTGTCTCGGTCGGCACGATGTCGGTCAGCGTCAGTGCTTCGCCAAAGCGCAGGTGAATCTTGCCGCGCGACTTGCCGCGCTTTAAGAAGCGCACGGCCCAGGTCGCCCCCTCGGCTTTCTTGGACTTGCCGCGCTGTTCGATCGCATAGTCTTCGACCTCGGTAATCTGGTCGTAGGCGACGCTGACCGGGACGAAGGTCACGTTGTACAGGCGGGTTCGCAAAATCGACTCGATGACGTAGTTGAACAGGCCGAAGCGAGGCGGCAGCAGTTTGCCCGTCCGGGAGCGCGTGCCCTCCAGCGCCCACAGCAGCGAGAAGCGTTTCTCGATCAGGTAGTCGATGTAGCGGCGGAAGACCAGCTTGTAGATCTCGTTATCCTGGAACGAGCGGCGCAGGAAGATGATGCCGCTGCGCCGGGCCAGGGCGCCGAAGCCGGGCGTACGAAGGTTGATGCCGCCAAAGGTCAGCGGCAGCGGCAGGTTCGCGTCGAACAGCACCTTGGACAACGCTGCGGTGTCCAGCATCGACTTGTGGCTGATCAGGAAGACAACGGGACGCTCCGCCATCGTCTTGCCGACGCGCTCGAGCTGCTCGTCGATGACGCTGATTTCCTCGTCGTGGTGACTCCTGAGCGCGATGCCGTACAGGGACATCATCAGGTCCAGCGTTCGCGGCGTCTGCATCGCCGCCATTTCCTTTAAGTACTTCGCCGCCTTGTCGACGACCTTCATGATGGCGCGGTCTCGCTGCTGGGCGATGTTGGACAGATTCTGCTTGAACGTCGCGTTCGCGAAGACTTCCGCCGGCAGTATCTTCGGAATCTTGTAGCGGGCGCCGCGAACCGTCCGCTCGGAGCGCTCCAGCGCGATCATCGCCTGACCTGCAATAAAGCGCGGAAAGTCGTCACAGGGTGCGCCAGCCGGAGTGCTGGCAACATGACGCTGATGTAGGTTTTCGAGCGTCGCACCGTCTCCACGAATGTACGCAAGTCGCTCCAGGTAGCGCCGGGCTATGAACCGCCGGCCAATCGTGCCGAGTGACGCAATCCTCCTTACGAACACACTGCCAACACCGCTGCGACCCGCAACGGTCGAAGCCGGCAGCCACGCGATGCGGACAGGCTGCAGCCACGTCGTCGGCGCCGCATCGTCGATGTGATTGGCCAGGGACGCATCGACGCCGTCGTTGGACAGCCGGACGATCGCGTATACAGGTTCCGAATCAGGGCGATGCTGGTCTACCCAGCTTTGTACGAGTTCCAGGTCCAGCTCGTCTCGCGCGTCCAGCAGGAAGATAACCGGGGCGCCACCGTTGTCGGGCCACGGCGAGGTGTCGACATTCCTGCTTTTATTATTCGCTTTTTCCGCAGTCACTTGTTTTTCTCACCCGCAACGTACTAGCGATCAGTTGCTTGTGCCCCCTCCCGCCTCACAAGGTACCAGCATTTGGCTGTCAAAGAGCAGGTTGGTGTGAAATCGGGCGTGTTTCCTGCTGCCGGCCACTGACACTCCATGGTTCTGCGCCCTCCGAAGCAGGTGTTCTTCGTAGTAGCGTAAGCTCATTGTGGCGTCCGGCCGGCCATTGCAAAATGGCCTGGTCGTCCTCACTCAAAGAGGAATAAATGCGGCGCGAGCCAGCCGCGTGTTGTCACTCAAGCGACCAGGTCTGCAGCCATGAACCCATCCCGACCCCGTGTTGTCATCGTTGGCGGAAACTTCGCCGGGCTGGTGGCTGCGTCGAGACTATCAGCCGATCACGATGTCACCGTCGTCGATGCCCGCACCGACTTCGAGTGGACACCGAACATTCACGAGATCCTGTCCGGCGTGAAGAGTCGCCGCGACGTGGTCTTGTCACGAGCCGAGTGCGTCGAACGCTACGGCCACACCTTCCTGCACGATAAAGTGACCCGGATCGATCCGGACAGCGAGCACGTGCTGACAGAGGGTGGTCTGGTACTGCCGTACGATGCCTGCCTGATCGCTGCCGGCAGCCAGCGACAGACTTCCGGCGTCGAAGGAGCGGATAAGCACGCGCTGAATCTCAGGCTGGTCGACGATGCTGTGAAGATCGGCAAGCGCCTCGACCAGCTCGCCAGGCGCGATAAGCGACCCTCGGTCGTCATCGTCGGCGGTGGAGTATCCGGCGTCGAGGCTGCCGGCGAAATCCTGCGTCGACGCGGGCAGGGCGATGAATTCAACATCCACATTGTCGAGATGGAGTCGCGCATTCTCGGCCAGTTGCCGCGCGGCCTGTCCCGAGACGCCGTCGCTCGCATGGAGGCACACCCGGTCAGCCTGCACACCGAGGAGACGGTGGAGAAGGTCACGTCGCGCAGCGTGACGCTCTCGAGCGGCAAGAAACTCCCCGCGGACTTGTGCATCTGGTCGGCCGGAATGACGCTGCCGGACTTTCTCGTTGATGCCGGCCTGGCGGATGACGATGATGCCTGGCTGCCCGTCGATGACATGCTCAGGAGTTCCTACGACGGCAATATCTTCATCGCCGGCGACTGCGCCGAGCTACCCGAACCCATTCGCAAACAGGCCTACAACGCGATGAACATGGGCGAGGTTGCCGGGGACAATGTTGCACGCCTGTTGGCCGGACGCAGCCTGCGACGATTCCGCCCGTCGCCGATGCCGATGCTCGTGTCGTTCGGCGACATTACGACGTGGCTGATCGCCGGCGATTTTGTTGCCGCCAGCCCCGTGCTGGCAACCGGCAAGGAGGCCGTGTACCAGGCGACGATGGCGCGCCTTGCATCACCGAAGCAGCCGCTCAAATACTCATCAGACATTATTGGTCGAGCATCGCTCGCGACGCACAAGCTGTTGCTGCCGCAGCTGACCGCGCAAAAGATCTTCGCGGGCCTTAAGGGCAGCCGGATCGTCTCCTGAGCGGGCTTCCCTCCAAAGCGGCTTGCGGAACAGCACGGTCGTGACTGATACCATGCGCAATCAAAGTCAGCGGAACAGAACCTGATGGCAGAATCGAAGGAAGACGGCTCGGATCTCTCGGACTCGGAGCGGCGAATACTTGACGCCATCAATGCGCGGCAGATCGCCGACTTCTCCTCGCTGCCCGACGATGAAAGAAAGGTCGACGCCGACTTCCTGCAGCGCCTGATCTCTGGCGGCTTCGATGATTTCGGCGCGGTCTGCAGTCCGCTTCGCATTCGGGGGGCGCGGGTCACCGGGCGCTTACTGCCGCCCGCCGGCGTGGACGGTGAGACACGCATTGCCGTGCAATTCTGGGATTGTGACTTCGACTCTCCGATAGACTTCAGCGCGGCCAGTTTTCTCGTTCTTCGGTTTGTCGATTGCCGTCTGCCCGCCTTCATCGGGGCGAGCCTCCACGTCAGTGCCGACCTCGACTTCTCAGGGTCGCACATCGCCGGAGCGAGCGACCTGAAGTCGGAACTCAGCCGTGTCGATAGCGCGGCGGTGCACTTAAACAACGCCCGGATCGGCGGCAAGCTCGACTTTTCCGCGACCGATGTCTCACGCTTCCAGGCGCTGCATACGGTGCGGCTCGATGGCGCACATATCGACGGTGACGTCAGTTTTTCCGGCGCGTTGCTCACCTGTTCGGACGAAGCCGCGCTCAGTGCGCGGTCGGTTACCGTCGGAGGCAACTTCGAGCTGACACCGGAGGCCGGCCATCGCTTCGAGGCCACCGGCGAAGTCGTGCTGGGTGCCGCACAGATTACCGGCGACCTCGACTGCCGCGGCGCCCGGCTCATCAATCCCGACGGCCGCGCACTGCACTGCGAGGACCTGAAGGTCGAATCCGTATTCCTGTCTCTGCACCCGAAATCGGAGCAGGTCTTTGAGGCGTCGGGGCGCCTGAATTTTCTGACGGCGATCATCGGCGGCAGCTTCTTCATGACCAATGCGCGCCTCAAGCCGGGGCCGGACTACGACGGCCTGCTGACGAAAGGCGGCCCGATCGCGATAAACCTGCAGCAAGCGCGCATTTCGAACGCGATCGCGCTGCGCCACATCCGGGCACTCGATCCGGACCGGCCGTCCACGCCGGATATCGAGGGAACAGAGCCGGTACGCGGCTGGTTCCTGCTGACCGGAACGATGATGAACGCGATTATCGATAACGTAGAAACCGCATGGCCCGCGGCCGGGTTTCTCGATCTCGAAGGTGCGACTTATGAGCGTATTCGCCACTTCGGCGATGGTGATATGGCTCCGATACGAATCAACTGGCTGCGTCGTCAATACCCGAACGGCAAGCCCTGCCCGAACACGATTCGCAGCCAGCCCTATGAGCAGCTCGCGCGCGTCCTGAGGCAGCACGGCCAGGCGCGAGAGGCGAACGCCATCGCGGTCGAGAAAATTCGCATGCGGCTTAAGAGTCGCGTCGACAAACGATGGGCGCGGGTTTTTCCGAGCCTGTTGATGCTGATCAGCCAGCATGGCTATTCGAGCAGCCGGGCTATCGCATCATTTGCGCTGCTGGTAGCAGCAGGAACCCTGTTGTATGCGACGGCGATCTTCGGTTTCCAGCAGCCGTTCCTGCCGAACGACTACTTGCCTGAACCGGTCGTTTACCAGTTCGCGTTCGGCCTGTTCCAGCAGAGTGTGGAGGAGGGTTGTCGCGGCCTCGACGTCGTGCAGTTCGCACTGGACAGGGCGCTGCCCGTCATCGATTTCAGCCAGGACGCGCGCTGCCGATTTACGCCGGAAGGGCCGGGCCGGTCGATCTGGTTGTTCCTGCACAGCCTGTATGTAACCTGTGGCGCGGCGCTGTCCGCTGTCGTGATACTGACGCTGACGGGCATACTGCGGGATGACTAGTCGCGCAGACATCGCCGCGGCACTGATCAGTGCGATCTGCAGCGACCCGCAGGTCATTGACGTATCCGAGGCAGAGCGCTTTGGTGAGGACGTGATCGTCGTTACCGCGGCCACCGATGTAGAGCGCGACGCCATAAAGGCTTCGCTGCCCGATGAATTCCGGAGCGCGAACCTGCATTTCACCACCCTGTTCGGGCTGGGCTCGTTCACCGGCGATACGAAGGCGACGAGGAAGACCTTGTCCCTCGCTTACCAGCCTCCCTACAACGTCTACGGCACGCCGGAAAACGAGGAGCTGGAGACGCTGTTCGACGAGGTTAAGGCCCGCGAACGCGAGGCCTGGGCGTCAATGAATGTGGATGAGCGTCGCGATGCGATCAACGCCGCGGTAACCCAGTGGCGTGACAGGGGAATGACCGGTTTCGGCAACTGCTGGGACGATTGAGTTTATTTCGATTCTACGATCAGGCTGCAGCAGGTTATCGCGCCTTCCGCCTTTTGCAGTTCGGACAGATCTACGGTCACTACATCCAGGCCCCGCCGCCTGAGGTCTTCGAGGGTCCTCGGGAAGGCAGACGGATAGACGACGCTGGTACCAATACGTAGCGCGTTCGCCGCATGCGGCTCTGCGCCGCTGACCTCAATCAGTTCGAGGCCGCCAAAGCACGTGCGGTCGACCCAGTCGGGATTTATCAGCAGCGTGTCAGGTGCAATCTGGGTCGCGGCGGATTTAAGGTGCAGGCACTTGTTTGTTTCCACCGTTTCGACGGAATAACCGAATCGCCCGGTGATGTTCCTCAGCTGTTCGATTCCTTCATGGTTCGAACGTGTCGAGAGACCCGCATAGACTACGTTGCCGACGCGAAGCAGGTCGCCGCCATCCAGCGTTCCGGGGAGCTCTATTCGCTCGAGCGAGCGGAACGGCTGCAGAGCTTCTGCGACTCCGGCGAGTTCCGGTCGTCTCGACTCCGCACCCGGCATACACATCACGGCGACCTCGTCGAGCACGATTGCCGTGTCTTCAACAAATACTGAATCGGGCAATTCCGGCGCCGCCGGAACGGTGACGATCTCGCAGCCGAGGGAGGCGAGTGCGGACTGGTATTCCTGGTGCTGCCTGATCGCAAGTTGTGTGTCGATCCCGACCCGGGACTGGAACGTCAGCTCGCATTTTCCGAGCTGATCGCTTACGTCGCGAGTTATTGCAGTCAGCACGCTACGGGCACCGTTGAGAATGAGCGGGATCGTGTCAAGCTTCGTAGAATACGAGAAATGCGGGGACCGTGGATAGCCGTTCCCGGTTGTCAGTGGCTTCTGGCAATCAATGGCATTGCAACTGACTTGTTCGGCTCTTGGCTCGGGAGCCGATGCAGAAACTCTATGTGCACAGGTTTGCCACTTTTGACGATCATATTCTCTTCACAGTAGTCGCGGATATCGGCGTGGGGACTCGGATATGGACGATCGGCATGAGCGTGATTGGAGCAGCCGTGTGGTCAGTAGAAGAACAGCACTAAAGGCGGGTGTCGCAGGCCTGGCGGGCCTTTGCGCAACGGGCTGCAAGGAGCCGTTCTCGACACAGTCTTATGAAGAAGAGATCGCCGAGCTGGAGCGTCAATCCGGCGGCCGCCTCGGCGTAGGGTTCTTGAGTCTCACGTCAGCAGATCCGGTCGGGCATCGGCTCGATGAAAGATTCGGGATGTGCTCGACATTCAAACTGGCACTCGCCGCCGTCATCCTGAAGGAGGCCCAGGAGGGTCGCCTGGATCTGGATTCACGCGTGCACTACACAACAGACGACATGGTGCCCTACGCACCGGTCACGTCACGGCACCTCGAGAGGGGCTACATGACCGTTGCCGACCTGGCAGAAGCCGCTCAGAAGACCAGTGACAATCCAGCGGCCAACCTGCTGCTGGACCTGATCGGTGGGCCGGTCGGTTTTACTGACAAGCTACGCGAGTTTGGGGATACGACCACACGACTGGATCGCTATGAAACAGAGATGAACCTGGTACCGCCTGGTGAGATTCGCGATACGACCACCCCGGCGGCGATGGCGACCACTGTCAGGCACATTATCTCCGGCCAGTACTTGTGGCCAGAAAACCAGCGGCTGTTGCGCACCTGGATGGAGGAGACAAAGACCGGACGTGCAAGACTTCGAGCGGGTTTCCCGTCGACGTGGAGCGCCGGCGACAAGACGGGCACCGGCATCGCCGATTCAATGCCAAACAAGTACAACGATGTTGCAGTGGCGTGGCCAGACGACGAAACACCGGCGTTCATACTGACCGCGTACTATGAGGCTGACGGCTTCTACAACGAGATTCGGGAGCGGGACGAAGCCGTACTTCGTGCCGTTGGTCAAATTACCGCGGCTCACTTAACCGGTGACGTCTGATATTTGGCCGTTCCGCCTGCCGTCCGCCAATCGGTCGTGACGCAGGGGCGGTTTCCAGCCGCGATCGCTCAGTCTGCCCTTCATCAATCGTTCGTGTCGTAGGAGCGGCTTCCAGCCGCGATCGCGGCAAGATGCCGCTCCTACGGTAGTAACCTTGGTCAGCGTCGCAGTCTGAGGGTCCTTGTCCAAGCACGTCAGGCGCCCTGCGCGGACGGCGGCTTCATGATCAGGACCGGCGTGTTCCTCTTGTACGCCTCGTAGTCTTCCTGGCCGCCCCAGCGCTTATCCGCGCTGTCTTCCAGCATCGGCACGCCGCTGACCTTGGTAAGCAGGAAGGTCACGAACACCGGCGAGATTAGCGTTGCCCACTGCCAGCCCTGCAGAACCGGGACGGCGATGATGGCGATGCCGATCCAGAGCACGATTTCACCGAAATAATTCGGATGCCTCGACCAGGCCCAGAGGCCGACATTGATGAACTTGCCTTTGTTGGCGGGATCGGCCCTGAACGCAGACTTCTGCCGGTCCGATACGATCTCGATCGTCATGCCAGTCAGCCAAACGGCGATACCCACGTAGCCGACGATGCCTAGTGGCTCGCGCGCGTCGCTCGTGATGACGGCGAGCCCGGCCGCGGCTGTCAGCAGCACCCACAAGCCCTGCAGCGTCCACGCCAGGAAGAAGCGGCCCGGCTGGTGCTTGATCTCGTCGAAGCGGCTGTCCTTGCCGGCTTTCTGGATGCGCAGGAAAAGAAAGGACGAGAGCCTCAGCGCCCAGACCATGATCATTCCTGCGACCAGCGTGCCGCGCAGATCCAGTGTGCCTGACAGATACACGGCGATCGCAGTGACCGTTATATAAGTAAGGCCGCCGGTCAGGTCGTAATAGTGTTCCGTCTTCGTCAGTGCCGCCGGGACGAAGGCCGCCCAGTTGATGGCGAAAGCGAGTGCGCCACAGATTGCGAAGACGGGCAGTGCGCCGAACAGCGCGCCGCCGTCGCTGCCTGCCCATGAAATAACGGCGCCGAGGACGATGGCGATAGTTGATCCAACGATAATTTGTGCGCTGCTGCGTTCGGCCATGACGGCTCTCCGGTAATCCTGTTTGTCTGCGCGGCGCCGCATGTCGCGCGCCGCTACTGAGTTGACCAAAAGTATAGCGGCGGCATTCCTTCGTCAGACCCGCATGAAACGTTTAGAAACCAGAAGTTACGTGCGCACAACGAGGCAGGGCGCATCCCCGGAGCGTTTACAGGCCCTAATTCAGCAGCGAGGCACGGATCTCGTCGATTTGAGAGCGAGGTTTCAAGGGCACTTCACCCAGACAGTGATTGTCGCGCGGGCAGTCCTGGCTGCGTGGACAGATGATCGTCGCGTCCTCCTTTGCGCCCTCAGCAACCCAGCCTATGTTCAGTATTCGTCCAACCGTTTCGAGTTGCTTGCGGGCCTCGGTCGGCACCGGTGCGTCGCCGCCGCCTCGATTGCAGGCGGTCTCGATCGCGTCGATGGTCTTGCGCGGATCGATGTCCTGCGCCGCCAGCGCCGGCGCGAGGTCAACACCGACACAGAGCACATAGGGATTCCCTGCGGCATCGAGGCTCCGGATCGATTGGCAGCAATACAAGCGACTGTCGTCACCGTTTCTCAGGACGGAAATCTGCGACGACGGCTTGGTCGACCGGGCTTTCAGGAGCTTGAAGACCGCCCAGTTTCTGCACGGGTCGGTCAGGTCGGTCAGGTTGCCCCATGGCAGTGGGATGCCGTTACCCCGGTAGACGGCGCGAAGCCGGCCCGGTGGATAGGCGTCGAAGTAGTGCCAATGCGGGTAAGGGCTGACGCTGGGCATGCGCCGCATCGTCAGCGCCGTCGTTAACTGGATGCCTTCTCCGGCGTCGATGGCATACGCCTTCTTCGCAAGGAACTGCCGGAACGGCGTCTTCGGCGCGAGCAGGGCCGCCGCGAAGTAGGTGCACTCGAAATCGCGCCACGCATACAGCACGTCCTTCGCATCGATACTGTTCATCGTGGTGCCGAGCTCGCGAGACGAGCCGCGGCCACCGGAAAGCTGCGGTGATCGCGCTCCGTCGCCGTCATGCAGTACGCGATGCGCGATGTGATTGGCGATATCGAACTTGAGGCGCGCCGGCATATGCTCAAGCGCCTTATTAAGGTAAATCGTATCCGGCGCCTCGAAGAACGACCGGATGATCGTTCTCTTGGGACCTTCGCTGATGGACGGCTCGTCAAAGGCGGGTTTGTCGAACCAGCGCACCTTCAGCCCGACGTCCTTTGCCAGGCCGAGGACGTCGTCGACCTGCAGCGGGAACACCTTGTGTCCCACCGACTCGGCGGCGCGCTCCAGATCCGGAAAACGGTTCTGATTGGCTTCCTGCTGCGCCCGAATCAGCAGGTGGGCGAACTGGCGGCCGGTCGTGCCGGTTTGCGACAGCAGCTCCGGGATCGCCGTTTGCAATAGCGACTCCTGGAACAGGAAGCCGGGCTCGAACGGCATCCCGGCGACCGGCGCGTTCGCCGGTGCGACGTCGAGCGCTTCGCTCTCCAGGGATTCATCCATGAACCAGGACACATCCTTCTGGAATATCTCGGCGATGATCGTCAAAAGCGCCTCGGAGGGCACCCGGCGGCCGTTCTCGATCATGGACAGGTAGGACACGGACGGCCCCGCCTTGGCGTCCACCTGCAGGCAGCGCACGGATAAATCCTCGAGCGTCAGCCCGTTTCGTTTGCGCAATGAGCGAATTTTCGTGCCGACGAAGTGCGCTTTTCGCCGAATTCCTTTGTCTGCGGCCATGTTAAGCTTTTTGTGAAATTAACACTGTCAAATTTTTGTTGTAAAATTTTAACATCTTTTTGACTAGGATGTTAAGCCTGTTTATCTCACTGACAATGCGGGAGCCACCGATGACATACGACGCTACGGATCTGGATCGACTGATACCCCTGACCGAAGGTTCACACGCCGATGTGACCGGTCTCGCCGTTGATATCCCGCTGCGATACGCGGAGTGCCTCGTGATGCTTGCGGACGGCCGGACTGCCCGGTTGAAGAGCCGCAACCAGTTCCTCGGCTGGACCTTCGCCAAAGAGCACAACGCACTGTATTTCCGGTGCGGTAGTGAGGTGATCCGAATCGAAACGGACCGGAAGCGTCACAACTGCGTGAGCCGCATTGATGCCTGGCCCGAATACTCGGCATGCCGCGCACTGTCTGCGGCTGACCCGAAGGTCACTCGTCTCGGAAAGACCGTACATAAAATTGTTGCGCCGGACGGTAACCTGCTCTTTTTAGCACCGGAGCGAGAAGCCACAGAGGCGCTGCGTATCGGCACACCGCGACAGCAACCAGCTCACACTCCGGCCTCGATAACGATCTAAGGCACAAAGACAATGGACACCATCAGCAAGCAGGAACAGATCAAAGCGTTACAGGAAGAATGGGACAATAGCCCCCGCTGGAAAAACGTAACCCGGACCTACAGTGCAGAGGACGTCGTCAAGCTCCGCGGCAGCGTCGTCATCGAACACACGCTGGCAAAACTCGGCGCCACCAAGTTCTGGCGCATGGTCAACGGCGAAGAGGCCGTATGCGGGCTCGGCGCCATGACCGGCAACCAGGCGATCCAGGAAGTACAGGCTGGCTTGAAGGCCATCTACTGTTCGGGTTGGCAGGTCGCTGGCGACGGCAACTCGGCCGGGCAGATGTATCCGGACCAGAGCCTGTATCCCGTCGACTCCGTTCCGAAGATGGTTGAACGCATTAACAACGCGCTGACGCGAACGGACGAGATTCACGCCCTGAACGGCGACACGGAAATCGACTGGTTCGCACCGATCGTCGCCGACGCCGAGGCTGGCTTTGGCGGCAACCTGAATGCCTTCGAGCTGATGAAGGGCATGATCAAGGCAGGCGCCTCCGGCGTTCACTTCGAAGACCAGCTGTCCTCCGCCAAGAAATGCGGACACATGGGCGGTAAGGTTCTCGTGCCGACGCATGAGGCTGTCGCCAAGCTGACGGCCGCGCGCCTCGCAGCCGACGTCTGCGGCGTACCGACCGTGCTGATCGCACGCACCGACGCTGACGCCGCGAACCTGATCACGTCTGACTCGGATGAGCGCGACAAGCCGTTCATCACTGGCGAGCGCACACCGGAAGGCTTCTACAGAACGAACGCCGGACTGGACCAGGCGATTGCGCGCGGACTGGCTTACGCACCGTACGCTGACCTGATCTGGTGTGAAACGTCCAAGCCGGACCTCGCACAGGCCAAACGTTTCGCTGACGCGATCCACGCCGAATTCCCGGACCAGCTGCTGGCCTACAACTGCTCGCCGTCGTTCAACTGGAAAGCGAATCTCGACGACGAGACGATGAAGACCTTCCGCGAAGAGCTCGGCAAGATGGGCTACAAGTTCCAGTTCATCACGCTGGCTGGCTGGCACGCGCTGAACATGAGCATGTTCGACCTGTCTCGCGCCTACAAAGCCGACGGCATGTACGCTTACTCTCAGCTGCAGCAGCGTGAGTTTGCGGGCGAAGAGCACGGTTTCCGCGCCGCCAAACACCAGGCGTTTGTCGGGGCCGGCTATTTCGATGCCGTGCAGAATACGGTCATGAACGGACTTTCTTCGACGACGGCGCTGGAAGGCAGCACCGAGGAAGAGCAGTTCGTCGCCTGAGCCGCGAAGCCTACGCTTCACACACATTGACCGACGGGAGATAAGGTCATGAACGAGACGGCTCGCAGCGTCAGTCATGCATTGACTGTCGACCAACGGCTTCGAGCTTTTGTCGAAGAAAAGCTACTGCCCGACTTAGGTGTCGATCCCGGCCCGTTCTGGGACGGTTTCGCTGCGATCGTCTCCGATCTGACGCCGGAGAATCGGGCCTTGCTCGAGGCCCGCGACAAGTTGCAGGCGACGATAGACCAGTACCACAAGGACCAGAAAGGCAAGCCTTGGGATGCCAAAGAGTACAAGGCGTTCCTGCAAAGCATCGGCTACCTCGAGGAGCCTGGCGAGCCCTTCCAGATCGAAACCGAGAACGTCGACCCGGAGATCGCCAGTGTGGCTGGCCCCCAGCTCGTCGTACCGGTCAGTAACGCCCGCTTCGCGTTGAACGCCGCCAATGCCCGGTGGGGCAGCCTGTACGACGCGTTCTACGGCACGGACGCCATACCGACCACGGAGGGCCGTGAGCCGGGCGGCGGCTACAACCCGGTTCGAGGTGCCAGCGTAATCCAGGCTGCTGCCGAGCTCCTCGACACCGCCGTGCCCCTGGTCGAGGGCAATCATGCCGATGTCGTTGGCTACGACATTTACAAAGCCCGTGACGCTGCGACGCTGTCAGTCGCACTCGCAGACGGACGCACGACCGCGCTTCGCGATGCCGGCCAGTTCTTGGGCTTCGCCGAGAACGGCAAGAAGAAAACGCTGCTCTTGAAGAACAACGGTCTGCATATCGAGATTCGCATTGACCCTGATCACCCGATCGGCAAGGACTCACCGGCCGACGTCAGCGACATCATTCTCGAGGCCGCCGTCACGACGATCCAGGACTGCGAGGACTCGGTCGCCGCCGTCGATGCCGAAGACAAGGTCACTGTTTATCGGAACTGGCTGGGCCTGATGCGTGGCACGCTGTCTGCGACCTTCGCGAAAGGCGGTCGTGAAATGACGCGGCGCCTGAATGAAGATCGCCACTACACAGCGGCGAATGGCGGTACGCTGTCACTCCCGGGCCGCAGCCTGATGCTCGTGCGAAATGTCGGACACCTGATGACAACCCCTGCCGTGCTCGACGCAAACGGCGATGAAGTGTTCGAGGGCATCATGGATGCTGTCATGACCACGGCCTGCGCGTTGTACGACCTCAAGAAGCAGAACGCGCTGTCCAACAGCCGAAGCGGCAGCCTCTACATCGTTAAGCCCAAGATGCACGGCTCGACCGAAGTCGCGTTCGCCGACAAGCTGTTTTCCCGGGTCGAGGACTTGTTCGGCCTCGAACGCAATACGCTGAAGATCGGCGTTATGGACGAAGAGCGCCGGACCACGGTCAACCTCGAGGAATGCATCAGGCGCGTCAAACATCGGCTCGTGTTCATCAACACCGGCTTCCTCGACCGCACCGGCGACGAGATTCACACGAGCATGGAAGCCGGACCGATGCTGCCGAAGGAGACCATCAAGTCGCAGCCCTGGATACAGGCCTACGAAGATCGCAACGTCGATGTCGGCCTTCGCTGCGGCCTGCCGGGGCGGGCGCAGATCGGTAAAGGCATGTGGCCGAAGCCGGACGAGATGCGGCAGATGATCGACACGAAGCAGATGCACGTCGAGATGGGCGCCAACTGCGCCTGGGTGCCGTCGCCCACGGCGGCCGTGCTGCACGCGATGCACTATCACGCGGCGAGCGTTGCTGACATTCAGAAAGAGCTGGCTTCGAGGGAGCCTGCTAGCCTGGACGACATCCTGATGCCGCCGCTGGGCGATCCGGGTTCCCTGTCCAAGGAAGATATCCAGAAAGAGCTCGACAACAACGCGCAGGGCATCCTCGGTTACGTCGTGCGATGGATCGACCAGGGCGTCGGCTGCTCGAAGGTGCCGGACATCGAGGATGTCGGGCTGATGGAAGATCGCGCCACGCTCAGGATCTCGAGCCAGCACATTGCCAACTGGTTGCACCACGGCGTCTGTACCGAGCTGCAGGTGCTGAACACGTTCCGGCGCATGGCAAGCATTGTCGATGAGCAGAATGCGGGCGACCCCGCGTACCGGCCGATGGGACCGACGTTCGATGGCGTCGCCTACAAGGCCGCCTGTGACCTCGCGCTGAAAGGCTGCAGCCAGCCGAACGGCTACACCGAGCCGTTATTGCATCAGTACCGGCAACAAGCCAAGGCGTAACTCGCTAACAGCAAGACCGGGAGGCAGACCTCGCTGTGCGCTGCTCACGGGTATCGGGCGTTTCCGGCCCGGTTTCGGTGTCGTACGGCCTGATTCCCGGGCGCTTTAACGTGAAATTTAGGTTCCCTTCATGTTGCCTTCAAGCCGGTTTTAGGCCGCACCGCTAAGCTCTCGTCTATGTTGCAGCAGCGCGCGCATGGCAGCGCTGCGACTTGCGACGGACGCGGGCAATCCCGCTCGCCTACATCGAAATCACACTTGAGGTTCCAATGAAAAAGCAACTCTTTGTAGTACTGGCTCTCTTCGCAGCGCCATTCTCCGCACTCGCCGCCGATATCACAGAAAAGGAAGTCGTGGCAGCGCAGCAGGCCTGGGGCAATGGCATCGTCAAGATTGGCAAAGCGGACAACCCGAAGAAAGCCGCTATCGCGCACATCGACCGTTTCTACGGCTATGACTTAGGCACCGTTCTGTTCAAGCCGACGCTTGCCTCAGAAGACCAGTTCCGCGGTTCGGAGAGAGAAGCGCTGTCCTACTTCATCGGAGAGGACATGGCGGAGGACAAGGGGTTTGCACTCGCACCCTACACGGCTGTTCGCTGGGAGAACGAAGCGATCATCTTAAGCGGCGACACTGCTCTTGCCATGGGTAACTACTTCTTCACGGGCGCAGACGGCAACGTGACGAAGGTCGAGTACAGCTTCGGCTACATCCGTGACGAGAACGGCGACCTGAAGATCAACCTGCACCACTCGTCGCTCCCCTTCTCGGCAAGCTAATCGCTACTTGCGGCTAAGCAACGACTGGCATCGCGGTTCAATGTGAGTTGAGCCGCGATGTCAGCATTCACGACATAACGCCCAGGTTCGTCATGACAGCCAGGCACACAGCCTTCTCGTTTCGACACGCAGTCGCCGCTGCGTTACTCGCTACGTCGAGCCCGGTCCTCGCCAACACTGGCACGGTGTTTTCACCGGACGTCAAGGCGGGCGAAATGGCTTTGGAGTTTCGCAGCAGCCTCGTTCCGGAGGATGGCTCGAGCCCCGATGTTCTGTCACCTCGGCTCCATTTCCAGTACGGGTTCAGCGATGCCTGGCGGGCGCGCATTATCGGCGTTCAGCGAAGCGTCGACGGAGGCAGCTTCGATTATCGATACACGCGCGTCGAGCTGCAATGGCAGTACCGCGAGGATGACGATGGCGGCCACGACGCTGCCCTTCGTTTCGAGGCTCAGCTTGGCAGCGGCACACCCGACCGTCTCCGAATCGGGTGGACGGGCAAGAAAGACATCAATGATCGCTGGCAGCTAAGGGCGAACGCGCTGGTTGGTCGTCAATTCGGCGACGGTGCAGCCTCCGGGCTGTCGCTCGAAACCCGATTCGAGGCAACGACGAGACTGTCGGCTAACTCGCGGCTCGGCCTCGAAATGTTCAATGATCTGAATACGACTGAGGATCTCGGCGGCTTCGACGATCAGGAGCATCAGCTCGGCCCGATCCTGAAGGCCAGGTTTGGCGACGGTTGGGGTTTCAACACCAGCTACCTGGTCGGCGTTTCCGACGCGGCCGACGACGGCAACTGGCGACTCCTCATCTCGAAGAATTTCTGATGTCGATTCAGACCGCTGATCAGCGTGGTCATTCGCCGCTAAGCTCCAACGACGGGTTGATCCGATAACCCAGTCCTCTAACCGTCTCTATGAACGGCACTCCGTCGCCGGTAGAAAGCTTCTTTCTCAACTTACTAACGTAGACGTCAACGACGTTTGTCATGGGGTCCATATCGATACCCCATATATTGTTGAGTATCCGCTCTCGGCTGAACAGTCGATCGGGGTCCGACATAAGTAACTCAAGGACCGCCAGCTCCTTCGCGGTGAAGTCAACGGGTCGGCCGTTCAGGGTTACCGACATGGCGTGCAGGTCGAACTCAACGCCACCTGCGCGCAGAACCTGCGACTCCGAGGGCGCGGACTGGCCACGGCGCCCAACGGCTTCGATACGGGCGAGCAACTCATCAAGATCAAACGGTTTGGTGATGTAGTCGTCGGCTCCCATTCGCAGGCCTCTGACGATATCCTCGGCCGTATCGAGCGCGGTCAACATGATGATCGGTATTTCAACGCGCCTCATCCGCAAGGCCTGGCACACCTCCAGCCCCGACAAGCCTGGCAACATCAGGTCAAGAAGCAGCAGTTCAAAATCACCGTTATCGACCAGCTCAAGAGCCGCCTTACCGTCGCG
>JASJBE010000080.1 GCA_030066655.1 Woeseiaceae bacterium | reverse complement strand
GTGTCGGCATTGAGTGGTCTGACGCCTGATCAGCCAAACAGCTTCTTGGCGAGGGCCGCTGTCTTGTGTTTGCGCTTATGGCGCATCTTCTTTTGCAGTTCGTCCCTGCGCGCCTGCAGCCACTCGTCGCGGCTGGCACTGCCTGATTGTTCCGTCTGTCGCTTCTGCTCCCTGAACTGGCAGAAGTCCTGGTAAGCCTCGATTTCGTATTTCAGTTCCCGGGCGACCAGCTCGATCATGATCGCATCGTCCAGGAAACCGATTCCCGGAATCTCGTCAGGAATCAGGTCCTCAGGCTCGGCGAAGTAGGTTAGGGCGTTGTAGACACGGTCCGCCTCTTCTTCAGGCAGGCGCCAGTCGATATCGGAGAGCATATCGATCATCGCTCGGAGCGAAGCAAGGCGCTCCTGCACAAACTCCGGGGCACCCGACTCGCCAATCTCGACCATCAGTTTCTCGGCACCAGCGACAATATCTTCCGGCGCGATCCTCGCGGCCGCGCTTCGTGCCTGGTTCATGATCAGCTGGAAATGCTTGAGATCGTTGTCGCTAAGATCCAGCGTTATCTGCAGTGTCATAGCAGCCTCCGTCCATGCACGAAAAGCGTATCACGGAGCGGCCCCGATGATCGGGCTATTTGAGGAAGCGTTTGTCCCAGTGCTTGGATCGATCGAATTGACCGGTGTTGTATGGGTCGAGACCCGATTCCTGCTCGCCGTCGACAACCGAGTCGTCGAGGATCGTCAGTGTCTCGTGAGTTCCGCTATCTTCGCGGACGAGCCGACGCCGTACGAGCACATTCTTGCCGGGTCCCATCTCCTCGATGACCGGCTTGTCGTTCACGCCGGCTTCATCGCCCATTCCGGTTTTGGCAACAGGCCTCGATGGTTGCTTGGGTTTAACGGCGGGCGGTGCAATGCTGGGCTTCAGTGGCCGGTATGACCCGGTTTTCCGGAGCATATCCATCGGCTCCGGCGTCTCTTTCGCGGAAGTCCTGCCGAGCCACTTTTTCAATAGTCTGAGCATTGTTACCTGTCGATCGCTGCTATTACGAAGTTTAGTTAGTCCAGATCGCTAAAAACGACCGGGATAACATAACTCATCGTTAATGCTGCTTGATACCGAACAAGTCAGCATTGCAGTGTGATCGACGTCACACTTTTGCGTCGCGGGTTTTGCCGGACGTCGCGCGAAGTGCGCGCAGGGTAAGCCGTACTGTCAGAATTCCCAGCCAGGGCGACAGCACAAGAAACCATGCAACCGGGTTGAGATCGACCAGCCGTCGCGCCAGCTGACCGAAAAACTGGAGATAGCCACCGTCGAAATCGCCGAACACAAGCCCGCCGATCAGGTAGATGAAGCCCGGCATCACGATGAATCCAAAAAACAGCAGCCCGGCGAACAACAGAAGTTCGTTGACGAGGGTCTTGCTGATGGCTTGCTTGCTCATGCGGCAGGGATATTCGTGCTAACCAGATTGGCAATGCTTGCCGACTTGGCGCTCCCGGTCAACTGTTTGAGCGTCGCTTCAGGGCGGGTCGGAGTCCTGCTTCGGCGTCTTGCGACGACGGAACACGAGGATACCGAAGTGAACGCACGCGACCGAGAACAGGAAGTAGTGGGGAACGATCCAGTACCAGTTGCTGATGTAGAGCGTCGTCAGCAGCGCGGCGATGCCGGACACCAGGTAGAAGTAGGGAAGGCAATCGTAGAGGAACTTGGGCAGCCAGATCTTGCGCAACGCCGGGTTGGCGACTTCGGATCGAGACGCGTCGATTTTGGTGGCGGCGGTTCTGCTCTGCATGGTGTCGAATCCTTTCAACGATGCAGAAGAATCTACGGCCAAACGCGGCGTTCGTCCGTGAGCATTTTCACATTTCGTCAAATAGACAGGTTATGTCTTATCCGGCCGCTTACGCTCTTCGTACACGAAGTCGAACGTACCGATCCGGACCGTGTCGCCGCTGGTCAGGAAGTGTTCCGTGACGGCGCGACCATTGACGCGCACACCGTTTCGGCTACCCCAGTCGATAATGCGAGTGACGTCCTGTTCCGTGACCAGCACGGCGTGGCGGCGGCTGATGTAGTCGGCCGTTAGCTGGATATCGTTGGTCGGCGCGCGACCGATGGTCAGGCGGCCTTTAAACAGCGGGAACTGAACTTCTTTGCCGTCGATCTCGCCAATCAGGAAACGCGATACGCGATCGCTGTCCGGCAGGTTGAAGTCGACCTCCTGATCGAATGACTGTGCGCCGTGCTCAGTCTTCGGCTGCGGACTCATCTCGCGACGTCTTTCTTCGTCCCGGTTTTGCTTTGCCGCGAGCTCAGCAAGCAGGCAATTGATCGCCTCGTTCTTCGTATTCAGCTGCTCCTCGAAGTAGACGATGTCCTGGCGCAGCTTGTGCAGCTGCTTCTCGAGGTCGGTGATCTTCGCCTGCGCGTTCTCGTCATTCTGCTCCAGCATGTGTTCGAGGCTCTCCTTGAAGCCCCGGGTCTGGATCAGGTCTGACGCGAGTTGTTCGTTGATCAGTTCGTTCTGCGACATCGTGTCCTGTGCCTCACCCAGTTCGAACCGCAGACGCCGGAGCTCTTCTTCGTGAGACGCTGTGAGCGAAGCCTCGGCGGTCTCAAGGTCAGCAATCTCCACTCTTGCCTCACTGAGGTCAGTGGTCAGCGCAAGAATGCGTTGGTCCTGCTCTTCGACTTGCTGGCTGAACGCGGCGTTCTCGGCCGCCAGCTGAGTCCTGTCGGCAATGGCGTCCTGCAAGTTCTGTCGGATCCCGTCGGAATACTCCTGCAGGTTGTCGAACCTCGCCGAAAATTCCATCAGCTCTCTCTCGCGGCTGGACAGCAGTGCCTCGAGCGCGTGGTTGTTCTTTTCCGAGCTACTGCCGCTGTTGACGGCGTCCTGCAACTGCTCGATTTCTTCGTCGCGTGCGCTGACGGTCTGCTCGGATTCGCTGACAGCGTTCTCGAGAGACTCGATACGCTTGAGCGCCGTGGCCAGTTCGTCGTCGATGAGCTTTCGGGATTCTTCGAGTGCCGACAGTTCCTCGGCGTCCGAGTCATTGTGTTGCTCGAGCGTCGCGATCGTCTCGTCTTTCTGGGCGACGGTAGCCTGCAACGTCTCCAGTTCCTCGCTGACATCCGCCCACGCTTGCTGCGCGGCGGCTAGTTCATCCCTGGCTTCTTCATGCGCCGAGTTGCGCTCGCGAATCTCTCGCTTGAGGCTCTTGACGGCTGCCGACTTCTTGTCGAGCGTCGCCTTTCGGCGTTCGAGGTCAAGCTGCAGTTCTTCGACCTGTCGATTCAGGGTTTCCGTGATCTCAGCCCTCGCCTTAACCTCGGCTTCGAGGCCCTTTCTCAGCGCTCGCTGTTGCTCGAGTTCGTAAGACAGGTGCTCGAGGGCGCGGCTTGCCTCTTCGTCGGGCAGCCGGTTACCGGTCAGTTCGCCGAAATCAATGGTGCCCGCGCTCGCCTCCAGGGAGTCATCCGAGACAATGACGTCGGCCTGTCGCCAGGTCATCGCTTCGAGTTCTGAGGTGGGGTCTTCGTCCGCTTCGACTAACTCGTTGTTATTGTTTTCATTAGCCATTCCCGGAGTCTAGCACGGTAATGCGCACAGGAATGAACGCCAGGTTATAAGCCTGTGTTACGTAAAGCCGCGGGCGTTATTTCAGTCGCAGGGCACCGTCCGCCCCTCGGCCCAGGTCCTCAAGGCCGCGATTCGTTCGTGCATGACGACGGACAGCGGCCGGGTCTGGCTGATCTCGTGCAGCATGTGCTGCGTGGAGAGGTCTTCCGAGGCCGCGTGAGCGAGGTAGAACGCTGCCACGACGGCCTGCTCGAGCTCGGCGCCCGAGAATCCGTCCGTCTCGGAGGCGATTCGGCCGAGGTCGAAGCGAGACGGCTCCTGGTCGCGTTTTCGAAGATGGATATCGACGATGCGCGCCCGTGTCTTCGCATCGGGCAGATCAACGAAAAAGATCTCGTCAAAGCGCCCTTTGCGCACAAGTTCGGGGGGCAATTGACTGATGTCGTTAGCCGTCGCGACAACAAACACGCGGGTGGTTTTCTCGGATAGCCAGGTAAGGAAACTGCCAAGTACACGCTGCGTCGTGCCGGTCTCACCGCCGCGGCCAGCGAGGCCCTTTTCTATCTCATCGATCCAGAGCACGCAGGGTTCCATGACGTCCGCCGTCTTCAGGGCCTCGCGCAGTTTGCGTTCGGTCTCGCCATGGTACTTGTTGTACAGCGCGCTGAAATCCAGTCGCAGCAGCGGCACGCCGAAGACGCCGGCCGTCGCCTTCGCGGCAAGGCTCTTGCCGCAACCCTGGATACCGATCAGCATGATGCCCTTCGGCGTATCGAGATGGCCGGCATCTTCGGTGCCGCGAAAGGCGGCATGGCGTTTCGACAGCCAGCTCTTCAGCCGCGACAGTCCGCCAACATCGCTGAATTTCGCCGTGTCGTACTCGAACTGCAGGCCGCCACCCTTGTTCAGGAGTTCATACTTCGCCTGCATGACGGCGGGAATATCACTCTTGCAGATTGCCCCGTCGATGTATATCGCATTGCGCGCCAGACGCTCCGTGTCGGCATAGGTCAGGCCCGCGAGGTTATTGACGAGGAGCTTGTAGGCTTTCGGGTCGGCCTGGACGCGGGCGCCCGGATTCTCTGCGGCCCATTCGTTGGCGACCCGCTCGATGATGGACTGCCGTTCTGTCTCGGATGGCAGAGCCATGTCCAGCCGCGCGCTGAACGCTTCCAGTTCGCTGGGAACCTTGACCTCGTGGCTGACCAACACCAGTTGCCGTGCAATCTCGCCGTAGCGGATACAGATGTCCTTCAGCAGGCGTACGTGCACCGGGTCATTCAGGAACGGGTGAAAGTCGAGCAGTACGTAAATGCCGGGTTTCGTCACGGCACGAATGTGCTTCAGGACGTCGGTAGGCTCCGAGTTCATCATCTGCGGCTCGAGTGCTATGTCGAGTCGCTGCAGCCCGTCGGTGATGGTCCAGCGGAACAGCGGCATGTAGTCGCTCGTCGATGAGCGCATCGTCACTGACTTCAGGACATCGAGAATACGAGACTCGTCTTTGGTCTCGACTACGATCATTGGCGTCCGCGATCGCAGTATCAGCTCAAGGTCGTGTTGTTGGGCCATAGCAGGAATATCGCTCAGTCGCCGCAATCCTTGAGAATGTCAGCAGACAACACCCGAGACGGTGATCCAAGTAGCGTTTCGGCGATGTCACGAATGGTCCGTGTGTTGGCCGGTTCGTCACTTTCGAGGATGCCGCGCAGGAGATCGTCGATCGATTTGTCGGCGGTCTTCTTGAGTTCGGCATTGAGATCGCTGAACACCGTGACAGCGGCTGCCGTCACGGCGCCCCTGGATTCCTCGCCGCACACCGATTCGACGGCTTCCGACCATTCCCTCAAATCCCTGATCGCGCGCTTGTAGCGGCGGCTGGAAATCGTGCCGGAGCGGCGCATCAGTTCGATACCGTAGTACTCGGCCAGTCCTTCGTGGATCCAGTCATAGCTGTCGGCTGCCTCGAGGTTCATGGCCACATGCATGACTTCGTGCAACAACAAACTGGTGCCGTTCTCGCTGATCAGGGGCAAGTCGGCATGGATGAAGAGCGACGTGGGCCCTGACAGACCGCCACGCCACATCGGGTCACCGCCGCTGACCACGGTCAAGCGTGGCAGAGGTTCCGGCAGAATTCGCTCAAGCTCCGGCAGGTTCCAGCGCAACAACGCCAGCATATCGAGTCGGCGAACGCCCTGGCGGGACGGGCCGGTGACGACGACCCGGGTAGATCCTACGGTGTCGAAACGCGTCCCGATGGCGCCCATGGCAATCCAGCCGGACGGCAGGTCGAGGCGACGATCCGGGTTCTGTACTCGGAACACGCCACGCCTTTCGCGGTAGGGCGTCGTCACGGACCAGCCGGCAGGGAGGTCAAAGCGCAGCGTCGTTTCCGATGTGACATCGACGGCGGTCACCGATGACTTGCGCGGGATAATGTCCTCGGCCCTGAAGATGGCCCAGCCGATGTCCATATACGCATCGAACGAGTCGCCGCGACGATGCGGGACCTCGACGGTCCAGGTTAGCGTTCCCGAGCGCTTGGGCACCGACCATCTAACGGATTCGCCACCAATATCGACCTGGCCATCGCCCTCGAACCCCGAATACCGGGCGTCGAAGTCGAACTCGACCTCTCGAAGCCAGTGGCGCTTCTGCGAGACCTGCATGCTGACCGAGACCGAGCTGGCCTCCGGGATTGGAGTTACCACGAAGTCGAGGCGATACTCACGATCTTCCGATTTCGGCTCGGCGTTGCAGGCGCTGACGGCGAAGCCAAGCGCGACGAGGCCAATGCGAAGAAGACCGGGTTTTTGTCGGGCTGAGAAGCAGTTCATGGTTGGTTCATGCGCCAGGCCGTAGTCTCAAGGGTCATGCTAATCGAGGCCGAACTATGATACGCGAGGGCACTGCTTTCAAATCTTTGGCGTTCGCCATCGTCGTGATCGGCATGACCGGTTGTGCATCATCCCCCGAACCAGCGACGGGATCGCCGGGTGCGCGGCCGGTTGCGGTGCCCGATAAACCATTCGGCACGCTGTCCACCGCGGAGCGAGCGGCGGCCGTCGCGCTGCAGCAGGTGGGCGTTCCGTACCGTTATGGCGGACAGTCGCCGTCCGGATTCGACTGCAGCGGTCTCGTTCACTACTCGTTTGCGCGTGCTGGCGCATCGGTCCCCAGGACAACCAAACAGCTGTGGTCAGCAAGCCGGTTCGTTGACAAAGGACAGCTCCGCGAGGGCGACCTGCTGTTTTTCCGCTTCGACGGCAAGATCGCCCATGTCGGGATGTATCTTGGCGGAGGACGATTCGTTCACGCGCCCAGTTCGGGGAAGACTGTGTCTGTCCAGCCGTTGTGGTCAGGGATCTACCGTGAGGCGTTTGTCAGGGCAGGGCGGCTCTAGCAGCGTGTTGAAAGAGCCCCAGCCGGTACGATACGGCGTTGGTTTCCGGTTCGAACGGCTCGTGGACTCGCGCGTAAGCTGCGCTTTTTCAAAACACTGCCTGCGTTCAGGGACCGGGATTTATGCGCTGGGATCGTCCGAGATGAACATTCGCAGCTGATCGGCCAGTCCCTTGCAGGCGGCCGCCTGCGTGCGCGCGATCAGCGGAATGGGTACGACCAGTGCCGGCAGGAAGGACGTGCCGCTGACGTCTGCGGAGACCGTGCCCGCCGATTCGAGTCCTTTCAGATCCCAGACCGACGCGTTGTAGTCGGCATCGTTCTGCCACCAGGCGAAGCCGAAGCAGCCTCCGCCACCGGGTCCGGCCGCGCAGGACAGCGAACCGCCACCGGCCACGCGCTCGGTGTCACCCTCGAGCCAGATGATGTAGCGGACCTGCTGATCAGCCAGCCGCTTGGCGACGCCGGGCCGTTCCATCAGTTTCGGCAGACCCTTGGTCTCGGCCGGCGCCGTTCGCGGTTCAAACCACGGGAACAGGGAGTCAACGAACTCCCGATGTGGGATAACACGCAGCCCTTTGGAGCCCCTCGCGAGTGCATTCTCGACGCAGCTGATGTATTCGGCTTCAGTCTCGTTGCCGAGGTGGTAACTGCGAGCCATGATCACGACGGATTCGCCTTCCGCGATGCCGGTGACGCTCTCACGGTTGTCCTGCATTCGAGCGGTGATGCAACCGGAGAGACCGACCGCAAGGCATAGAACGGTGAGCGAACGAAGCAGTGCGCGAGGTCTAGATTGCATCCTGGTCGATTCCTCCTGCCGCGAACGACGATGTGTTGTCCGAGCTCACTGAGACTTTGACGTCTTCCTCGCTGTCTTGCGGGGTTTCGGCCGTCGCCGGCGCCGCCATGGCGCCCAGCGAGCCGATGCCGGTCTCGGCGTCCAGTTTCATGATCATCAGTGCCGCCGCATCCCGCATCGCGAGCAGGGCGGCCCGCTCCAGGGCATCGCTGCCGCCGAGCGCCTTGGTCTCGCTCTTTCCGTAAGCGCTCACCGGCCAGTTCGCGACCATATCGCCGCGCTTGTCGTACACCTTGAGGCGGTATCGGATCCAGACGGCGAAAGAATTACTGCTGGTCTGCTCAGGCACCGAGAATTCGAACGCGTCGATGCTTGTTTCTACCAGCGCATCGATGGGCAGCAGATCCGGGTTGTCATCCGCCGTCAGGATCGTCACGTCGGTGAACATGTGATCGAACAGCTGGCGAAACAGCCGGGCATTCGCGTCGCCGAAATCGACGGACCATGTCTCCCTGCCGAAGACTTTCTCCTCGTGACTGAACTGCTCCATTTCAGGCGACAGCCGTAAGCCGACCTTGACCGGGAGTTTCTCCACGAGGGGTGTCGGGAATGACGGGCTCTGCAGCGTCATGGAGCCGCCGCCGCAGGCCGACAACAGCGCGCTCACGGCGACCACTGACAATGTTGTCCTAATTGTCGCTCTCAAGCTCGCTCCTTGCCTACAGGCACTGGTTTGTTTTGAACCGTCGGACGTACCGGAAGTTCCTTCTATACCGACTCCCCGACTTTAGAACGCCGGACAGGTGAGTGCAACCGGCGACACGAGGTATCGCGATCATCCCCGGTATCCGTTAACCTGACAGCGTCCGCGCCGGAAACCTGCCCAGTTCTCTCAAGATGCCCCGCCCGAAAATACTTGTTTTTCAGCATGTTCCGTACGAACCTTTAGGGACTCTCGACCCTCTGCTGAAAGCGGCCGGGTTTCGAATTCGTTACGTGAATTTCAGCCGCGAGCCGCACATGCCGGTCGAGCTCGACCGTTACGCCGCCGTTATCGCGCTCGGCGGTCCGATGAACGTGGACGAGACCGAGCGCTATCCGAACCTCAAGCGCGAGGTGGACATTTTAAGGGAAGCGCTCGAGCGTGACATGTCGGTGCTCGGGATCTGCCTGGGCGCACAGTTGCTGGCGAAGGCACTCGGCGGGCGGGTCTACAGGAATGACAGGAAGGAGATCGGTTGGCATGACGTCCACCTGACCCACAACGGTCGTATGGATCCGGTTCTGTCGACGTTCGAGCATCAGCAGGAGGTCTTCCACTGGCACGTCGACGGCATAGAGCTGCCGAGCGGCTGCCGGCACCTGGCATCCTCGGAGCGCAGCGAGGTGCAGGCCTTTGCTTTCGGCGAACACGCCTACGGCCTTCAGTTCCACCTTGAAGTCAATGAACCGCTGGTGCATCGCTGGCTGCGCGTTCCCGAGAATCAGCCGGTGCTGACGGATCCTGACGATGCCATCGAACCCGAGGCGATTCTCGAGCACACACCGAAGAAGATCTCGGCGCTGGAAGCGCTGAGTAACGACACTTTCTCGCGCTGGATCGAGCGTTTCGACATCCCGCCGAGACGCGTGTCCCTGCCGTCCCGGTAGAGAAGCCCGAACGTCTCACCGATTCGCGGGCTAGTCTCGCCACTCGAGCGGCTCTTCCTGCATCGCCGACACCTGTTCCCGCAACGTCAGTATGTGCTCGTCCCAGTAGCGGACCGAATCGAACCACGGAAAAGCCTGTTTGAAGGCCGGGTCCGTCCAGCGTTTCGCGAGCCAGCCGGCATAGTGAATGATGCGCATGCTTCTTAACGCCTCGATGAGGTGCAGCTCCGTCGCATCGAACGGCCGGAACTGCTGGTAGCCGTCGAGGATAGCGGCCAGCTGCGGCGTCTGTTCGGACCGATCGCCGGACAGGAACATCCAGATGTCCTGAACGGCGGGACCGCTGCGGCAGTCGTCGAAGTCGACGATGTGGAACGCGTCGCGATTCACTAAGACGTTGCCGGGGTGAAAGTCGGCGTGCAGCCGCAGCACCTCGAATCCGCCGGCGCGAGCAGCGCACTGGTCGATGCCGTCCAGCAGCAGGTCCGTGACACCGAGGTATGCATCGTGCAGCTCGGGCGGGATGAAGTCGTGGTCGAGCAGGTAGTCACGTGGGTCGATCGCGTAGCTCTCGACGTCGACCTCCGGTCGATGGTCGAACGGCCGCTGTTCGCCGACGAGGTGGATACGTGCGATCAGGCGACCGAGTTGCTCCAGCATGTCCAGGTTATCGAGCTCGGGAGCCCGGCCGCCGCGGCAGGGATAGACCGCGAGCCTGAACTCATCCATCAGCTGCAGACTGGAGCCTTCGATGACCTGCGGCGCGACGACGGGAATCTCCTGCTCAGCCAGTTCCCGAGTGAACGTGTGTTCCTCGAGGATCTGATCGTCGGACCACCGGTTGGGCCGATAGAATTTCACGACGATGGAGCGGTCGTCTTCGAGTCCGACCTGGTAGACGCGGTTTTCGTAGCTGTTGAGCGCGAGGAAGCGTCCGTCGCATTCGAAGCCCAGGCGTTCGAGGGCCGCCAGGAAGTCGTCGGGCGTCAGATCCGCGTAATCGAGGGCGGCGTGCGCGGGCTTGCGAGTCATCGGGCGCATGATACGCTAAAGCGCCTCCCAACTGGCGTTCCCCAAACACGATGAATTCACTCCGGATATCGACGTTGCTCCTCGCCCTGGCCGCGGTCTCCGGCTGCGACAGCTCCATCGCGAGAATCACCGCAGCCGATCATGAGGCGCTCGTCCTCGAGTGGCGAGAAGGACGCCTGGAAAGGCTCAAGGCCGAGGACGGTTACCTGAACCTCGCAGGCCTGTTCTGGCTGAACGACGAGGCGTACACGTTCGGCTCCGGTGAGCAGAATGACCTGCGTTTCCCTGACGTGGCGGCCAACTCGATCGGCACGTTCCAGGTGTCTGAGGAAGGCGTCCTGATGCAGGTCAACCCCGGCGCCGATGTTCGCTACGAAGGGGTGCCGGTAACGTCGCTGTTCTTGTCGGACGATACGACCGACAATCCTGTGACGATTACGCATCGCTCACTGGCGTGGCTCGTCATCCAGCGGATGGGGCGTTTCGGTATCCGACTCAGAGATTTCGAGCACCCGTTGCTCGACAGCTTCCCGCCGCTGCAGTACTTCCCGATATCGCAGGACTATCGCGTCGAGGGCAGTTTCCAGCCATACGCCGAACCGCGAATCATCCAGGTGGATACCGTGGTCGAGGGCCTCGGCTGGGAGCCGGAGTCGCCGGGCGTCGTTACGTTCGAGCTCGCCGGCGAGCCTTTCGAGCTGGAAGCCTACGCGTCGGGCGAACGTTTGTTCTTCGTTTTCGGCGACACGACCAGCGGCCGGGAGACCTATCCGGCCGGTCGATTCCTGTACGCCGAGGCGCCCAACGAGGACGGCGTGACCGTGCTCGACTTCAACCTGTCTTACAACCCGCCCTGTGCGTTTAGTGAGTTCTCCACTTGTCCTGTTGCCACACCGCGCAATCGCTTAAAGACAGACATCATCGCCGGGGAACTCTACAAACCGGGCGAACTCCCGGACTTCAGCGACGCTTACTAGGCTCTAGTCAACGACGTCGAAGGTCAGCCCCGCATTGTCGACGAGGCGCTTGTGCAATGGCTCGCCCATTGCCGAGGCGGTCGTCCAGAATCCACCACCGACGGCCAGCTCGTCCACGGCCAGGCACACCGCCGTCTCGGCCAGCATCTTGCTCGTTGAACCGTAGCCCGGATCACGGTCGCCGGTGACGCGAACCTTGATCTTTTCACCGTTGGGCAGCGTGCCGATATGCACGAGGTTGAAGAAGCCGTTGGCTCGCGCGTTCGCATCCGGACCTTCGCCCGGCTTCGGCAGGATGAAGCGTTCGAGAAGGTAGCGCGTCGGTGCGAGCGCAGCGTTGACGAGCAACAGCCCGAGTCCCGCCGATATCGACAGCGCCTTGACGCGACCGGCCAGCCCCGGGCCCGTAACGATGGTCTCGTCGTAGACAAAGTCCTCGCCGTAAATGAAGTCCTGCAGCGCGTTACTGCGTCGAACGATGCGCGTGTTGCTGACCGCCATAATGAAAGGCGCCGTCCAGGCGTTGAGGGCCTCGTTGTAAACAGGCCCCTGCTGATCCTTGATCGGCGGACCGTCTCTCATTCCTTCCGGGTTCAGGCTGTACGGCTTGGCGACGAAACGACGGGCTTCCGGGTCCTCCCGGGTCTCCTTGACGAGGTTGACGATACTCGCGGCGGTACCGCCACTGGCGCCACCCTTTACGGCTTTCACAATCATCAGCACGTTATTGCAGTACTCGCCGTGTTTCCGCTTCGCCTCGCGCTGCAGGTACCAGACGCCGATGTCGCTGGGAATCGAGTCGAACCCGCAGCAGTGCAGGATTCTGGCCCCGGTCTCGGCGGCCTTCTCGCCGTAGGTGTCCATCATTCGCCTGAGCCACTGAACTTCGGCGCACAGGTCGCAATAGCTCGTTCCTGCTTCAACGCAGGCTTCGAGCAGCGGTGTCCCGTACTTGGCGTAAGGACCCACGGTGGTCAGTACGACGCGAGTTCGGGCGGCGAGTGCGGACAGGGCGTCCTTGTCCATACTGTCGGCAACGATGGTCGGCAGCGATTCAGCGCGACTTCCGAGCCGCTCCTTTAGTGCCGCGAGCTTCGATTCACTCCGCGCACCGATCGCCCAGCGCAGATCACCGCCGACGCCGTACTGCGCCAGCAGGTATTCGGCAACGAGGGAGCCTGTAAAGCCCGTGGCACCCCAGACAACAACGTCAAATTCCCGATCATTCATAGTGAGCGCATTCCCAGTGAGCGTAAGTCCTTCAGCATCAGGGCAACTTCCTTCGCCCCGTTTTCTGTTTCCTGGCTGCCGACCTGCACGAATCCCTGGTGTTCGTGGAATCGCATCGATCCATCGTTGGCGGGCCGCAGGTTGACCTCGCAGACGACCCGCCCCGAAGCCTGGGCACAGCGATCCTCGAAGTCGGCGTAAAACCGGTTGGCCAGTCCCTGGCGCCTCGCCGTTGGGTTGACCGCGATACGGTCCACGTAGGCGAAGGCATCGTATCTCTCGCCAAACCACCGATAGTTGAGGCTTGCGTAGTCTACACCCTCGTTCAGGCCAATCAGAAAGGCCACGAGCTCCCGTCCGGTGTCGGCGACGCGAAAATAGCTCGCCTTTTCAAGAAACCAGGCGAGATCATCGATCGTGAGGCTGTTGACCGCGGGCAGGGCTGACTCGTTCATCCGTTGGACGGCTTCGAGGTCGCCGCTGCGACAATCGCGGATTATGGTCATAAAGCCTCCGAGAGACGGCGTCTCGATGATGCCGGTTGAGTCAGGCCGCGTGTTTGCGATATCCTGCGGATGCGGCCAACAATAAAACCAAGCAGGCCGCTTCTCTACTTTACTCGCCTTTTTGCCGGTTCCGGCGTGCCAACGAGCACGTGCGTTAAACATCAGTTACAGGAATCGACCATGAAAAACTTAATCTTCGTACGTGCGCTGATCATCGCAGTTGCGTCAGTCGGGCTAATCGCCGGCTGCGGCAAGTCAAAGGAGGCCGGCACCGCGTTCTCCGATGAAACGTCGTTGCTGCGCTACGTGCCGGCCGACAGCCCCTATGTGTTTGCACGTCTTGCCCCTATGCCAGACGACTACCGGGCCCGCGTAAAGCCGCATATGGACGTCATCAATGCCGAGAACCGGAAGCTGATCGAACAAGCCGTACTCAGTGGACAGGATGATGCCGGCGAGCTAACGCCGGAGGCCAGGGAAATCCTGGAGCTCGTCACCGATTTGAGTGACCTCATGTCGACAGAGGGCCTGCAGGAGGCAGGCATCGGTCCGGATGCACAGGTGGCCATCTATGGCAACGAATTGCTGCCCGTGCTGCGCGTGGAGCTCGACGACACAGATGCCTTCAATGCGAAGATCGCTGATCTGGTCGGGCAAGCAGATCTCGAAGTCGAGAGTGCGGAGCTCGCAGGCAAGAGCTACCGGCATGTCACCTTCGACAAACTCAAACTGCTGTTGCTGGTCGATAGCGGCCAGGCCGTGTTTAGCCTGGCACCGGCAGATCATGGCGATGACCAGCTGCAGGCGTTGCTGGGGCTTGCCGCGCCCGATGAGAATATTGCCGAAGCCGGTGTCCTTGCCGAGATCGCTGAAAAATACGATTTCCAGGACCAGTACATTGGCTATACGAGCAGCGAGAGCCTGTTGTCGGTGGCCCTGGCGAGCGGCGGGCTGATCGACCAGGCGATGATCGAACAAGGCCAGGCTGGCGTCAACGATACACTGAGCGATGCCTGCCGCAGCGAACTGGAGGCGATGTCGTCGGTCGCGCCGCGCATCGTCATGGGTCTGCGCAGGGCGGATGCGAATGGTGTGGATTCCTCTGTCATTTTCGAGCTGCGAGAGGACATCGCGAAGAGCCTGAAGGGCCTCGCGTCACCCGTGCCCGGTCTCGGAACGCTTACGGAAGGCCTCGCAATATTCGGCATGAGTTTCAACGCGAAGGTCGCGCGCGACTTCGCGGTAGAACGACTGGAGGCGATGGTTGCAGAGCCGTACAAGTGCGAGTTCATGGCAGGTTTCAACGGCGGTGCCGCGCAGGCACTGGAATTCATGAAACGTCAGCCGGTGCCTCCGACCGCGTACGACTTCAAGGGCTTCATCTTGTCTCTCGAGTCCATCGAGGGACTGCAGCCCGGCGCCGACCCGACCGACATCAAAGGCAAGGTGAGTGGCCTGCTGGCGATCGACAACCCGGAGAGCCTGATGGCGCTCGGCAACATGTTCGTACCGGAAATCGCGGCGCTGAACCTGCAGCCGGATGGCGACGTCGTGTCGCTGCCGACCGACCGTCTGGGGCCAAATGAGACAGAGGCCTGGATCTCGATGTCGGATAATGCGATCGGCGTCGCTGCCGGAGAAGGTGGCGATCAACGGCTGACCAAACTGATGAAGATGTCGCCCAACAAAGATGCGCCGCTGATGCATGCCAACGTGGATGCCGAGTCTTACATCAAGCTCGTCTCCCAAGCCACGCAGATGGGGCTTGCCGAATCGGGTCAAGCCGCTGTTCAGGAAAGCAGCAAGGCGATGATGGACGAGATCGCGAAACTCTATGAGCGCATGTCGGTCGATATCCGCATGACCGAGCACGGCATAGAAATGAA
>JASJBE010000079.1 GCA_030066655.1 Woeseiaceae bacterium | reverse complement strand
TTTTCTATCGTGATCGCTTTACGATTTCTTCCCAGTCGCGATTCTTTAGCGCGATCTCTTTAAGATTTCTTCTTGAGGCTCGCGATTATCTAACGGGATCGCTTTACGATTTCTTCCCGGTCGCGATTCTTTAGCGCGATCTCTTCAGAATTTCTTCCCAGGTCGCGGTTCTTTATCGTGATCGCTTTACGATTTCTTCCCAGTCGCGATTCTTTAGCGCGATCTCTTTAAGATCTCTTCCCAGGTCGCGATTCTTTATCGTGATCGCTTTACGATTTCCTCCCAATACGGTTTAAACGCGTCGACTTTGCGTTCGGCGGCGGCCTTGTCGGATTCGCCGAATTCACTCGTCAGCTCGTCAATCGTGGCCACCAGGTCGGGTACGCCCTTCGTAAATTCAGCGCCGTCGAGGAACAGCAGACGACCGCTGACGGGCACGTCCTTGACGATCTGTCGCACGGCTGCGATGCGATCATAGAGCGCCGGCTGCGGATTGGAAAAAGTAAAGCGGCGATCTTCGGCAATGACCGCCCAGTCCTGCATCTTGTCGCTGCCGAAGACAATGCCCTGCACGTCCTTGATGTGCAGCACCAGCAGGCCCTGGGACGTCAGCAGCAGGTGATCGATCTGGATCTCGCCCTCGTCACCGTTCGGAATGATCAGACCATCCGCGCGCGCGAAGCTGATCGCCGACAGCATCTGCTGGAAACGGGATCCGCCCTTGCGTTTGCGATTCCAGAACCACAGACCCGCAAGCGCGGCCACGGCGAGCAGGATCAGCAACAGAGTCTGCAATGGAATCGCGCCGTTCATGATCAGTGCTGTTCTCCGCTGCCGGCAAATCGTGTTTCCATCTCGGCGGCCATCGCCTCCTGCGTCGCCGGAATCGATATTGCTCGCTTCGGCCGCGACAGGATCGCATTGAGTTCCGGTGGCAGTGGCACCTCGTCGTTAATCAACGGCTCGACTACGGTCTCGAACTTGGCCGGGTGCGCGGTCGCGACAAGAATCCAGTCCTCACCTTCCCTCAGCGCGACGTCGAGTTCGCGCCACGTTCGCGTCGCCGTTGCCGTGTGCGGGCACACGGCGAAGTCGAAGTCCTTGTAGTCTATCGCGATGTCCTCTTCGATCTCATCATCAGGCACGGAACGTACGCCGAGCCGGGTCCTCAGCACGTCGGCCTCGCCGAGGAACGACCTCAATCGCTCCATGTTGCTCGGGTTTCCGACGTCCATCGCGGACGCCAGCGTCTGCAAGCTCGCGCGCGGTAACCACTCCAGCGTCTCGAAGTAATCCGGAATCGTGCGATTCGCGTTTGTCGCGAGAATGACGGATTCGATGGGCAGGCCCATTTCGCGCGCCATGATACAGGCCAGCGCGTTACCCAGGTTGCCGGTCGGGATGATGAATGACGGCTTGCGCCCCGTCTCGCGAAAGTGCTGCAGGCTCGCGTAGGCGTAGTAGGTGCTCTGCGGCAACAGGCGTCCGATATTGATGCTGTTGGCCGAGCTGAATCGATAGTGAGCCGACAGGTCCTCGTCAGCCAGTGCCGCTTTGACCATCGCCTGGCACTCGTCGAAGGAACCGTCCACGCACAGCGACAGGACATTGTCGCTCCAGCAGCTCAGCTGGTGGGCCTGCCGCTCGGACACGCGCCCATCCGGGAACAGAACGACAACGCGCATCCCGGGCTGCTGGTCGAACGCCGCCGCGACCGCACCACCCGTGTCGCCCGATGTCGCTACGAGGATCGTCAATGGTGACGCCTCGTCGCCCTCGAGTCGCTTCATGCAGGCTGACAGGAAACGCGCGCCGACGTCTTTGAACGCGGCCGTCGGACCGTGATAGAGCTCCAGCAGCCGCGCCGTGCCCGTCTCGGACGGCAGGTCCGTCAGCGGGATCGGGAAACTGAAGGTCTCCTCGACGATGCGACCGAGGTCCGCCTCGAGGCTGGAGCCGCCGAAAAACGGTGCCAGCAGCGTCTGAGCGACGGCCTGCAGCGACTGCGCTTCGTCGAAGTCGGATACCGAGAATGCCGGCATCGGTGTCGGCATGAAGAGTCCGCCGTCCCCAGCGATACCTCTCACCAGTGCCTCGTCCAGATTCACTGGCCCCTGGCCGCGTGTACTGAAGAATTCCATGTTCAATCCTCGAGGGCTGCGCCTGGCGACGACAGCGGGCTGATCCAGCTCTGGCAGTCGATACCCTGCGCCTCGCAGGCGTCAACCATCGCGCTCGCCAGCCTCTCGGCCTGCTCGTTCTCGATCAGTGCAAATATACTCGGTCCGCTGCCAGACAGGCTGCAGCCGATAGCACCCGCCTCAATCGCTGCACGACTGACTGACTCAAAGCAGGAAACGCTCGGCGCCCTCTGCGGCTCGATGATGAGATCCTTCAACGAGCGCCGCATCAGCGACAGATCTCCTGAAAACGTTGCCGTAACGAATCCGGCCAGCAGACCCTGCTGCCGGATCCACTGCTCGCGAGTCACTGTCGCACTGAGCCCGGCCCGGGACTCCGCCGTGTTGACACGCAACTCCGGGTGGACGAGCACGCTGGCGACGGTGTCCGGTGTCGGCAATCGCACCGCGTCCAGGCCCGGCGGGCACAGGACCAGGCCACCGAGCAGGCTCGGCGCGACGTTGTCAGCGTGGCGCCCGCCACTGGCGAAGGCCTCGCCTTCGATCGCGTAGTCCAGTAACGCTTCGGTCGGCAGCGGCACATCCAGCAGAGCATTGGTTGCAACGACGCCGGCGACGGCGGAGGCCGCCGAACTGCCCATGCCCGACTGCAACGGCACGCCCTTCTCGATGTCGATCGTCAGGCCGCCTTCCCCGCCCTGCGCCTGCCAGAGCGCGGCCGCGGCGATGGACGCCGTGTTCTTGTCGGCATCCCTCGACAGATCCGTGAGCTCTTCGCCGTCCGATGTCCTGATCGAAGTTATCGCGATCCCGGCATTATCGCTCCGTGACACGGTCACTCGATCGCCGGCGCCGGCGATAGCGAGGCCGAGGACATCGAATCCGACGCCGACATTGCCGATCGACGCGGGTGCGAAGGCGGTGCTCGACTGGCTAGTCATCCGAATTCAGATACCTCGCCAGGCGCAGGACGTCGGCAAAAATGCCGGCGGCGGTCACTTCCGGACCCGCGCCGGGACCCTGCACGACAAGCGGGTTCGCCGAGTAGCGGGACGTTGCAAACTGGACGACATTGTCGGTCAGGTTGATATTGCTGAACGGGTGATCGGCTTCGACCTCGGCAAGCCCGACGGACGCTTCACCGTCGGCTGTCAGTCGTGCGACGTAGCGCAGATTGCAGCCTTTCTTCCGCGCGGCGTCGAGGCGCGCCAGGATCTCGTCATCGTAGTCGGACAGCTTGTCGAGGAAGTCGTCGATACTGCCTTCGCGCAGCGATTCAGGTACCAGGTTCTCGACCGGGAAATCACCGATCTCGATGTCCTGCTTGAACTCCCTCGCAAGGATCGTCAGCTTGCGCGCGACGTCCATGCCGGACAGGTCTTCACGCGGATCCGGCTCGGTATAACCGCTCTCCTTCGCCTGCCTGACGATCTCCGAGAACGGTGCTTGTCCATCGTAGACGTTGAAGAGGTAGGCCAGCGTTCCGGAGAAGATGCCGTCGATCGACCGTATCTCGTCGCCGGTGTGAACCAGGTCGTTCAGCGTCGAGATGATCGGCAGCGCCGCGCCCACCGTCGTCTCGTAGAAAAGATGCGAAGCCGTCTTGTGTGCCTCGGCCTGAATCTCTTTGTAGTAGTCGATGGGGCCGCTCAAGGCTTTCTTGTTTGGCGTAACGACGTGGATGCCGTTGGCGAGCCAGCCCGCGTAGCGTGACGCCACGTCGTCGTTCGCCGTACAGTCGACGATGACGGCGTGCGGCAAGTGGTCCGGGTTGATGTGCTGTTCGAACTGATCGAAATCCAGCGGCGCAGCGTCCTCTGCCAGGTCGGATTCCCAGGTGTCGAGGTTGACCTCGCGGTCGCCCAGCAGCATCGTCTTCGATCGTGCGATGGCGCGCACGCGGAGATCCAGGTTGAAGTCATCCAGCAGCTGCGCCTTGCGACGATTCAACTGCTCGAGAAACGTCTTGCCGACAGTGCCCGGGCCCACGACCCCGATCGAGACGGTCTTGGCCGACAGGTAGAAGCCCGAATGAGCGGCCCTCAGTGCCTTGACCGACTGCTCGGAGTCGATGACAGCCGAGATATTGCGTTCCGATGAGCCCTGGGCGATCGCACGAATGTTGATGCTGGCCTTGCCCATCGTGCCAAAGAAGCGCGCGGCGATGCCGGGAACACCGGCCATGCCGTCGCCGACGACGGCGACGATGCTCTGGGCCGGCGTCACGTCCACCTTCTGGATCTGCCCCGAGCCCAGTTCTTCGGCAAACTCGTTCGCGATGACCTGCTTCGCATGCTCGGCGACGTCATCCGGCACCGCGATACAGATCGAGTGCTCGGAACTGGCCTGCGAGATCAGCGTCACGGAGACGCCGGCCTCCTTCAAGGACGCAAACAGGCGATCGGCTGTGCCCGGCACGCCGATCATCCCCGAGCCTTCGAGGTTGACGAGCGCCATGCCGCCGACAGCCGTGATGCCCTTGATGCTGTGCCCGTTGCTGGCTTCCGGACCGATCCGGCTGCCCGGGTGCGACGGATTCAGGCTGCTGCGAATGAAGACCGGGATGTCGCGGTCCACCACGGGGCCCAGGGTCTGCGGATGCAGGACTTTCGCGCCGAAGTACGCGAGTTCCATCGCCTCGCTGTAAGTCAGCTCATCGATGACGCGCGCCTCGGGCACCTGGCGCGGATCGGCACTCATGACCCCCTCGACGTCGGTCCAGATGGTCAGGTTTTTGGCGTTCGACAGTGCCGCGAAGATCGACGCGGAATAATCGCTGCCGTTGCGCCCCAGCGTCGTTTGCAGGCCTTCCTCGTCCGTCGCGATAAAGCCGGTAATCGTCGCGATGCCTGAGAAGTCCGGTTCGACCTCGTCATCGAACTTGGCCTGCGACGCGTCCCAGATCACGGACGGGCCCAGTTCGGTCTGGCTGACCGTGATGACGCGCCGGGCGTCGACCCACCTGCCGCCGTGCTCCGGCGACAGCTGGCCCAGCAGCGCGGCGAGCAGTCGCGCAGACCAGATCTCGCCGTAGCCCGCGATGACGTCGCGGCTTCGCTGCGGCGCGGAACGCACGAGCGCAATGGCCCGCAGCAGGTCGAGAATGTCGTCGGCATCGGTGCGCCAGGCGTCCAGCACAACGACACGAGAGCCGGCGTCCAGTAACTCGTTCGCCGTATCGGAGTAACGCTCGCCGACAATGGCAAGTTCCTGCTCGAAGGACGCGTCGTTTCGCTCAGCCAGCACCGACAGGTGGAACAGCGCGTCGGTCATGCCGCCCATGGCGGAAACGACGACGCCTACCCGGTCTTCCTGGAGTCCGAGCAGGATGCCGGCGACGCGTCGAAAGCAGGCCGCATCGGCGAGGCTGCTGCCGCCGAACTTATGGATGCTGAAACGCGATTGCGCCACTTAAACGAGACTCCCTGTGCGAAACGCGTGGATGATAGCCAGAGATGGGCGCGGAGTCGCCTGTTTTAGGTGAAATTATTTGCGCAAATAGCGCTTTTTTCGCCGCACGGCGACCACGGAAGGTTGAGCAGGGTTTCGCGAGGGAAAAAAGTGGTGGGGCGTGTAGGGATCGAACCTACGACCAGTCGGTTAAAAGCCGAATGCTCTACCTCTGAGCTAACGCCCCGCCTGTGCAGCGGTCGCTGCGAGAAGCTGCGGGATAATACCGTAACGCAGCCAAATGACAAGCCCGACCCGGTGTTCTCAACGCGATGTTGGAAGCGTCCTGCCCGGGGTCAGACGCCCTCTTCCGTCATGCGATCGAGCCGCTGCACGGCCAGCCGGGCAGCCGTGGTCTCGGGATACTCGTTCTGTACACGCCTGAGCGAGCGCTTCGCATCGTCCCAGCGCTTCAGCTCGTAGTTGCAGTAGCCGATCTTCAGCAACGCGTCCGGGACCTTGCCAGACCCGGGATAGGTCTCGTAGACCGCTCGAAACGCCGTCAGTGCCTCGTCGAAACGCTGCGTCACGTAGTAGGACTCGGCGAGCCAGTACTGGGCGTTCGCCGCGAGGTCGCTCTCGGGATAAGTCACCAGGAACTGCTGGAACGCCATCGCCGCGGGCTCGTAGCGCTGCTGTTTCAGCAACTCGAAGGCCGCCTGGTAGTTGTCGCGGTCAGTGCCGCCCGGCATCGGCAATTGTCCCGGTGCCAGCGGGCCGCCGTCCAGGACGCTGACACTGGCTGACTCCAGCCGCTCGGAGAGTTCCTGTATCCGCGAATCGAGGTCGGCATACAGGTCACGCTGCCGATCGGTCGTCTCCGTCGCCGCAAAGGCGATCTCTTCCGTGGACCCCTGCAACTCGTCGACTCGGCGCTCCAGCGCCGACACGTCCTGTGCAAGCGAGACGAGACTCTGGTTCTGTACGACGCGCTCGATCGACTCCAGGCGCCGCTCGAGTTCGGCGAGTTTGATCAGCACCGGGTCTTCCGACGGCGGCGTCACGGCCAGGCAGCCGGCCAGCAGTGCCGCACACGATACGATCGATACTCGCTTTGCGATAGCAGTCATAGGCTTAGTTGGTGTAGGTGAACACGACCCTGCGGTTCAGCGCGTAGGCACTTTCGTCACTGCCGAAGTCCGCCGGACGCTCTTCGCCGAAGCTGACCGTCGAAATCTGTGCCGGCGTCGCTCCCTGCAGCAACAGGATCTGGCGGACCGCCTGTGCGCGGCGCTCACCGAGGCCGATGTTGTACTCGCGACTGCCGCGCTCGTCCGCATGGCCTTCGAGGCGAACGGTCAGACGCTGGTTTTCGGCAAGCTGAATGGCGTGGCGGAGGACGACATCGGTCGAGTCGGCGCTGACTTCTGACGAGTCGAACTCGAAGTAGATGACGTTGGTCAGCTCGCCAGACATGCCGGCCGAATCGTCACCGATGAAGCCGCCACCCGACATGCCGTCATCGCCGGTGCCAGACGTATCGACGTCGCTGCCGCTGTCGGAACCGTAAACCGTGCCATCCGGCTCCGGATCGGGGATCGTGTTACCGCCGCAGGCTGCCAGAGCCAGCAGAGAGAGTGCCGCGGTTGCTTTGATCAATTTCATATCGAAAACCTTCAATAGATTTGTATTTAAAACCAGTGTTTTGTGGACAATTTCTAATATTTTACATGAATTACGCAGCGCGCTATCAGAAGCGCTCAAACGGAGACCAGACCGGCTCTCGAACATCGCCCTGCCTCGACGCCAGCCGCTGGCGAATCAGGCCGTCGGCAGAGACCGTCTCAAGCACGCCGTTGCGCCGTTGCCGCGTCGCGTAGATCAGCGTGTCGCTGTTCGGCGCAAAGCTCGGACTTTCGTCCTGCGCACCGGCCGACAGCACCAGCAAGTCCTTGCTCCTGAGATCCATGACGGCGATGCGGAAGTTGCCACGGTCGTTATGCACGACGGCGAGCTTGTTTCCGTCCGGAGACAACCGTGGTCTCGCATTATAACTGCCCTCAAAGGTCACGCGTTCCGGCGTTCCGCCATTGACCGCCACCCGGTAGACCTGCGGTCCCCCGCTGCGATCCGACGTAAAGTAGATGTAGCGACCGTCCGGCGACCAGGTGCCCTCGGTGTCGATAGCCCTGTGGTCGGTCAGGCGGCGCGTCTGGCGCGACACGAGGTCCAGGATGTAGATGTCCAGGTTGCCGTCCACGCCGCCCTGCGTGATCACGAGCTGGCGACCGTCGGGCGAGAACGACGGCGCGCCGTTAATGCCCGGTCGGCTCGATACCTTGATGCGATTTCCGGATCTCAACGTCTGCACGAAAATCGACGATCGTTGGTCCTCGAAGGACACATAGGCGATTCGGCGGCTGTCCGGCGACCAGGCCGGGGACATGATCGGGTCGGTGCTTTCCATGATGACCGTTTCGTTCTCACCGTCGAAGTCGGCCACAACGAGTCGATAGGTCGTGTCGTCACCGACACGATCGGCGGTGACGTAGGTCACCTTGGTCGCGAAGACGCCCTTGATGCCCGTCAACTCTTCGTAAATCATATCGGCAAGCCGGTGTGCGACGCGCCGCATCGTGCCTTTGCTCGCCGGCATGCGGTATCCGACGAGCTGCTCCCGGCGAAACGGATCGAACAGCTGGAACTGCACGTTGTAGGCATTCGCCCCGGTCTGCTCGATGCGACCGATGACGACGGCCTCGACCTTCAGGATGCTCCAGTCGTCAAAATCCAGGTCTGCGCCCACGGTCGGTTTCTGCAGCATGCCGTCTTCCGCCATCGGATCGAATCGGCCACTGCGCTTCAGGTCTGCGGCGATGACCGACGCGACGTCGAGCGGCGGCTCAGCGCCCTGCCCTGACCAGCCGAACGGGACGACGGCGATGGGACGCTGTTTGACGCCACCCTGCGTGATCTCCACGGTCAGGTCGGCAATGGCCGTCGACGAAACGAACAGGCTGGCAATCAATACGAAGGCTTTTCTCACGGTCTCTCCGGGAAGTGGTGCGAGCGTTATTGTTCAGGTTTGAAAATAATGGTCAAGTTTCGTTCAAAAATACTTGGGTCGGACGGGTCCGGCAGCGGCGAGGCTTTGTAGACGGCCGCTTCCACGGATCGCACGACAGCGGCGTCGCCGTTACAGCGCCTGACGTCGACGCGGACCACTTCACCGCCGGGCAGTTGCGCGACCTGGACAGTACACTCGAGTCCCGGGCCCGCGCTGGCCGGCTTGATCCAGTTGCGTTCGATTCTCTGCTGTATGGCGAAGACGTAGGCGTCGCGAGCGCCGGACGCGATCAGATCCAGCCGCCGGGCCTCCGCGTCGATCTCGCGCTGCCGAGCCTCGTTCTCGAGCTCCCGCCTGCGCCGTTCATTCTCCTCGCGCTGCCGTTCAATCTCTCTTTGCCGTTCGATCTCCGCCTGTCGGCGCGCCTCCTCCAGTCGTTCCTCTTCCTCGCGTTTGCGTCGCGCCTCTTCCTCGCGTTGACGGCGGGCCTCCTCCTCGGCCGCGAGGCGCTGGCGCTCCTCCTCCGCCTTCCGCTCCGCCTCCCGTTTCGCCTCCTCGATGCGGCTCAGGCGCTCCTGCTCGATGCGCGCGTCTTCGAGGCGCTTCTGCTCTTCCGCCTCAATACGCGCCTGCTCGTCGTCCGGCGGAGGTGCGGGGATCGGTTCAGGATCAGGCTCGGGCTCGGGTTCCGGCTCCTCGACCTCGACCGGCGGCGGCGCCGACGCGTTCTCCTGGACCAGCGTCGCCTTGACCGCCAGCGGCGTGATTGGCTTGTTCTGGGCCGGAAATGCGAATCCCGCGGCCAGCACGGCCACCAACGCGACGTGCAGCAGCGTCGCGAGCGTAAATGGGAAGATGTATTGCCGCGTGTTGCTCAAGTTCAGACAGGCTCGACGTTTATTCGGGTACCGGGTAGGTATCCAGTGGATCGGTAACGAATCCGACCGTATCGGCGCCGCCTTGTTGCAACAGGACCATCGCCCCGACGACATAACCGTACTCGACGGCGCGATCTGCCTTGACCAGCACGGCGATATCCGGGTTCGCATTCAGAACGTTGCGCACCTGCGCGACGACTTCCTTGGCACCGACAGGCTTGTCCTCGTCGTCGCCGACGTCGAGATACAGGTTGCCGTCGCGATCGACGCTCAAGACCAGCGGGATCTCGTTGGCCGCGTCCTCGATCGGCTCGGCGCCCGCCTTCGGCAGCTCCACCTCGATGCCCTGCGTCAACAGCGGCGCGGTGACCATGAAGATAACGAGCAACACCAGCATGACGTCGATGTAGGGTACGACGTTGATCTCGCCCATCAGCTTGCGCTTTTGCAGTGGCGTCGCCATGTCAGGCCCCCGCTTTGCTGCGCGCGTGACGCTGCAGGATGCTCGTGAATTCCTCGGCGAATCCGTCGTAGCGGTACTCGAGACGAACGACCTTGTCGGCGTATCGGTTGTAAGCGATGACGGCCGGGATCGCGGCAAACAGCCCCATCGCGGTAGCGATCAGCGCTTCGGCGATCGGAGGCGCCACGACGGCCAGCGTCGCGGTCTGCGCGTTGGCGAGGCCTAAGAACGCGTGCATGATGCCCCAGACGGTGCCGAACAAGCCGACGTAAGGACTCGTGGAGCCAATCGTCGCCAGCGACGCCAGCCCCTGCTCCAGCCGGTCGACCTCGCGCATGTGCGCGACGCGCATAGCCCTCGCGCTCTCCTCGACGAGTTTGTCCGGGTTCACCTTTTCCTGCTTCGCGCCCCGGTTGAACTCCCTGAAGCCGGCTTCGAAGATGCTGGACATGCCGAGGGACTTTCCTTCGCGTGCGGCGCCGCGATACAGCGTATTCAGGTCACCGCCGGACCAGAAGCTCGCCTCAAACTCGTCGGAGGCCGCCTGGGTCTTCTTGATCAGGCGCCGCTTCGTGAAAATGATCGTCCACGAGAACACCGATGCCAGCAGCAGCAGGATCATGACGATCTGCACCGGTATCGTGGCTTCCAGGATCAGGGCTATGACGGATAGATCAGATTGCATGTGTCTTCCTCAGGTCTCGGCTGCCTGCCGAGGATAATCAGGATGGGCTGAATAAATCGGGTGGTACTCGCTTCGGCTTGTGGCTGTCCGCATCGAGATACGCGGCGACGACCGTGCTGCGCACACAATGCGTACGCGCCTCGTCTTTCACGTAGATGTCCTGGCCGATGGTAAACGTCGCACGCGACAATCCGATAAGCTGCGCCGTGACGATGAGCTCGTCGTTGAATCTCGCCGACGCCAGGAAATCCGCCTCGGTTTTCGTCACGACGAATATCCGGCGTTCGACCGCCATCAGCTCGCGCTGGTCGACGCCCAGTGACCGCAGCCATTCGGTGCGCGCACGTTCCAGGAAGCGAAAGTAGTTCGCGTAGTAGACGACGCCCTGCGCGTCCGTGTCTTCGTAGTAGACGCGAATCGGCCATTCGAAAATGTCAGAGGAGTCAGTCACGATCGAACAGCGGCAGTTCCGGGTTTGCGTCCGAGTTCGGCGGCGTCAGACCGAAATGGGTATAGGCGTGACGCGTCGCGACCCGGCCTCGCGCGGTCCGCATCATGAAGCCCTGCTGGATCAGGTAGGGCTCGAGCACGTCTTCGATCGTACCGCGCTCTTCGCCGATGGCGGCGGCCAGGCTCTCGATGCCAACCGGGCCACCGTCAAACTTCTCGATGATCGTCCGCAGCAGACGGCGATCCATCGTATCGAAGCCGTGCGGATCGACCTTCAACATGTCCATCGCGCCGCCCGCTACCTCGCCCGTCACTACGCCGTCTGCCTGCACCTCGGCGAAATCGCGCACGCGACGCAATAGTCGATTCGCGATTCTCGGTGTCCCGCGTGAGCGCCGCGCGATTTCGGTGGCGCCCTCGGTCTCGATCGGCAGGTTCAGGATGCCGGCCGAACGCTCGGCAATCGACTGCAGGTCTGCGGGCGAGTAGAACTCGAGGCGCTGAACGATGCCGAAACGATCACGGAGCGGCGACGTCAGCAGGCCGGCGCGCGTCGTTGCGCCGACCAGCGTAAATGGCGGCAGGTCGAGCTTTATGGATCGCGCTGCCGGCCCCTCACCGATCATGATGTCCAGCTGGAAGTCTTCCATCGCCGGGTACAGCACCTCCTCGACGACCGGGCTCAACCGGTGGATCTCATCGACGAATAACACGTCCTTCGGCTCGAGGTTGGTCAGGATGGCCGCCAGATCACCCGGGCGCTCGAGCACCGGGCCGGACGTCTGGCGCAGATTGACATTCATCTCGTTGGCGACGATGTGCGCCAGTGTCGTCTTGCCTAGCCCGGGAGGACCGAAGATCAGCACGTGATCGAGCGCTTCGCTGCGCCGGCGCGCCGCCTCGATGAAGATCCCCATCTGCGCCTTGACGTCGGGTTGCCCGACGTAGTCTTCAAGAGACTTCGGTCGTATGGCCCGATCGAACGCGCGATCGTCGCTGACGGACTCGGCGCTGATCAGTCGATCCTGTTCGATATTGCTCATCGGCAAATTCCCGAAGCCTGTGTGTTCATGTCGCGGCCTGGCGCAGTGCCGAACGGATGATGTCCTCGGCGCTGAGATTGTCAACGTCGAGGCTCTCAATGAGTTTGTTGACCTCGCGTGGCTTGTAGCCCAGCGCGATCAGCGCATCGACCGCCTCGGTCTTCGCATTGGCGACACGCTGCTCCGGGGACTTGGCAACGAGTTTCGGCGCCTGAGAAATCTTGTCGCGCATCTCGATGATCAGTCGCTCGGCCGTCTTCTTGCCGATGCCGGGAACCTTGACCAGCATTGCCGAGTCCTCGTACTCGATGCAGCGCTCGAAATCCGACACGTTCATCGACGACAGCACGGCAAGCGCCATCTTCGCCCCGACGCCGGTGACGCGGATCAGCAGGCGAAACAGTGCTTTCTCCTCGGTCGTGGCAAAGCCGTACAGGATCTGCGCGTCCTCGCGGACCAGCAGGTGCGTCTCGAGGAACACGTCTTTCCCCGTTGCAGGCAGTTCCAGGAACGTGCTCATCGGGGTCTCGACCTCGTAGCCGACGCCGTTGCATTCGATGACGATGGTGGGCGGCTGCTTGTCGATCAGCCGGCCGCGTAGCGAACCGATCATCGTGATCCTGCCACCGACATTCCGTCGACCAACGACAGGCGCACACGATGCTGGTGACCGTGACACAGCGCCGCCGCCAGCGCGTCGGCCGCGTCTTCGGCGGGCGCCCCATCGAGCCTCAGCAGCCGCACCACCATGTGCTGGACCTGTTCCTTGCTGGCAGAGCCCGTCCCGACGATGGCCTGCTTGATCTCCCTCGGCGCGTATTCGAAGACCTCGACGTCAAACTCGAAGGTGGCGCACAGCGCGGCCGAGCGTGCCTGGCCGAGCTTCAGCGCACTGCCGGCATTGCGATGCATGAACACGGACTCGATCGCGACGATGTCCGGCTGGTACTCACCGACAATCTCCCGAACGGACGAGTAGATTTGCTTCAAGCGGTCCGGAAAGCTGCCGCCGGCGCTCTTGACCGTGCCACTGGTCACGTAGCTCGGCGTATCGCCGGCAAAATCCAGCACGCCGAAACCCGTCTTGCGTGAACCGGGGTCTATGCCCAGGATGCGTCGGCTGTCGCTCAAGACGCCCTCACAGCTGTTCCAGGATCTCTTCAGAAATGTCGGCGTTGCTGTAGACCTGCTGCACGTCGTCCAGGTCTTCCAGCATGTCGAGTAGCTTGACCATCGAGCTCGCTTCGTTGAGCCCGAGTTCCGCCGTCGTCGACGCACGCATCGTCAGCTCCGCGCTTTCGGGTTGGAGATCGGCTTCTTGAATCGCCTTTTTCACAGCCTCGAACTCACCGGGGTCGGTCAGAACCTCTATCGAACCATCTTCATCGACGATGACGTCCTCGGCGCCGGCTTCGATAGCGGCTTCCATGACGGTCTCCTCCCCGGCGTCAGGCGGGAAGGTCAGCTGGCCGACGTGGTTGAACAGGTAGTTGACCGAGCCATCGGCGCCGAGGTTGCCGCCGAATTTCGAGAACGCATGGCGAACTTCGGCGACGGTACGGTTTCGATTATCGGTCAGGCAGTCGACCATGACGGCCGTGCCGCCGGGACCGTAGCCCTCGTAGCGGATCTCCATGTAATCGTCGCCGTCCAGCTCGCCCGCGCCGCGTTTGACCGCACGCTCGATATTGTCCTTTGGCATGCTCTGGCCCTTGGCCTTGTCGATCGCCAGCCGCAGGCGCGGATTGGCATCGGGGTCGCCGCCGCCCATTTTCGCGGCGACGGTTATCTCGCGGATCAGCTTGGTGAAGAGTTTGCCGCGTTTTTTATCCTGGGCGCCCTTGCGGTGCTGGATATTCGCCCATTTACTGTGGCCTGCCATAGGATTTCGATTAGCGCTCCAACTGTCGATGCCGCGATCGGCCAACACCCAAACGCGGCCGATGCATCTAAAGTTCATAGACTGCGCGTATGATAACGGTTCGCTCGCGGCGAAACAGCTAAGAATCCATGCAGCCCAAGACAGAAGCAACGCCTGAACAGAACAACAGCAACAGCCTGCTCAGCCTTGCCGGGCGGCTCGCGAACGACCTGTCGAAGGACGACGACACGACGTCGCTGGCCGAAGAAGGCCGCGCGATCGCCGAGGTCGTGGCAACGCTGGGCCTGCCCGACGATGTCCAGGCGGCGGCGCTGCTGTGTCCGCTCGCTACCTCTGGATTCATCGATGTCAAAACACTAGAAAACAGTACGTTAGATGCTGTTTCTCCAGTGCTTTCTAGTCTGGTGCAGCTGCGCAAGTTCACGCTCCCAGCCGACTGGTCACCGGGCGAAGCCCTCGCGGTGCAGCAATCCGAGGCGTTGAGGAAGATGCTGCTCGCCGTCGTCAGCGACGTCAGGCTCGTATTGGTCCGTATTGCGGAGCAGCTGTGCCGGATGCGCGCCGCCAAGTCAGCGCCGACTGCCGAGAAGCAGCGAATCGCGTTGGAGACGCGAGAAATCTACGCGGCACTCGCGAATCGCCTCGGTATCTGGCAGCTCAAGTGGGAACTCGAGGACCTCGCCTTTCGCTACCTCGAACCCGACGAGTACCGTCAGATCGCCACAGCCTTAAACGAGAAGCGCGGGGAACGCGAGGCGTTCATCGAGTCCGTCAAGCGCGAGCTCTCTGCCGAGTTTGAAGTAGCCGGTATCCAGGCGGACATATCGGGCCGGCCGAAGCACATCTACAGCATCTTCAGAAAGATGCGCCGCGTAGCAATCCTTGACGTCGTCCACGAGGAGTCTGAGCGCGCGTATGTCATGCAGGGACTCGAGGTCTCGATCCTTGCGGCGCATCTTCCTGTAGATGCTGTAGATGTGCTTCGGCCGGCCCGATATGTCCGCCTGGATTCCGGCTGCTTCCAACTCGGCAGAGAGTTCGTGCTTGACGGAGTCGATGAACGCCTCGCGTTCCCCGCGTTTTTCATTGAGCGCCGTGGCGATCTCACGGTACTCGTCGGGTTCGAGGTAGCGAAAGGCGAGGTCCTCGAG
>JASJBE010000082.1 GCA_030066655.1 Woeseiaceae bacterium | reverse complement strand
CCCCGCTTGGAGAGGCCAATCATGCCGCCGCTGTTGACGAACTCCGGCGAGTCACTGACTGTCAGGACCGGCGTGCCGCTCGAGGCGCCCAGTACGCTGATAAAGCGTTCTTTCTTGACGCCGGCCATGTAGAGCACGTCGCAGCTGGATTCGAGCTCCTTTACGATGTCGCCAAGTAGGTTGACCCGGATGTCACGATCTCGGATCTTTCGTCCGCTCAGTCGGTCCGTCGCACGCTGGTGCAGCTTCCTGTCAGCAACGCAGAGCCTGAAGGGGCGGTCCGCGTCGGCGTCGGATGGGGGCCAGGTGACGAAGCGAGCGATCTTGTAGACGAGCGCGAGCTTCACGTCCTCGTCGGATACCGGATTCGCGAAGGACGGCAGCGTGACGCTGCTGACGAGCAGCAGCACCAGCAGCGATCGGCGAAAATGTCGTCGGAAGCTCATCAGAACGGTCGAATGCGGCTGTATCAGAATGAGTAACGCAGGTTGATGAATGCCGTTCGTTCGATCGCAACCGGTACTACGTCGCCCATTTCGGATTTGTATTCGGCAGTGACGTCATCCATGAGATTGCGAACACCCATCGACAACACCCAGCTGTCCTCGATGCGCCAGCGCAGGTGTGCGTTCGCCTGCCAGTATTCCTGCAGATTGTGGAAATTCAGCTCGTCGACGTATCTAACGAGCGCGGCTACGTCGACGTTGTCCGTCGGTGACCATTCGGAACGAAGGCTGAATTGCCACTCCGGGTAGGTACCGCCGACTGTCAACGTATCCGGCTGCTCTTTCAAATCCTCGTCGGCATAGCTCAACGTGGTGCGCAGGCGAAGGTCCTTCCTGACCATCCAGTCGAGCGTCGCTTCGACGCCGGATATGGTCGCCTCATTGACGTTAGAGAATATGAGAGTCGCCAGTACGCTGTCGGAGGTCAGCACGCAGAACGGGTCTGCAGAGAACGATACCCCTGACGGCTGACAGAATGCGTCGCCCTGGCTGAAGGAACGGATGTCCTCATAGTCCATTGTGAACCATGCGAGGTCGTAGCTAATGTTCCCGCTGATCTGGCCTCGCGCACCGAGTTCGTAGGCCAGGTTCGACTCCGACTGGAAATCGGGATTGCCGATGCTCGCAACGCGAGCCGGAAGCGGCGTCGGGTTCAGCGGGTCGCCGGGAGGTACGGGCGGTACGATATCATTGGCAATCGCCGTAAGGTCCGCAATCGACGGTGTGCGCACGGCCCGGGTAACCGATGCCCACAAGGCGTGATCGTCGATTGGTTTCCACAGCATACGAACGGTCGGCATCACTTCGATGTCGTTCGGGGATAGTTCGTTGTCCTCGAGCTTCAGTCCGAGGATCAGGTCAAGCTCGTCCTCCACCAATGTGATCTCGTCCTGGATGAATACACTGATCACGGTATCGTCCTCGATCGTGTCGAGAAACTGGACGACCCCGGAGCCGGCCAGGTCATAGTTGTTGAAGCGCAGCCAGCCACCCGCCACGATCTCGTGGCGCCCCATCGTCCGGTGATGCTGCACATCGAGGCTGTAGGTCGTGCGCTGCTCGCCAAACAGGAAGGAGCTGCGGTCGGTGTAGTCCACGTAGGCCTGCCCGTTCGTATGTGCATTCTCATTGTGACTCACGGTCCAGTGCCCCATGACGAAGGCGCCGGTGACTTCAGAGTCGTCCTCGGAGCGCGCCAGGTAGGTGGGTGGGACTGGCGAAAAAGTCTGCTGCGTCGTTCCCATCTCTCCCGAATAGCCTTCCACCGTCAGCTTGAATTCCTTGTTGTCGATTAGCCAGTCCGCTCGAAAACTCGCGCGCAGCAGATCCCAGTCGTCAGCGGCATCAGAACCGTCCAGGAGCTGGTTCCCTTCCGCAGACTGGTATTTGACGAAGGTCCTGTACGTTGCTTCGTCGGTCATTCGACCTTCGTAACGCGCCGCAAAAAAGCTACCGCCTTGCGGGTCGAGACCACCCACGACGGCGCCGCCGTTCGCTTCGCTGGAAGAGCGGGTGATGATGTTGACGACACCGTTTACGGCATTCGTTCCCCAGGCGACCGCACCCGGGCCACGAATGATCTCGATGCGCTCGATCTCCTCGATCAGCGTGCTCTGCACATCCCAGAATACGCCTGAGAACGAGGGTGTGTAGAGCAGACGACCGTCCATCAGCACGAGCAGCTTGTTGGCGTATCGTCCATTCAGGCCGCGGCTACCGATGGCCCATTTGTTCGCATCGATCTGGGCAACGTGCAATCCCGGCGCGAGTCGCAGGGCGTCAGGGATGCTGCGAATACCGTGTCTCGCGATATCGTCCCTCGTGATGACGAAAACAGCAGACGTCGCGTCAGCCAGACGTTCGGCTTTGCGGGATACCGTCGTGATTTCAAGATTGACGAGCTCCTCGATACTGAGATCGAAGAGATCGTTGGCAGATTCGGCCATGGCAGAATTTGAGAGGCAAAAAGCCAAGCTGCTGCCAGCGAAGAGGGCGCTCTTGAGAGCGTTCAGGCGTTTCGCGTGTTTCATGATCGTCCCGCTTTCGAGGATTTCTAATCAGGTCTGCTTAGTTATCGACCTGATTCGCCACATCTTTACCTTGAGCAGGGCGAAAATGCGTTCGTGAAACAGAACAAAATCAATAGCTTCCGCTCGGGCCGGACGTGGCTCGGCCGGACCCGGGGCGCCGGATCGTAAGTCGGTTCTGGAAGGTCATTTCCGGAATCGTGTCCAGGTGGTAGTTCGGAGTGGCAAGACCGCACATAGAATCGTTAAAAAAATCATTTAAAACAAAAGGTAATAAACACTTTATTATAGTAATTCGAGATTTCGGGCGCAGACAAGAATCCGCCGGGATAGCTTTAGACCCGACCACAGGGCAACATCGACCTTAGGCTCTCGGTGCGATACGCGAGACGACCGTTTGGAATTGCGTTTAGACTGATTTTCAAGACAACGACGGGAGATCGACGATGGTGTCACCTGAACAGGCTGACAAGGCTTCGGAAAGCCTTCTGGAACCCTCTAAAACAGAACTGGCTGCAAGGAAAAGAAAGCTTAAAGAACGGAAGGCGTCGATGATCAGGCATCGTGACTCAGCGTTATTTCCCGCAGCTATTGGCGCGGGCGTCGCGCTGTTCGCAAGGGACCTCGCGCATTTTTCCAATGATGCGGTCCCGTTTCTGATCGGTGCGATCGTCGGGTGGGTGTTCGGCCTCGCGTTGCAGCGAAGTCAACGCGCAGAAGCTCCGGGAGACTAGCAGTCGCGCACTTGGACATCCGCCGCAGCTACGAGCCCAAGGACACATTGAATGACCAACAACGTTGCCGTTGGAATCGCTATCGGCATTAGCATCGGCGTTGCAATAGGCACCGCCATTGAAAACCTGGCTGCCGGCATCGGTATCGGCGTCGCGGTCGGCGCAGGAATCGGCGTCGCGATGCAGGGCGGGGGCAACGAGACTGAATCCGAGGACCCGCCTGAGGACAAGGACGCCGGCTAGCGCTTATCCACTGGTGCGATTCGTCCCGTTTCGGTCGTTGGCGCGTCGACAGATCGTGTGGCCTAGAGACCTTTCGCATCCGCAGGCAGCGCGAAGAACTGGAGGTCTGCGAGGTTCTTGTCGGACAGGCTGGGACATTCGCTCGCTGCCTCAGGCACCTTGTCGAGCCAACGGTGTGCGTCGGCCAGGTGTTGCTGGTACAGGTTTCTTCTCGCTTCGGTCGGCATCGCCGTCGCTGCGCAGGCAGGATCTGACAGGGCCTCATCCAGCGAGAAGCGGGGCAGGTCATCAACGGCCTGTCGATGGGTCCACGTGCCCGTCTCCAGGTCGAAGTCGTACAGCTCAAGGAAGCGACGCCCATGGCTAGCGACGAAAAATACGGCCTCGATGACGTAGTCTGTCTCGATATCGTCCATGACCCAATGCAGGCCGACGCGACACCAGCCGGGCTTCATTCCACAGTGGCCTTCACTCACCGCATCCCGATACCGACTGGACATCTCCTCACCGATGTCGAGCAGGCGGTGCCCGTAGGGCCCGGCACAGGAGCAACCGGCCCTCGACTGGATACCGAACAGGTCATTCAAGAGCGCGGTTACGAACTTGTGGTGCAGGTATCCGCCCTCGGGTCTTCGGATATTGAACGAGATGATCCCGGTCCGCGCGGACGGATCCGTATCGCCCAGCAGCTCAATGCAATCGTGCTCCTCCCAGCGGCCGATGGCCTTGGTTGTAAACGCGTGTTCCCGTGAGGTGATGACTTCGACACCGACGCGATCTTTGACGTTGAAAGCGAGCGCGGCCTTCAACGTCTGTAGTACGCCGGGCGTGCCGGCTTTCTCGCGCTCTTCGATGTCCTTGATGAAGTCCTCATCGGTGAGGCCGACATAGTCGACCGTACCGCCGCCGCTTACGGTGGGTGGCAAGCTCGTATCGTAGATCCGCTTGTTAAAAATCAGGACGCCCGACGAGCCGGGTCCGCCAACGAATTTGTGTGGCGACACGAATATCGCGTCGAGGCTCGGGTCGTCGCCGGGGCTGCGGGGGTTCGGGTTCATGTCGATTTCGACATAGGGCGCACTGGCCGCGTAATCGAAACATGCGAGGGCGTCGTGCTCGTGAAGCAGGCATGCGATTGAGTAGACATCGGAAATCAGGCCGGTCACGTTGGATGCGGCGGAGAACGAGCCTATCCGCATCCGGTCCTGGTAACGCGGGTCCTGCAGCAGTTCTCTCAGATGCCCTAAATCGATATGCCCATCGGCGCCCAACCGGACCTCGATCGTTTCCGCCAGTGAATGACGCCACGAGAGCTCGTTGGAATGATGCTCGTACGGACCGACAAAGACGATCGGTTGCACCTCCCTCACGGCCTGTTGGAAAGCATCGGATTCGACGTCGATACCGGCAGCGTCGAGAATCTGGCGGGTCGTCTGCCACGAGGCCGGCGCGATCGCAACCCCAATGATTTGCTGCAGCTTGTGAATCGCTGCCGTAGCGCCCGACCCGCAGGCGATGATGCAACCGTCCGGACCCGCGTTAACCGAGTCCTTGATCGTCTGTTCCGCGTCATGCAGGAACTGACTCATGCTGCGACCGGTGATGTCGTCTTCGGTGTGGGTGTTGGCGTAGACGCGCTGAAGGCTTTGCAGGTAGGACTCGATGAACTTCAGGCAGCGGCCGGACGCCGTGTAGTCGCAGTACACCATCAAGCGCTCGCCGAAGGGCGTGCTTATCATTGAATCGATACCGACGAGCTGGTCTCGAAGGTATTGTGGCTCGAGCGTCGTCATCGGCCAGCCCCCCTTACGCTTTTCCAGACTATCATAGAGCGCCCCGGCATAACCCGTGCGAATCCTTTGTTCTACGCCATAATCCGGCCCGACTATCCTTCCCGATCCGGCACAAATCTCAACGCCAATACGACATGCAATTGAGCAGCTGCTAAATCATAAGGTCCCGCGGATGCTACATCAAAGCAGCGCTTCTGCCCGTCTATCGATACAATCAAGCGAACGAAGTGAACTCCCGCAGGTCGAAGCGGTGAGTAAGCGCACTGAATACCAATAAGAACGGTCATTAACTGGGGATGTTATGCGGCTGACGAGGGCCAGCCTGGCTAATCCTGCCGCTGTGGCAATCGTGGCGGCGGTCGTCGTGCTGCTCGGAACCGTCTCGGTGTTTCGCATTCCCGCACAGTTGCTGCCGCAGATCGAGAAGCCGGTCGTCTCGATAGGCGCCGCGTGGCCAGGCGCGTCCCCGCGCGAGATCGAATCGGAGATCACCGTCCAGATCGAAGAGGTGCTGCAGGGTACGCCGAACATGACGGAGATGCAGGCCTGGAGCATGCCGAACTTCGTCTGGTTCCAGCTCGAGTTCGCGCTCGAAACGGACATGACTCGTACGCTGATCGAGATCATCAGCCGTCTCAACCAGCTGCGGCCGTTACCCGCCAATGCGCAGCGCCCCAGTGTCAGCCTCGGCGAGTGGGGCGACGCGAACGACCAGCTGATCGAGTACTTCGTCGAACAGCTGGAGGGCGACGAAGACGACCTCATCCAGAACAAGCGATACCTGCGCGAAGTCATCCGTCCGCAGGTGGCGAGTCTCTACGGCGTGTCGCAGGTCAGCATGTTCGATACCAGCGGCAACACGCGCGATCAGTTGCAGATTGTCATCGACCCGTACAAGGCGGCAGAGCTCGGTATCGACATCGCGCGCGCGGCCGACCGGATTGGACGCTCCGCCAACGTTTCATCTGGCGTCGTCGATGTGGGTCGGCGCAGTTACACGCTGCGCGTCGAGGGTCGCTGGGACGTCGAAGAACTGGCTGGCCTGATACTCGAATGGCGAGGCGGCCTGCCGATCAAACTGGGTGATCTCGCGACCATTGAGTACGGGCCGCCGCAGCGCGAAGGCTTCATCTACCACAACGGCAAGTCGGCAGCGCGCTTCTCGATCTCTAAGACGAACGAGGCCAACGTCCTGGAGTCGTTGGACGGCGTCAAACAGTTCATGGAGGAGCTCAACGAGAACGAGTTCAAGGAGCGGGACCTGTATGCCGCGTACAGCTTCGATCCATCGGTCTACATCAAGCGCTCCATCAATCTGCTGACCGGTAATCTTGCTGCCGGGGTGCTGCTGGCGATCGGTGTGCTGTGGCTGTTCCTGAGGCAATGGCGAGCGACGATGATTATCGCGCTCGCCATTCCGATATCGCTTCTAACGACGTTCGTTGTTCTGTCGCTTGCCGGTCGATCGCTGAACGTCATATCGCTGGCCGGTCTCGCCTTTGCGACCGGTATGGTGCTGGATGCGGCGATCGTTGTGCTCGAAAACATCGTCAGGCTCAGGGAGCGGGGCGAGTCTGCGGCAGACGCCAGTAACACCGGTACGAACCAGGTCTGGGGCGCGTTGCTCGCATCGACGGCGACAACGGTCGCTATCTTCATCCCGATCATGTTCCTGCAGGATGTGGAGGGTCAGATGTTCGCGGACCTGGCGCTGACTATCGCAATCGGTGTCAGCGTCTCTCTGCTTGTCGCCATCACGATCCTGCCGACGGCGGCTCGCTATTGGATGCGCCGCCTCCCGCCCGAACACGGACAGCAGGATACCTGGGACCGGCTGGCCGATCGCATCGTTGGCCTGACGAGCACGCGGCGACGCCAGGTCGGCTGGATCGTCGGTCTGATGGCGGGCTCGGTGGTCTTTACACTGCTGCTGTGGCCGGAGAGCAACTACCTTCCGCCCGTAAAGAGAGATACCGTCGACAGCTTCCTGTTCTTCCCGCCGGGAACCAACATCGACACAACGGATCGGGAGATCGCACAACTGCTCATCGACCGGCTCGAGCCCCACCTCGATGGCCGTGAGGAGCCTGCTATTCGCGACTATTTCTTGTGGTCGTTCCCGGGCGGAGGCGGCGGCTGGCTGGCGATCAATCCCGCCGACGGGGCCAACCTCGACGAGTTCCAGGCGATGGTCCAGAGCGAGATACTGGCCGGAATACCGGACACGTTTGCTTTCACTTTCCGTCGCAGCCTGTTCGGTGGCTTTGAAAGCGCCAACAGCGTCGAGATGCGCCTCGCCGCCACGGACACCGAGAGCCTGAAACCGGTCGTCGCGACAGCGATGAACCTGATTCCGCAGCAGATGCCCGGTGCGTCCGCGCAGCCCAACCCTGACCCGTTCGCGGAAGCCAATGAGCTGAGGTTCTCTCCGAATGACACGCGCCTGGCCGAGGTTGGCTGGAACCGGACGGACCTGACCCGAGTCATCCTGCAGCTCGGACAGGGTGTATGGCTCGGCGAGTACTTCACCGGCCGCGAGCGTGTCGACATTTACCTGAAGACGCAGCGCTTCGAGACGCCGGAGCAGATGGCCGCGCTGCCGGTCGAGACGCCCGCGGGTGGCGTGGTGCCACTTGGCGAGCTCGCCGCGATTTCAGTGACGCCGTCACCGAGCCAGATCACGCGCATCAATCGCGCGCGCGTCTACAGCGTCGTCGTCAACCCTCCCGAAGGCATGTCTCTCGAGGCGCTCGTCAATGAGCTGCAGACGAATATCGAGCCCCAGCTGCAGGCGATGATGCCCGCGGATGGCACCATCCAGTATGCGGGCAGCGTCGAGGACCTCGAGCGCGCGGTGGGCACCCTCGGCACGAATTTCATGATGGCGATCGGTCTGCTCGTGCTGATCATGGCGGGCCTGTTTCGCTCGCTGAAAGACGCGCTGCTGGTCGTCATTTCGATTCCGTTGGCGGCGGTGGGCGGCGTCATTGCGCTGACCATTGTTAATGCGATTCAATTCCAGCCGCTCGATCTCCTCGGCATGATCGGCTTTATCATCCTGCTGGGTCTCGTCGTCAACAACGCGATCCTGCTCGTCGCCCAGACGAGATCGGCAGAAGCGAACGGTCTAAGTCGTAGCGATGCCGTGCAGCAGGCACTGCGCTACCGACTACGCCCGATCTTCATGAGCACCCTGACCAGCCTGTTTGGCATGTTGCCCTTGCTGGTCGTGCCGGGCGCCGGCAGCGAGATCTATCGAGGCATGGCCGCCGCGATCGTCGGGGGCATGGCGGTCTCGACGTTGTTTACGCTGCTGTTGCTGCCCAGCCTGTTGCAACTGACGCAACAGATGCGCGAAGCTCGTCTCGAGACGGCAGGAGAGGCAGCACGGTGACAGATCGAGTCAACACAGGCGTAGTCGCCCTGATCGGGCTGTCGCTGGCCGCGCTCGCGGGTTCGGCGCCTGCGCAGGAAGGTGGCTTCGAAATGCCCCCGGCACGCGTCGAGGTTGCGAGCGCGGAACAGAGGGATATGGCGCCGTCTGTCGATGTGTCAGGCACGGTCGTCAGCCTCAACGACTCGCGAGTCGCCAGTGAGGTCGAAGGCGTACTGACCTGGCTCGCCGAGGTCGGTGAGCATGTGGAGGAGGGGGACACCATCGCGCGAATCGATCCCCGCTTGTTGCGTATCGAGCTTACGCGCGCTGAGGCTAACGTCGCTCGACTGGAATCCGACTTTCGTTATCGTCAGAAGCAACTCGAACGTACCGAGGACCTGGCAGCGAGGAACAGCGCGTCACGAACGCTGCTGGATGAAGCCATCGCGCAACGAGACCAGGCCCAGTACGCGCTGCGCGATGCAAGAGCCTCGCTCGATCGCGCCAAGGCAGACCTCGAGCGATCGAATATTCGCGCACGGTTCGCCGGCCACGTCACCGAACGGCTGGCCTCCGTCGGAGAGTTCGTCAGCATCGGAGAGGATGTCGTCCGGCTCGTCGATACGCATCGCGTAGAGATTGCATTGCCCGCTTCAATCTCTCTGTCGCGCTTTATAAAACCCGGCCTGAAGGTGCCCGTCCGCGGCAGCGGCGTCGTTCGCGAACATCCTGTTCGGACGGTAGTGCCGGTCGGGGATGCGGTCTCGCGAATGGTCGAGGTTCGCCTGAGCGCCGATGACAGCGGCTGGCTGGTGGGTACGCCTGTCCAGGTCAGCCTGCCCAGCGATGCGACCAAGTCGACCGTCGCGGTTCCCCGCGATGCGCTCGTCGAGCGCAGCGGCCTGAACTACGTTTACAAAGTGCGTGACGACAACACCGCTGAGCAGATCACCGTCGATATCAATGCCATTGTGGGGCTATGGGTCGGCATTGCTGACGGCATCGAAGCCGGTGACCTGGTTATCGTCCGCGGTGCGGAACGCCTGGCGCCCGGACAAGCCGTCGAGGTAATTGACAGGGTCAGTGTCCGCTAAGGACGAAGGGCGACCGCAATCGCTTGAGGGCCTCGTTCCCGGCCGCAGCTCCCCGTTTAGAATCTGCGCTGCGAGCTACTCAATCCCAGGTTCGCTGGCCAGGCTGTTCCGCTGACGCTGCATATCCGCATCCAGGGTTTCGATAATCTCTGCGTACCCGGGCGTTTCTCGCAAACTCGAGAGCGCCAGGTCGTGCTCCAGTTCGTAACGCCATGAGACACGCCAGCCGTCATCGACCGCTTTCTTAAGCAACGCCAGCGCCCGCTCGTTATTGCCCAGCACGGCCTGAATGCGAACATCTGCAAGCATCGAGCCGAACCAGCTCATCCTTGGGCGAGATTCAATGAAGGGCCTGGCCAGCCGCAGAATTTTCTCCGCGCGCTCCGGCCGACCTTCAAGGACTAACAGATAGGCAATGTCGATAGCTGCCGCAAAGTTGCTGGGTCCAATCGACGGTGGAGCGTCGCCCAGCAGCTTGGCGAACGAAAACTCGTACGGCTCGAAAGCAGCCGCCAGGTTACCGGCAGCCAGTTCCTTGTCCCGGAGGTATCGAAGTGTCGGCACATGCCACGGCCAATTCTCAAGAACCGTCTCCGCATCGGTCCGTGCAGCAGCCGGGTCATCTTTCAACGCGGCAAGGACCACCCTTGCGGCGGCCGTGCGAGGGTCGCCCGGCGCCATCTGCCGGGCCTCATCGAGGAGGTCCGTGGCTGCTTCCAGGTCGTCCAGGTCGACGTATGCAGCGGCGAGGGATATTAAGGGATAGGGCGATGATGGACTCATTGCCCGTGTCTTTTCGATCAGCGGTATCGCCTCGGCGATCCGACCGAATACGCCGTGATACAGAACGCCGAGGTCGTTGTAGACCGGCGCAAATGCCGGGTCGATGTCGATGACCATCTTGTATTGCGCTACCGCTTCGTCGAAACGGCCGGCGGCAACTAGCGTGTAAGCGTAGTCGCGATTGATGATCGCCGATCTCGGGTCCAGCGCGACGGACATACGCGCGAAAGATACCGCTTCTCGCGGTCGGGCAACGTAAACCCACAAGAACTCGGCATACCACTGGTACAGCGGTGCGTAGCTTGGGCTCAGTTCTATGCCGCGTTTGAAGGCTTCCTCCGCGTCCCAGTATTCTCCGCGCGGCCCCAGCAGGTTGCCGAGGGCGGCGTAAGCTTCTCCCGAACCGCCATCGATCCTCAGGGCGGTCCGGATCGCTGCCATTCCCTGCTGATCGGCGACGTTCCAGGGCAGGGTCCCTTGCCTCGACTGCAAACGAAGCGTGTCGGCGAGCGCGACGTAGGCCGCGGCAAATTCGGGATCACTGTCAATGGCCGTTCGCAGCAGTTCGGCTGCACGACCCAGGTCCTCGGGGGCGCGGGACTCCATGAGCTGTCGGGCCTTGAAGAAAAGGTCTAGGGCCGCCGTGCTCTCCGTCGGCACGCGACTGAGCCTGACTCGATCCTCGGGCGACGGCTTGATCCGCAATGAGCGAATGACCGCCGTGGCGATCTCGGTCCGTATCGCGTAGACGTTGCTGGCGCTCAATTCCTTTTCGAATGCTCCGTTCCAGACGGTCCTGCCGGTTTCTGCGTCGATGAGTTGCGCATTGATCCGAAGCGCCTCGCCCTCGTGACTCACGCTGCCTCTGAGCACATAGCCGACATCCAGCTGCTCAGCGATCGTGGAGACGTCCGTGTCCCGGCCTCGATACGAGAAAGACGACGTTCGCGCGATGACCTTCAATCCCGGCTGGCTCGCGAGCGAGGTGATGAATGCATCTGATACGCCGTCACCGTAGTAGGCGCGGCTCTGGTCCGGGCCGGTATCGGCGAATGGCATTACCGCAATCGAAGGCAGGTCTGAGGCCGTTTGCCGACCGTCATCCTGCCCGGGGCCTCGCCCAGCATCGAAGTACCACAGTACGACTGCCAGGCCAGCAGCTATGGCGGCGATATTGCGGACCCAACGAATTGGCGGGGCAGGATCTGGCGCCTGGCCACCGGGCGAGCGCGCCGGCGTGGACCTGTCGTCCGATTCTTTCCTGTTCGTCTTCATTCAATGACCTACGCGCATTCTAGCCGCAAAGGGGGCAGAATCCACGCAGTGTCGAATGAGAGGTCGGGCGCTAAGGTCTGACGCGCTGTGTGCGGATCGATTCCGCCAGGGCGGAGGTGAGCTAACGTAAGTCCGTGGAATGGCATCCAAGCCAGACGGCGACCGACGCTTTGACTGCAGTAGGGGCGTTCGCTCTCGGCGTGCTTAGCCGTGCTTCCTGACCATCGGCACAACCGCTGCGTTGCGGACGTCCTCGATGGCTTCTGACTGTTGTTTCTCGATGTCCTCGAAGTTCTTCTGCAGATCGTCCAGCTTGAGGCGCAGCGTATCGGATAGCTTCTCTGATTCGTCGGCCTTGTCGCGATACCGGTTGGCGTCTTCCTCGTGCGCTTTGCGGCTGCTCTCCAGCGCCTCGACACACTGCACCAGCTGTTTGTTGTTGAGCCTTAGTTGCTCAAGCTCGGTCCGGTCGCGCTCGATGGATGCAATCTCGCGTTTGAGCCGCACAGCGTCCTGTCGCAGCTCTTCATTCTCAGCCTCGAGCTTGTTGATGTTGCGTTCGAGGACCTCTAGCTGTCCCAGCCGTAGCTGGGCTGCGATGACCATGTTCTCTTCGGATCCGTGTTCGAGGCTCGAGGACTCGACGGCCTTGGCGAAGGTTTCCTGCTCCGCCCGCGCATTGACGATTTCCTTTTCCAGCTCTTTCCGTTTGCCCAGGGACTTCAAGAGCTCGCGCTTGTAGAACTCGCGGGTCTTGTTGAATTCACTCTGCAGGTTGCTGGTTTGCTGTTTCAGGGTTGTCAGAGCGTTCTGCAATGAGCCGAGCTTTATCTTTGTGTTCTCACGCTCTGTCTGCAGTATGCGGACGTTGTTGGCCAGGAGCTTGGCTTTCTTCTTGAGGTCGTTGTACTTGGCTCGTTGTTTCACGCCCTGCAGTTCGACTTGCTCCAGCTCGGACATCGCGCGGCGGAACTGCGCATCAACGTCGTTTCTCTGGGCGACAGCCTCATCCAGTCGACCCTGGAAGTTGCTCGCCATGTAGCCCATCTTGCGATTCGCGCGAATGGTCTGGACCGTCCAGCCGACAACGCCACCCAGAACGCAACCTCCGACGGTGTAGAGAGCTGTCTGAAGAAATCCGGCGTCCATGCGTGTCCCTGATACGTAGATGGCCTCACTGCCTAAGCGATAGTGTGAGCCTTTCGGCCGATTCCGGCTACGACGGAACGCACAAAACGGACAGGTACCGAAACAAATTTCTACGCTTATTCGCCGATCGGACGGTTTGTTGTTGATCGGTTGGGCAATTTACGTACGGCACGTACGTTTCGAAGTGGGCGGCCAGCTGCCTGGGATTATGTTTAAACCCTTGGGGTCGTCTGCCAGTGACAGAGTGCGCGGGCTAATCGCGGCAGTAGATCAAACCGACACCCGGAGTCCGGTCTTCTACCGCAATACCTATCAGGGGAATGCCTATGAAGCACTGCCCAAAACTCAGCCCCAGCCCCACGACACCAACAGGGTCCCGGAAGTGGTAGCTGGGCAGTATCTGGCCATCAAGCTCCAACGGCTTTTCTTCCCCCGGTTTGAAGAGCACGGAGCCTGAAGTCCGCCACCTGGCCTCCCGCCGAGCGTCTGCGGCTGAACGGTCCTCCAGGTAGCCGACCGCCGTCTCCCTGGCTTCGGCATGCCAGTCGATGGTCGTCTCCAACTCAGGAGCCTCCGCTTCTTCCAGCGCGTCATCCGCCGACGTGGCCGTTGTCTCACGAATCGTTTCCACAACATCGATCGGCGTTCGGGTGGCATCGTCGGGGCTGGGCCGGGGCGCCTCTCGTTCGGAACGCTGGACTTCCGGTTCGTCCTCAACGGCCATCGGCTGCCGGGCGCCAGCGCTCGGTGCTTGCTGTCGCTCCGCATACGACAGCAGGACGTTGAGCGGGCGTGCCTTCTCCATGTGGATGACCGTCGGCGCGACCTGTGAGTAGATGATCATTGCCAGCGCCTGCAGCAGCAGCGCAACCAGAACGACGGCCGGGGCCATCGAAAGCAGGAGACGAAACTGTGGTTCCCTGATGCTCGCAGTCATTGTCTTGTCCACGGGTTACCAAGCTGTAGACAATCGCCCATCGCAGAAGGTCCCATACATCGGTCCGGCCTGCTCAGTTTCTGGTCGATACAAACGAGGCTGCACAGGCCCTCGGGAACAACCAACAGAGCGTGCCTAGACATTGGAGGCAGCTCGGACAGTCTTGCCGGACCATTCAACGCCGACGAACCGCGCCAGCCTTCCCAGCTCAGACTGCAGGCGATTCTCACGAGCAGGAGTCCATGCAACCCCGGGTTCAGGCCACAGGTTCGATACGGTCATCGTGCCTGCCTTGCGATCGGCTTTGACCTCGAGACGACCAACGAAGCGATCGCCCTCCAACAGTGGATACACGTAGTATCCCCACCGCCGTTGATTCGCCGGTACAAACATTTCGACGCGGTAGTCGAAGCCGAATAGTCGTTCGAGCCTCGTTCGGTCGCGAACGACGGGGTCAAACGGGTTAATGATTCGCAAACGGCTGGTCGGAGAGGGGGCTTCGGTCAGCCTGCCCTCGATATCGGCAGGGGCAACCGATTTCCGCCACACCCGGTCGGCGCCTTCGATCTCAACCGGCACGAGTTGCCTGCTGTTGTCGGCGACCCAGAACCTGGCTTCGACTGAGTCCACGGCGTCCCAGAATCGCTGGATATCGCCCTCGGTTCCGAAGCTCAGGCGATCGAGCGCCGCCTTGCAGAGCCAGTCTATTTGATCGTCCTCGGGTATCGATTGGCCAAGTACATCCGCCGGGATGACGCGTTCGGTCAGGTCGTAGTACTTGACGAAATTCTCGCGATACGAGGTCGATAATTCGCCGGCGTACCAGAGGTACTCGAGCGCCCGCTTATGCGCCGGCAGGGACCACATGTCTTTCCTGCGTCGTTCTGCCGCGCTGAAGGCTTTCGTACTCAAGGGGCCGTCGATTTCGATACGCTTGCGGACGATGTCGTGACTGGCTTCGCCCGCATCGTCAACGTGCCAGCCGCGGCG
>JASJBE010000081.1 GCA_030066655.1 Woeseiaceae bacterium | reverse complement strand
CCCGGCATCCGGTGAGTCTTCCGCACCTTCGATCGGATTACGCAAGGCATGATCCCCGCCGGCGATGATGCCGACAACCTGGCCCGGATCGGCACTGAAGGTCGGCGGGCATTCGGAAGCGTCCAGCACGCCAAGACGCCCCGACGTTCCGGCGCCCACGTAGACGAGTCGGCCGCCGGCGGCCAGCCGCTCGGTGATGACGTCGATCGCGTCCGCGATGGCATCGGCCTGGCTTGCCACTGTGCGCGCGACCGATCTATCCTCGTCATTGATGACGGCCACCAGTTCTCTTGTCGACAACCGATCCAGGTCGGTTGACGCGTCGTTGACGGCTTCGGTTGTCGGCTCTTCAGGCATGCGTCGGTGGTTTCTCGGAATTGCTTGTACATTGTACGCGTCGGCTGCTGCGCTCGCGTCGGCGGCGAACGGTATCGATGTCCTCGTCGCGCGTGGCTTCGACACGCTCGACGGGCAGCGGGTCGGCCTGATCACCAATCACACCGGACTCGACCGCGAAGGACGCAGCACGATCTCGCTGCTGGCTGAAGCCGAGATGGTCACGCTCGTTCGCCTCTTCAGTCCTGAGCACGGCATCGAAGGCAAACTCGACATCCCGGAAATTGCCGATGCAAGGGACGGCGAGACGGGACTCGACATCGTCAGCCTGTATGGCGATTCGCGCAAACCGTCGCCCGCATCGCTTCATGGTATCGACACGCTGGTGTTCGACATCCAGGACATCGGCACGCGCTTCTACACGTATATCTCGACGATGGGTCTTGCGATGCAGGCCGCCGCGCAAAACGGCGTCCGCTTCGTCGTGCTGGATCGAGTCAACCCGATCGGCGGCATCGCCGTCGCGGGGCCGGTGCTCGACGAGGGGCTCGAGTCTTTCGTCGGTTATCACCCGATCGCGGTCCGTCACGGCATGACGGTCGGTGAACTGGCGCGCATGTTCAAATCCGAACTGCAGCTGGAACTCGACCTCGAGGTCGTCCCGATCGAAGGCTGGTCGCGCGAGCAGTTGTTCGGCAGCACCGGGCTCAGCTGGGTTAACCCGTCGCCGAACATGCGCAGCGTCGATGCGGCACTGCTGTACCCCGGCATTGGCCTGCTCGAGACGACCAACGTCTCCGTCGGGCGCGGCACGGCACGACCGTTCGAGTTCTTCGGCGCGCCGTGGCTCGAAGCTGACGCGCTGATCGCCTACCTCGAGTCCGAGGCGCTGCCAGGGCTGCGCTTTCATCCCGTCGTGTTCGAGCCAGACAGCAGCGTTTACGCAGGAGAGCGCTGCAACGGTATTCGCTTCGAGATCACTGACCCGGCTTCCGTCCGGCCCGTGGCGACCGGCCTCGCCATCGCGCGCTGGCTGAAACTGCATCACCCGACAGACTGGGACATGGCGCGCTTCAATCGTCTGCTCGGCGATAAAAACGTCTTCGAAGCCGTCCGCGAAACGCAAGCGCTCGAACGGATGATCGAGTCCTACAGCGAGGAACTCGATGCGTTCGTCAGGCGCCGGTCGGACTTCCTGATCTACGACTAGCGACGCCCTGCTCGGGTTTCGTCGCCTTCTCCCGTCGGGTTTTGGTCGCTTGTTCACACGCTGCGCCCCAGCCGGTCATTCTGCAGCGCAATCCACTCGTAAAAGCCCTTGAGCTTCAGCTGCGATGCGGCGTCCTGATCCACGATCGCGGTCACGCTCGGGTGCAGCTGCAGTGCGCTCGCCGGGCAAAACGCCGATACCGGGCCTTCAATCATCCCTGCGACGGCGGCGGCCTTGTTTGCTCCGCTCGCCATCAACACGATCTCGCGCGCGTCGAGAATCGTCTGGATACCCATCGTGATCGCAGTCACGGGCTGCGTCTCCCCGGCGTGGAAGAAGCGGGCGTTCGCCTCGAGCGTCCCGCGCGCCAGCGTCTTGAGCCGCGTTCTGGATGCAAGACTCGATGCCGGCTCGTTGAAGCCGATATGACCGTTCTCGCCGAGGCCCAGAATCTGCAGGTCGATCCCGCCAGCGCCGATGATCTGCTTCTCGTAGTCGAAACAGACCTCGTCAACATCTTCCGGGTCCTCGCAAACGGGCAGCTGCGCGTTGCGAGACTGGATGTCGATTCTGCCGAACAGCTCCCGCTGCATGTACGCGCTGTAGGACTGCGGATGATCCGGGCTGAGGCCTAAGTACTCGTCGAGATTGAAGCTGCGCACCTTGTCGAATGTCAGCTCGCCCCTGTCATACGCGGCAACGAGCAGCGCGTACAGCGCCAGCGGCGTGCCGCCGGTGGCGAGGCCCAGGACGGCGTCGGATTTCTGATCCAGACAGCGTCGCGTGAAGGCGAACCCGCGGCTCGCGACGCTCTCCGCGTCGTCAACGATCAGCACGTCCATCAGCAGTCCATCATGTCGCCGTCGATCCAGTTGCGCACGACGCGCAGATCGTCGTCGATCTCGATCAGCGATGCGCGGTAGCCCGGTCGAATGGCGCCTAGTTGATCGTGCAGGCCGAGCAGCCTTGCCGGATATGCCGATGCCATGCGCAACGCCTCATACCGGTCGACGCCGCCGTCGACGCTGGCGTAGCGAACCGCATCAATCATGCCGATGTTGGCGCCGGCCAGCGTGCCATGCTCATCCACGCAGCGGCCCGAGCGGACGTTGATACGCTGACCGAACAGCTCAAACGACTCCAGCGTCGATCCGACGCAAGGCATCGCGTCGGTAACGAGTATGGCCTTGGCTTTAGGCTTCGCGCGGATCGCGAGCCGGAGTGACGCCGCGTGCACGTGGATGCCGTCCGCGATGATCGTGACGACGCTGTCGGAGTCGTCCAGCGCCGCGCCGACCATGCCGGGCTCGCGGCTCTTGAGCGGTGTCATCGCGTTGAAGAGGTGCGTGAATCCGCACAGGCCCTCGTCAAGCGCCTCGAGCGTCTGTTCATAGGTCGCCATGCTGTGCCCGCCGAAGACCAGGACGCCGTTGTCGGTCAGCCGCCGTATCTGCCCGTCGCGCAACGTCTCAGGCGCGACGGTAACAAGCAATCGTCCGACCTGCGCGCCCTCGAGTATCTGCAGCGCCTTGTCGTCCAGGGGCCTGAAGCGGGATTCGTCATGGATCCCGTGGCGGCCCGGGTTCAGGTGCGGGCCCTCGAGATGCAGGCCGAGCACACCGGCCATGTCCTCGGCTATCGCGCTCTCGACGGCCGTCACGGCGGCGTCCGTAACGCTCGCTTCGTCGCTTATGAGGGTTGGCAGCAGGCCCGTCGTACCGGTTCGTCGATGCGCGGCAACGATCGTCCGGATCGTGTCCGGGTTCGGTGCGTCGTTGAACAACACGCCACCGCCACCGTTCACCTGCAGATCGATCAGTCCCGGCGCGAGCAGGTTGCCGTCGAGATCGATCTCGCGATCGGCGTCGGGGCAAGGCGTGCCGGCGGTGGCGATCTCGGCGATATGCCGACCGTGCAGCACGACCGAACGGTTCTTGTGTACGCGTTCGCCGTCGAATACGCGGCAGTTGACCAGCAGCTGCTTCATGCTGTCGCCCTCTGTGGATAGATAAGAGTGGCCGCATACGAGGCAGCGAGGCAGAGAATGGCGCCGACTGCCGCGTACCAGGCCCAGTAGAGCGATGTCGTCATCGCGATGATGGACAGCATTACGATACCGCTCACGAAGCCGGTCAATGCGCTGCGTTCGTCGCCGTCCGGAACGGCAAGCGCGAAGACGTAGAGCCCAAGTACCGGCCCGGCGGCGAAGCCTGCGACCTTCAACACGAGTGCCACCGTGCTCTCCTCGGTGCCGCTCAATCCAAACAGGACCGCGAGACCCGCCTGCAGCAGGCCGAAACCGAGCGTGGACCAGCGAGCGATTCGGGTGGTCGCCGATTCATCGTCGCGTTGACCGATGAGGTCGTTGACCAGCGCCGCCGCCGACGCGTTCAGCGAACTCGACAGCGTCGACATGGCGGCCGCGAACACGGCCGCCAGCGTCAGTCCGAGCAGGCCGACCGGCATGTACTCCACGATGAACCACGCGAACATCTGGTCGCCGCGGTTCGGGACCGGGGCGCCGGTGGCGGCGAGCCCCGCGAGGCCGACACCGATCAAAAGAAACAGGCCGAACTGCAGCAGCACGATGAACCCGGACAAACCCAGAGCGAGCCCGGCGTCGCGCCGGCTGCTGGTCGACAAGTAGCGCTGGACCATGAGCTGGTCCGTCCCGTGCGTGGCGGCCGTCAGAAACGCACCGCCGACGAGACCCGCCCAGAAGGTCATCGTCGAACCGGTCAACGTCGGCGAGAAATCGAATAACTGCAGACGACCCGTACTGCTGCCGTAGGCCAACAGTCCCCCTGGCAGGAGGCCCGCCAGTATCACGATCGCAGCCAATGCCCCCGCCGTGTAGACGACGAACTGGACGCAGTCGTTCCAGATCACGGACTTTGCCCCTCCGATCAGCGTGTAGACAATCGTGACGGCCGCGATGACGAAGACGGAGAGCGTAAGATCGAGGCCGACGACGACCTGCAGGACGAGCGCGGTCAGGAACAGGCGAAGTGCGTCGCTCGTGTTTCGTGTCAGCAGGAACAGCATCGAAACCAGCCGTCGGCTTAGCCGGCCGAAGCGTTTCTGCAGCACCTCGTAGGCCGTGAATATCTTGCCCTCGAAGTACATCGGGAGCAGGAAGGCGACGACTAATAGCCGTCCGGCGATGTAGCCGATCGTGATCTGCAGGAAGGTCATGTTGCCGGCCGCAGCGGCGGCAAGCCCCGGGATGCTGAGGAACGTGACCGTGCTGGTTTCGGTCGCGACGATCGACAGCAGCAGCGCCGGCCACGGCAGCGTCCGGTTGCCGAGAAAGTAATCCGACGCGGTCTTCGCGCCACGTCCGACCCAGAGACCGAACAGCAGGACCGCCGCAAGGTAGGCGGCCAGCACGGCGATGTCCGTCGGTGAGATTGTCATTGGCGACTGCACGGACTCACGCCGGGCAGGCTGAGCGTCGTTTCGGCAGGCTCGGCGTAGGCGAATACGCGGCGCTCCCAGCCAGGCAGCCAGCGGACTTCATTGCGCTCCGGCGGCGATAACGCGACGCGCTGTCGCAAGCGACCGGCGGCGGCCCTCGAAAACGCCACTACAATGTCGGTGTCGTCGTCTGCGTCGCGCAGCACCTGGATGAGGCCCCAGCCGGCGCCCGCATAGCGCTCACGCGGATTCGTACCGATACCCTTGAAATTGATGTAGTCGGTGACGGCATAGGTGCCCTCCGGCGTCGCCAGCAGGCGTTGCAGCCGCGCATCGAGTTCGGCCTTGTCGGGCAGTTCGAGGGCGGACCACCGGCGCTCGAAACTCTCGACGATATACTGCGCCTGCAGCGGCATGGTCGCGTTGAGCCACTCGCGAAGTGACAATACTTGAGCCTCGCCCGTTTGTTCCTCGAAGGTTGCCCTGTCCGGCCACGGTGCGTCGAACGGCGAGAGTTTGGTCAGCCATTCCGGCGCCGGCGCGCATTGAGCGCTGCGTTCGATGACGAAGCCGGCCATCGCGGGAAACGATTCGTCGAAGGGCGCGTCAACGCCGGTCGGAAACCAGATGAAATGCCCGATGCCGAGCGACGGGAAGTCCTCGCCGACGTTCCAGTGCACGAGCTTGTCCGGGTCGCCGCCGGTTTCGTTCAGGAAGATACGAGCCGCGATCCAGTCGTAGTCCTCGACTGGCGACTGGCTGGGACTGCTGCTGCAGCCGCTAACGCAGAGGGCTAAAAGTAGAACCCACACCGTGCTCTTGAAAACGGGCATGTCTCAGGAGCACGGTGCGGGTGATTCAGCTAACGCTCAGCCTCAGTTGAACTGGTACTGAAGCTGAAGCTGTACCCGGCGTGGACGAATCAGGTTCCTCGGCTGTGCATAGCTGGAGAAGTCGATCCGCGGCTCGAAGTTGTAACCCGTCTGGTTGTCGAAGACATTGAAGATGTCGGCGCGCAGACGGATGTTCGAGTCGCCCATCACCTGGAAGTTCTGGGTGTAGTTCAGGTCGATCTGCCAGTGCGACGGTTCCCTCCGCGATCCGGCCGGCTCGGAGAATCGAATCGTATCGTTCGAGAAGCCGTAGAATCCGCCATCCCAGGTTTCCCAGGGCTGACCGGACTGCCAGACGCCGTACGCACCGACGCGAGCGTTCCACGCAAGCTCCTTAAAGCCAAAGATCTTGAGCTGGTGACGGCGGTCGCCTGCCAGCCTGCCTTCTTTGAAGTTCCAGAGCTGGCGCCCGGTGCCGTCAGCGATGTTCGATGAGCCGATAAAGCGGGCAGCATCGTTAACCGACGACGTGTTGTCCTGGTCCATGTTGCCGTAGTACTGACTCCACGTGTACGAGCCTTGCAGGTACCAGTCGTCCCTCGTCCATTCGGCTTCGAGGCTGACTTCGTGATACTTCGTGTAGCTGCCATCGAGTCGCGCAATGACAAAGGACGAGCCGCCGATCTCCGCGCGCACGTCATCGAGGTTCTCGATGTACAGCTCCTGCGGGATGCCGTCTGGCACATCGGCCGCCAGGCGCGACGTGTTACCGGTGTCCTCCCAGAAGTTACGCGAATCGCGGAAGCGATAGTGCGCACGCACATTGAGATCGCCGCCGTAGCTCCGCGTCCATCCGACGAGGTACTCATTCGTGTAGCGCGGGTCGAGGTCGTCCTGGAAGAACTTGCCCGACGATGAACCGCGTGGCTCCTCGCGAACGTAGTTGCCGTTTTCGTCAAAGACGACGTCGACGATCAGGTTCAGGTTGCGGTCCCAGGACGCAGCGCGCGCCAGCGACGAGGCCGCCGGATTGTAGCGAGCGTAATTCACGTAGACCGCGCCTTCATCGGAGTAGTCCCAGTTGATGCCGAGACGGGGCTGGATCTGGTCTTGCCACTCCACGGTATACATCTTGTATTTGGTGCCGGGAGACTGCGTCAGACCGGTGAGCGGATTGCTCGGATCCGGCGCCAGTCCCTGGCCGTAGAGCACGTCCTCCGACACCATGACGCCGATGTTGTACGTAATGTCACCGGCCGTGTATTCGGCGTTGATCTCGAAGCTCTGCAACTCTGACGACGAGAAAATAGAATCAAACGAACCGGTGTTGAATCCGCCGAGACTCGTGCCGCGCAGCGTCGCGAGGAAGAACGCATCCGGAAACTCCACGTCGGTGCCGCCGGGCGCGTCGATGATGCCCCAACCGTTGGATTCGCGCACGAGGTCTTCTGCGACTTCCTGCCACTGATAGCCGACGTGGATGTCCAGCGTATTGTTGCCGATGTAGAAGAGCCGATCGTAGGCGATCTCGAAGCTCTCGCGGAAGAAATCCTGGTTATTAAACGAGGGACCGGCGCCAACCTCACCGCCACCCGTCTGCACACCGCCATCGCTGTAACCGTACTGGTCGATCAGCGGCTGGGCAAAGGCGTCGAAGACCGGGTCGGTGCCACCGGTCGAGTTCGGCACGAGGAACAGGCCCTGCGTATCGAGTGCGCCGAGGTTCAGCGAATCACCAATCGACGGCGAGAATCCCAGCTCTACGTCGGGTCGACCGCCGTTGATACTCTCGAAGTCCGTGTACTTGAAGGAAACCGAAGAGCGGTCGTCAATCAGCCACGAGCCTTCGAGGATCAGCGTGTCCTGGTCGGCCTGGCTACCCTCGGCCGTGGACGCTGCCGAGAATGCGCCGACGCTCTCCGTCTTCACGACGCGCTCGGATGTACGGAAGCTGCCATCAAGCAGGATATTCTCGGTCGGTGCGTACGTTAGTTTGCCGAAATACTCGTCGCGCTTGTTGGAGAAGTCGGGCACTGGGCCGTAGGCGTTTGCCGTGTTGCTGCGCTCGAAATCCGGCCCGAAGTAGGACGCGTAGAAGAACAGGTGGTCGCGGACGATCGGACCACCGACACCAACGGTGATCCAGGAGCGATCCTCGTCGAAGCGCGATACGCTGGCCTCGCCGTCCTGATCGGCCGTCAAACCGGACGGTTCAACCTGGTAACCGATTTCGGCTCTGAATTCGTTGGTACCGGACTTCGATACCGTGTTCATCAGGAAGCCGCCGGAACGGTTAAAGCCGATCGCCTTGGCGCCACCGCGAACAACGGATACCTGGGCGATGTCATGAGACGACGGCTCCGAGGCGAGGACACCAAACAGTGGCAGTGACACATCGACGCCATCGAACTGATAGACGTTGTCCTGGCCGCTACCACCCGCGCTTGGGCCGCGGACGGCAAGCTCCGAGTACTGCACGCCCGGTATCAGCTTGAACAGGTCACGATAGTCCTGGCCGACGGGGAGCGCATCGACGGTCTCCGACGAAATCGCGTTCGACAGCGATCCGAGACCGGCATCAGGGACGAGCACACTGCCGACGACGACAATCTCCTCCTGCGCCGCAGCCGAGACGTTGACGGTGATGTTCTGCTGCAACAGAACGGTTGCCGAACGCGTGATCGTGCTGCCGTCGGGGAAACTGAATTCGATGGTGTAGGCGCCCGGTGGCAGGCGTCGAAGTCGATACTGGCCGTTTGGCGCCGTCGTCGAGATACGGCTTTGTGGCAGCACGTCGCTGGTTGCTTCCACGGTGACGCCCGGCGCGACGCTGCCGTCGGCGGCGGTAACCGTGCCGGAGATGTCGCCGGTCTGCTGCGCATTGGCCGGAACAGCGGCCAGCAGCGCGAGGACGGGTACAACAAGGAAAGTTCGCCGCAAAGCGAACAGGCGAAGAAGCACGTTCATAGCATCCCCCTTGATGACGTTAGTTCTTGACTGCTTATACGATCTTTTGGATAAACTATCACCGGAAGATCAAATGTAAAGAATTATTTATTCCTTCTGCGTTGTGGTTTCAAATACAACTGACTACCGGCCGTCGCGGTGAGGCAAGTCGCCCGCCGCCGGCCCGCTCGCTGAACGCGCTTTAACCATGAATAGAACTCGCTGTGGCTTCCGGCTTTTGGCCTCGGACACCGACCGTATCGCGGTCTCGGCTCCGTGATCGAAGACGGCTTCTCGTACGTCGCCGTTCTCGTGGCGCTCGGCGGCGGCATCCTCTGGATGCAGCGTGCGACCGGCTGGAAGTTTTTCGAGTACGCGCCGCCAATCGTTCTGCTGTACTTCGGCGTGATGGTGCTGGCGACGATCGGTCTGTGGCCCGCCCCCGGCGATAACGCGGGCATCGACAGCGCCTACCGGGAGGTCCGGAACAACCTGTTGCCGGCGATGATCTTCCTGATGCTGCTCAAAAGCGACCTGCGACAGATCGGCAAGCTCGGCCCGCGCATGCTGCTGGCCTTCTTCGCCGCGACGCTGTCGATTGTCCTGGGCTTTATCGTCTCGTTCAGCCTGTTCCAGAGCCAGCTCGCGGCCGATGCGTGGAAGACCTTCGCCGCGCTGTCCGGCAGCTGGATGGGCGGCACCGGCAACATGGCCGCAATCCAGGCGGCGCTGCAGGTGCCCGATGCGAGCATGGGCTACACGTTGCTGATCGATTCGATCGACTACGCGCTGTGGGTCGTATTCCTGCTCGCGCTCGTGCCCTATGCCGGGTACTTCAATCGCTGGGTCGGCGCCGACACGTCGGTCATCGACAGCGTGGGCAAGCGGCTCGAGCAAGAAACGGATAAAGAATCCTCGAACATCGACGCGCCCGGCATGCTGTTTCTCATCGGCCTGTCGCTGCTGGTATCGAGCGTTGCGCAAATGGCGGCGACCGGACTCCCGACCACGTCGTTCGTCACGCTGACGACCTGGGTCGTCATCATCGTCACCGTTGCGGGCGTCATCGGCGCGGTGACGCCGGTTGGGAGAATCGCGGGCTCAGCCGACCTGGCGACGGTCATGCTGTACGTCATCATCGCGCTGATCGCCTCGCGCGCAAATTTCAGCGAGCTGACCCAGGCGCCGGCCTACATCATCGCCGGTCTCGTCATCCTCGCGGTGCACGGCACCATCATGGTCATACTGGCGAAACTCCTGAAGCTCGACCTGTTTACCTGCGGTGTCGCGTCGCTCGCCAACATCGGCGGCGTCGCCTCGGCGCCGATACTCGCGGCGGCCTATTCACGCGTGCTGATTCCGGTCGGCGTGCTGATGGCGATGCTCGGCTACATCGTCGGCACGGGCGGCGGCCTGCTGGTTGGCCGCATCCTGTCGGGGATCGCGTCATGAAACGTCTCCTGACCGGTGTCCTCGTCCTTGTTGTCTCTGCGGGCTGTTCCGAGGCACCGCCGCCCTCCGATCCGTCTGCCGGTCGACCGTTCGACACCGATGTGCCGGGCATCCGGGCGGAGCACCTCAGCGCCGACTTCTGGCTTGCGCAGACGCGTGAGCCTGACGCGGTGTTGATGTCGGCCGAAGAGGTTCGCGCATTCAACAACCGCGCGTTTGACGTTGACCCGACGCTGGTTCGCATCGAGTCGCTGCCACCGGCGCTGGACCGCGAAGCCCTGTTGTCGAAGGTACGCGCCATCAGCTCGCCATCGAGCTATGACCGCTGGACGGCAGACGGCCGCCAGGTGACCGCGGACGACTGGGCGGGCTTCGATGCCCTGCTTGATCTCGATGCGGTCGCCGACGACAATCCGCTGCGCTACGGCATGGTGGTCCGGCGCGCAAGCATGCGGACCTACCCAACCAACCTGTCGCTCTACAACACGCCGGAACCGAGCGACATCGATCGCTTCCAGGAGAATGGCCTGTTCCCCGGTGACGCAGTCGCGATCTATCACACAAGCCGCGACGGCGACTGGCTGCTGGTCCAGACGTACAACTATCTTGCGTGGGCGCCGGCGGATGCGATCGCGATCGGCGAGCGCGACGAGATACTCGGCTTCGGCTCGCGCTCGCCGCGGCTCGTCGTCACAGGCGACAAGGTCTTCACCAACTTCAACCCGTCGCTGCCGGCCACGTCGGAAGTACAACTGGACATGGGTGTCAGCCTGCCGCTCCTGGGCCGCGACGATGTCGGCGACTCGCTGCGTGGCCAGAACCCTTACACGTCGCACATCGTGTCGATGCCGGTTCGCTCAGACCACGGCACACTCGCATTCGAGGCGGCACTGATCGCTCGCAGCGAGGACGTCAGCCTGGGACCTCTGCCCTTCACGCGCGGCCACGTCATCAAGCAGTCTTTCAAGTTCCTCGGTGAACGTTACGGGTGGGGGCATGACTACAATGCGCGCGATTGCACCGGCTTCGTCTCCGAGGTGTATCGCACGTTCGGCTTCACATTGCCGCGGAACTCCGGAGACCAGCGCGACAGTGCGATCGGCATCAATCTGCGCTTCGACGAAACGGCCGGGCGGGAATCGAGGATGGAAGCACTGCGCAGCATGGATACCGGCGATCTCGTCTACATACCCGGTCACGTCATGCTGAGCCTCGGCAATGCCGACGGACAACCGTACGTCATTCACGATGTGAACGGTCTTCAATTCACGAAAGCGGACGGATCTTTCTACCAGGGGACGCTGAACACAGTCGCCGTAACACCGATCGAACCGCTGCAATCTGACGCGGGTGACGATTACGTCGACCGGATGCTGAACATCAAATCGATTCGTCATGTAAGCAAATAAAGACCGGGCGGGGGAGAACAGCACGATGAACGTTACTGGAATCGAGATCGGCAAGTTGCGGGTACCGCTGAAGACGCCGTTTAAGACTGCGCTGCGGACGGTCGACTACATGGAAGACGTCGTCATTGTGATCGAGACAGATACCGGTCACCGGGGGTACGGCAGCGCGCCGGCGACGGCTGTCATCACCGGCGAGACGCACGGTTCGATCATCGAGGCGATACGCAAGGTCATTACGCCGCAGATCATTGGCGAAGACGTGCAAAACCTGAATCGGATCGTCAATCTCATCCAGACATCGATCTTCACGAACTACAGCGCGAAGGCCGCTGTCGAGGTCGCTGTCTACGACCTGTTTGCGCAGTCTTTCGGCGCACCGCTGTACCGTGTGCTCGGCGGCGGCGAGCCGAAGATCATGACCGACATCACGATCAGCGTAGACTACATCGACAAGATGGTGCAGGACGCGAAAGACGCCGTCGACCGCGGTTTCGAGGCTCTGAAGATCAAGGTCGGGAAAGACCTCGCGCTGGATATACAGCGCGTCAAGGCAATCGCGGCGGCGGTCAGTGACAAGGCGCTGCTGCGGGTGGACGCCAACCAGGGCTGGACACCGAAGCAGACCGTCATGGCGCTGCGTGAGCTCGAAAGCAGCGGCATCGAACTCGAGTTCATCGAGCAGCCGGTGCGCGGTGACGATGTCGAGGGCATGAAATACGTCACCGAGCGCGTGTCGACGCCGGTCATGGCCGACGAGAGCACGTTCGGTCCGAAAGAGGTCATCGACCTGATCCAGATGCGCGGCGCCGACATCATCAATATCAAGCTGATGAAGACGGGCGGCATATCGAACGCGCTGAACATCGCAAACATTGCGTCGCTGTACGACGTCGAATGCATGATCGGCTGCATGCTCGAGACCAGTATCGGCGTGTCGGCGGCGGCGCACGTCGCGGTGGCGAAGTCGAATATCATTACGCGCGTCGACCTGGACTCACCGTCGCTCGCCGTTGGAAACCCGGTGAACGGGGGTGTCACCTTCGACAATGCCGAGATTCGGATCAGCGACGCGCCAGGACTGGGCATCGAGCACATCGACGGACTGTCGATGATGAGCTTCGACGAAGCGGCCTCGTTGTAGGGCGGAGCGGCAGAGTATGTGGCCCGCGCGCCAGTCCGGCACGACGCGCTTCGCCGCTACCATGCGATCACCTCAATTCACGTTGATGATTGGTATGGCATTGGGCCCCATCGTGATTTCAGGGCTCGAGCCTCTCGACGACGTACACCATTCACCCCAAGTCGACGATCTGGATACCCGCCAGCCTGACAATCGCATGTCCCTGTAACATTTCCTAGGCACGACCGGTCGATTGGAGAGACGATTCGTTTGGTGACATGGACAACTTTCGACAGGCTGGTATGACCGAGCCAGCGGTCGGTGGAAGCCGCCGATGGCCGAGACGTGCCGGGTGGCCCCGAAGAGCTGGCCCGGTCGTCCGAATGAACTTTGCTATCCTGCTTGCTGCTCGAAACCTGGGGAACACGATGACGTCGAAGAACAATCGCCTTGGCACCGTCGGCTTATTGCTCACGATCTGGGCAACGTCGATCGCGATCGCGCAGGACGAACCTCCGATGATGAAGAAGAGCCAGTCCGGTGTCCCGCTGGGTGCCAGCGTAGAGTGGAATATGTGTCACGAGGACGGCGTTGCGATTGGAGGATTTGATCCTGTCAGTTACCGCCAACCGGACGGGCCGGTCGCCGGAACGGCTGACTACTCGGCGGATCATGACGGCGCCACCTACCGATTCGCGAACGCGGCCAACCTCGAGACGTTCCTGGCAGACCCGGCTCGCTACGTGCCGGCCTACTCAGGCTTCTGTGCCGTGACGTTGGCGCTCGGCCGCGTCACCTGCCCGGATTACACCAATTTCCAGATCGAAGATGACCGACTCCTGCTCTTCGAAGTCACCGGCTTCACGAACGGTCGAACCTTATGGAACACCGACGCACCCGGGTTCCGCGAAAAGGCAGACGACAACTTCAGTCTACTGAACGACTCGCGGTGAGTGCTTCCGCCCGTCGCGGCGCCGGCGCGACGCTGACCCTGATCTGCCTGTTATTCGCAGGGGGCTGCGAATTGCAGGACCGTGACTTGACGCTCGCGCACGCAACCGAGGAGCCGGCACCGTCCATCGCAGAGACGGTTAGAAGCACGCTCGCCGCAAGCGGTATCTCGATCACCATCGAGGAGTCCGCAGACCCATCCGCCATACTCGCGGCCGTCAGCGAGGGCCGGGTCGACCTCGCGATCATCGAGGAACCCGAGCAACCGAAAGCGGGCGCCACGACGCTTGCACCCCTTTACCCGAGCGTCCTGCACGTAATGCACAACCGGTCCGGGGATCCCGGGAATTTCGCCGAGCTGATGCGGGGCGCCAACGTCTACGCCGGGCCAGCCGGCGGCGCTGCGTACCGGCTCCTGATGCAGCTTGCTTCAGACTTCGACCTTCGGACAGGCGAGTTCGAGTTGCTGGATAACCCCTGGACCGTGACGCCGGACGTGTGGTTCGTTTTTGGCGGCCTGCTGTCCTCCGAGAACACGGCGGCTCTAGCCGGTTATCGGTTGTTCAGTTTCGCAACCGACGGCGACATTGAAGGCGGCACCGTGGCTGACGGCATCGCGCTGCGGCACCATCACGTCCGGCCGTTCCTGCTGCCCAAAGGCGTCTACAGTAATCTGACGGATGACGCCGTGCTTACGCTGGCGATACGCACCGTGCTCGTTGCGAACGAGAGTTTCGATGCGGAGCTTGCCTATGACATCGCATCGGCCCTGTTCGTTAACGCACAGGAGATCTCCCTCGACTACCCACTCGTGACGCGCGAGCTGAACGAGAACGTCCATGTCGCCGACCTGATGCTGCCGATCCAGGAAGGTGCGCGTCGCTTCCTGGAGCGTGACCGGCCGGGGTTTATCGAGCGGAATGTGGAGGTAATTGCGCTCTACTTCACGGTGTTCATCACGCTCGTCAGCAGCGCGATCGCGTTCTATCGCTACCGGCAGCAGGTCCGCAAGGATCGCGTCGATGCCTTCTTCGGCAAGCTGCTCGATGTGCGGACGAAGATGACGGCCGTCGGCGCCGACTATCGAGCGTGCCGGGAAGAGGTGCTCGATGTGCAGCGACAGGTGCTTGACCTCCTGATCAACGAGCAGATCTCCGCCGACGCAAGCCTAATCGCGTTTATCAGCCAGTCCAACCAGATCCTCGACGAGCTCAGCCGACAGTCGGAGAGGTAACGGTTTAAGGCATCGCCGTCATGCG
>JASJBE010000085.1 GCA_030066655.1 Woeseiaceae bacterium | reverse complement strand
ATCGAGATCGCGATGGAGGAGAGCATGATGGAAATCGTGCCGCGCCTCGAAAAGCGCACGCCCTACGTTGCGCTCGCATCCAGCATCGCAACGCTCTTGGGCCTGCTCGGAACGATCATGGGCCTGATCCAGGCGTTCACCGCGGTTGCCAATGCCAACCCGGCCGAGAAGGCAGACCTGTTGTCGGCCAGTATTTCGGTTGCGATGAACACCACGGCGTTCGGGCTGATGGTTGCGATACCGCTGCTCATCATCCATGCCATCCTGACCAGCAAGACCGGCGACATCGTCGACAGTCTTGAAATGGCGACGGTGAAGGCACTGAACGTATTCACGAGACGCGCGAAACGATCGACTGCCGAGGCCTGATCTAAATGGCCAGGCGGCATCATTACAGACGGCGCGTCAAAGAGACGTACGAGATCGACGTCACGACCTTCCTTAACCTGATGGTCGTCCTCGTTCCGTTCCTGCTCATTACGGCGGTGTTCTCGCGACTGACCATCGTCGAGCTGAACCTGCCGAGCACGGCGAGCGGCCCGACCAATACGCCGGAAGGCTTCAATCTCGAAGTCATCGTCCGCGAGGATCTCATCGAGCTAACGAACGGCAAGCTGGTGATCGCGTCGATTCCGAACAAGGAAGACGGTGATTTCGATCTCGACACCCTGTCGGACTACGTCGTTGAGCTGAAGCAGGAGTACCCGGAACAGGATGCTGCATCCGTTCTGATGGAAGCACAGATTCCGTACGACTACCTGATCCAGGTCATGGACATCGTACGCAGTGTCGAAGTGCCACTGGAGAATAACGAAGAGAGCTTCGAACTCGTGGCTCTGTTCTCTGAGATTTCTGTTGGAGATGCACCGTGAGAAACACACGCCGCATCAAACGAATGGCACGCAACCGCGTGAAGATCGGGAAGATGAACCTGACGTCCCTGATGGACGTGTTTACGATCCTCGTGTTCTTCCTGCTCGTCAATTCGGGCTCCGTTGAAATCGTGGAGGCGCCGAAAGACGTCCAGCTGCCGGAAGCGCGGGAAGAAACCAAGCCGCGTGAGACGGTCGTCATTTTTGTCAGTCCCGAAGAGATACTCGTGCAGGGCGAGGTCGTCGCGCGGACCGCCGATATCCTGGAAAACGATATTGACGTCATTGACCCGATCACCGATCGCCTTGCACAGATTCAGGACAGCATCGTCGGTCCGAGCACGCAGGCGGCGGCCGCCAGCCAGGAAGTCACGATCCTTGCGGACAAGTCGGTGCCGTTTATTGTCATCAGGCGCGTGATGTCCACGTGCACGGGTGGCGGCTACGAAAACGTATCGCTGGCCGTTATCCAGAAACCGACCCAGGTCGCGGCCAACTAGCGCTTGAGAGGTTGTTGCAGTGAGCTCTGAACATTCAGACGAACAGCAGCCGCTCGAAGAAGCGGAGCAGTCGCTTATCGAAGCAGAACGATCGCTGTCGGAGGTCGAGCAGACGCTCGAGGAGGCCGAGCAGTCGACGTCAGAAGATGAGCAGGCGCTGCGACAGGAAGTCGAGGCGTCCGAGCGCACGCTCGATGAATTCGAGCGCGATCTCAAGGCGGTCGATGACGAGCTCGCGTCGCTGGCAGAGCAGAATCACCGGTACGAACTGGTGTCGCAAATCTGCCGATCGCTCGAGGAACTGGACAACCTGGACGCTGCCGGTCTGTTCTGGGACGAGCATAGTGCCGCCGACGACCAGGCGGGCAGACTTCGCTACGCCAGGCAAAAGATCGATCAGTTTCACGACGAGATCGCAGCCGTCGAAGCGCGCCGCGAAGAGCTTGTCGACAAGATCGGCAACCAGAACCTCGTACTTGACGTACTCCACTACGACCTGCGGCATACAATCGAGCGCGAGGAAGAACGCAAGAGCGAGTGGCTTGTCGAACGCGATCCCGACGATATTCCGAGTCGCGCCCAGGTTATGCCGTGGACGAGGGCGAACGAGGAAGACAGGCGTGCCCAGAAATCCGTCGGAACGTCGGTTGCTGTTTCATTTGGTTTCGCGCTGGTCCTGAGCATGGTCGCTATTCCGGTCATCGAGGATGCGATGCAGCCGGAACTGCCTGAACGAGTCGCCAAGCTCGTGCGCAAGGAACGGACGCCTCCGCCACCGCCCGTTGCTGTGCCAGACATTCCTGAGCCGGAAGCTCCCGAGCCGGAGCCGGTGAAAGAACTCGTTGAGGAGTTGGTGGCGGATGCTGCGACCCAGGAAGTCGTCCCCGAGGTTGTACAACCTGACGTGCGCGAACAAACACGGTCCAAGGGTATCCTGGCATTCCGCGATAACTTCGCGTCACAGGCCGATGCCCGACCGACGGCTCAGCTCGGTTCGCAGGCTCGCATCAGCAACGCCGGCCAGAATGCCGTCGGTCGACCCGAACGCATGATGGTGACGACGTCGGCGCCGGGCTCGAGTGGCGGCATCAACCTGTCGGACATCAGTCGCAACACCGGCGGTAGTGGTGGCGCCATGGCCGGCGTGGCCGTATCCGAGGTAGCGAGTTCCATCGGCGCGGGCAGCGGTCCGAATCGTCCGCTGGCCAGTGGCGTATCGGCCGGACGTACGGACGAGGAAATCCAGATCGTCTTCGACCGCTACAAGGCTGCCCTGTACCGACTCTACAACCGTGCGTTACGCAACGACCCGACGCTGCGCGGCCAGATGGTCCTGCGTCTGACGATCGAGCCCGACGGCAGCGTGTCGTTCTGCGAACTGCAATCGAGCGACATGGAGGCGCCAACGCTCGCCGACCAGATCGTCGGTCGTGTTAAGACCTTCGACTTCGGTGCTAAGGAAGATATCGTCGCTATCACGATCATTTATCCGATCGATTTCCTGCCTGCCGCGTGATCGCGCATTCGTTTAAACATAATTGGACAATCTGACGCGATCGACACTTCCGTACGGACATAAGTCACACACACGGCGTCAGAGTTCCTCAGCCAAAACTGCTGAGGCCCAGTGTTTTCAGGGCCTGTAGCCAGAGTGTCGGTTTTTGGAAACGCACTACCAAACCTGTGATGCAGTTCACCCTCGGGCCACGCCGCTTACGCGATAGTCACGCCTCGATACGGAGAAAAACGCACGCCTGCAGGTAGGCGGAGACAACACCTGCTAAAGGGGCATGAGGCCCCGGACCGCAAGACAACTGGTCATGCGGTCAGGCAAACGAACACGGAAGTGGCAATGACCATATCGATTCTCAGCACTACGCACGAAGCGTTCGCCCCCTGCGAGCGGCGTTCTGCGTCCAGCAAGGCGGCGTCTTCAGCATGAAGAAACTTATCGCCTTCCTGGTCACGGCAACGCTGTCTTCGTTGCTCGTGCTGACGCCAGCCGGCAGCGCGCTCGCGGCCGAGATTACGTTTATTTCAGTCCAGGGTTCGTGGCGAGACCCTGTCGACAGCATGCCGGGCAGCCAGCCCGGTGACCCGGTTATCACCAACGGCAGTCCGATCTCGAGTATCAGTTGGGGTGCGACGACGGGCCAGCAGTCTGGTTATGACTTCATCGCAAACCTGCCACCACCCTTCGAACTGCCCGGGCCGATCCCATTTTTTTCGCTCGGCACGTTCCAGCATCGAAACTTCGTGGTCGGCGAGCCGTCGCTGGTTTCCGTACAGCTGGACGTCGAGGTGATGCTTGCGGTCGACGGCGTTCCCGAGGGCCCCCTGACCTTCACGTTTACGCTGAATCACGAAGAGACCCCAAACAATCTTGACCCATGCCCGTATCCGACGCCGCCGGGCGACGGCTGTACCGACCGCGTGACGATCGTGGCGTCGGCTGACCCGACGACGTTCAACGTTAACGGCGTCGACTACACGCTCGAGATGAGCTTCCTGGACAACGGCAGCGCGGTCGACGAGTTCATCACGGCGGAAGGCAACATCGTCAACAGCACGGGCCTCGTCGGCGAATTTACCTTGCCGCCGGGTCTTGCCATGACCAAGACCGGTCCGTCCATGCTGCGCCTGGGCGAGTGGGGCAACTTCACGCTGGCCGTGCAGAACGAGAGCGAGTCGGGCGCCTACAACGCAACGATTGTTGACTTGCTGCCGGACGGCCCGGACGGTGGTATGTGCGACGTGCCGCCGGAAGTCTTAAGCGCGCAGGTATTCCAGTCGGACGGCGTTACGCCGGTAGCAGGGAAAGGCCCGCTCGTCGAAGGCACCGACTACACGCTGACCTGGGACGGCGTCACCTGCCAGCTGACCTTCGTCACCCAGACCGCGCAGTCCGTCATCGCCGTCAACGAACGGCTGATGATCGAGTACCGCTCGCAGCTCGATCTCGACTCGACTGACGGTACGATCCTGACCAACGTCGCCGGCGCGACCGAGTGGTTTAACTCAGATGCGTCGACGCGCTATGCCCGCGTGCTGACCGACGGTACACCGGGCGTCGGCGACCATGAAGACGCACACGACGTCACGGTCAACCTGCCAGAGCTCCGGTTCGAGAAGACGGTCGTCAACGTCACGACCGGCGAGGACCCGGGCACCGTTGCCACGCCGGGCGATACGTTGCGCTACTCCATCTATGTTGAAAACCTCGGCGACGTAGCGCTGCCGAACTTCTATATCCGCGACGAACTCGACGCGCTTAACGCTGTTGCGTCATTCCAGCCCGGCACGCTGAACGTCGTCACGCTGCCGGGAGGCGCTGACGCGAGCGGCACCGATGCGAATGGCGGCACAGCCGGGACCGGGCTGCTCGACGTTCGGAATCTGTCGGTCGGCGTCGGAGAAACGGTACTCGTCGAGTTCGAGGTCGATCTGGCGCCGGTGCTCGCCAACGAGAGCTTCGTCTACAACCAGTCGCAGTTCTTCGACAACGGCCTGCAGATCGCACTGTCCGACGACCCGAACATCAACGGCCCGGCCGATCCGACCGTGCCGGACGACGATGACCCGACGCAGATTCAGATCCAGTCGGCGCCGCTGTTCCGTATCGAGAAGATTTCGACCTACCTCGACGGCAATCCGGCGATCCTGCTGGCGGGCGAGCGTCTGCGCTACACGATAACGGTAGAAAACTACGGCACCGACAACGCCACGAATGTCACCATCACCGATGCGATACCGGTCAGTACGGACTACGTACCGAACAGCACGACGTTAAACGGTAACGCGGTCGCCGACGTCGCAACCGGCTCGCCGCTGGTCGACGGCATCCTGATTTATGCACCGGAGGACACGACGCCCGGCAACATGAACGCGCAGGTGACCGACAACGTCGCAACGATTACCTTCGACGTGCAGGTCTATGCAGACGCGCCCGATGGCACGATCATCTCCAACCAGGCGTTCGTTGACGCGGCGGATCAGGGTCTTGCGGATCTGCCGTCCGACGACCCGCGTACCGATGTGCCGGACGACCCGACGCAGGACATCGTCGGCAACTTACCCTTAATTTTCGCGCCGAAGACGGCCGAGTTGATCATCGACGCGGGCAGCCCCGGCATCGTCGATCCGGGCGACACGCTTCGCTATACGATCATTGTCTACAACAACGGCACCGTGCCGGCGACGGCCGCCGAACTGACCGACCAGGTGCCGAACGACGTCACCTACGTCGCCGACTCGACGACGTTAAACGGCGAGCCGGTCGGCCAGCCCGACGGCGGTGATTTCCCGCTCGTAGACGGTATCCCGATCAGCAGCGCCGACGTCACGCCGCCGCTGCCGGGCGATGGCGAAGGGCTGATCAACCCCGGTGAATCCGCGGTTGTGACCTTCGACATGTACGTGAACCTCGCGACGCCGACCGGCACGCAGATCGTTAACCAGGCCACGGTCTATACGGTCGAGCGTCCGACGACGCTGACCGATGGCGACGGCAACCCGGCCACGGGGCCGGAGCCGACCATCGTTATTGTCGGGGACGCGCAGGCACTCGACATCACGAAGGACGTCGCCGTCGTCAACGGCGGCCCGGCTTACGCGGGTGCCGAGCTCGAATACACCGTGACGGTCCGCAACATCGGACTGGTGCCTGCGCTGTACGTCACGCTCTACGATGACGTCGACATGGCGACCCCGGGCTACCTGACCCTGACGCCCGGCTCGGCGACGATGAACGGCCTGACCGACGGCGTCACCGAGGCGGGCTCATTGATCACGGCCGACTACTTCAATGAATACGGTGCGCTCGACCCCGGCGCGACCGTCGTGCTGCGCTTCCGCGCGACGATGGACCCGAACCTGCTGCCGGGCACGACCGTCATCAACACCGGTCGCGTAACGTGGAATGACCCGGTGCAGGAGCTGGTCGCGAGCGTCTCCATCGACGTCGGCGCCGAGCCGAACGCCGGCATGATCAGTGGCAACGTCTTCCACGACGCCGATCACGACAACAGCTTCGGCGCCGCCGAGCGCGGTCTCGAAGGCTGGAGCGTCGAGTTGATTCAGGACGACGCCGTGGTTGCAACGATGCTGAGTAACGCCGATGGCTATTACCTGTTTAATAACATCGCGCCAAGCATGACGCCGGAGATGTACTACTCCGTGCGTTTCAGCGCGGCAGGCGCAACCGCGACGACGGCGATGATGGGCGACACCGACTCAGACTTTACCGACGGCCCGCAGCGCATCGACGACATCGACGTGCAGGAGGGCAGCAACCTCGTCGACTTGAACCTGCCGGTCGACCCGAACGGCGTCATCTACGAGACCGTGTCACGATCGCCGGTGGCCGGCGCCACGGTGACGATGGTGGACGTGCGCAACGGCGTAGCGATGGCCTCGAGCTGCTTTGACGATCCAAACCAGCAGGGCCAGGTCACGGTCGGCAACGGCTACTACAAGTTCGAGCTGAATTTCTCCGATCCGTCTTGCCCGGAAGGCCCGTACTACCTGATCCGTGTAACGCCGCCGGACACGAGCTTCATCGCTGGAGTTAGTGAACTGATCCCGCCGACGTCGGACGAAACGACGCAACCGTTCAACGTACCGGCCTGCCCGGGCTCGACGAACGATGCCGTGTTCACGGCCGTCGAGTACTGCGAGGCACAGCCGTCCGAGTTTCAGCCGACCCCGGCCGTACCGGCCCAGAGTGCCGCGACCGACTACCACTTCTTCCTTACGTTGAACGACAGCACGTCGCCGGCATCCAGCCAGCTGTTTAACAACCACATCCCGCTGGATCCGCGCCTGGGTGGCGCCGTTGCGATCACGAAGACGACGCCGCTGATGAACGTCAACCGCGGCCAGCTCGTGCCGTATACGATTACGGTCAGCAACTCTTTCGGCACGGACCTCAATGACGTGACCGTCGTCGACCGCTTCCCGGCCGGATTCAAGTACATCGAGGGCTCCGCACGCTTTGACGGCGTCGAATCCGAGCCCGTCATCGTAGGCCGCGAGCTGCGCTGGGACAACCTCGAACTCGACGTCGATGGTCGTCACGACATCCAGCTGTTGCTCGCCGCAGGCGCCGGCCTGACCGAGGGCGAGTTCACGAACCGGGCGCAGGCCGTCAACTCGTTGTCCGGCACCGTCATGTCTGAGGAAGCGACGGCCACGGTACGCCTTGTGCCCGACCCGACCTTCGACTGCACGGACGTTACCGGCAAGGTCTACGACGACAGCAACCGCAATGGCCTGCAGGACGGGGGTGAGGAAGGTCTCGCCGGCGTACGCGTCGTCACGGCGCGCGGTCTTGCGGCGACGACCGACACCTACGGCCGATATCACTTCACCTGCGCGATTACGCCGAATGAAGCGCGCGGCAGCAACTTCGTCCTGAAGCTCGACGATCGCAGCCTGCCGTCCGGCTACCGCGTATCGACTCGCCCGGTTCAGGTGCAGCGCGCCACGCGCGGTAAGGCCCTTCGCATCAACTTTGGCGCATCGATCCATCGCGTTGTCGGCCTCGACGTGGCCGACCCGGTCTTCGAGCCTGGCACGGCCGACATGCGTCCGCTGTGGGAGCCGCGCATCGACCTGCTGCTGGAAGAACTGCAGAAGGCGCCGGCCGTGCTGCGCCTGTCCTACGTCGCGGACGTCGAGTCCGAGAAGCTCGTTAACGAGCGCATCGACCTGATGAAGGAACGCATCGAAACGGCTTGGCAGGACCTGGACGGTAGCTACGAGCTCGTCATCGAGCCGGAGGTCTTCTGGCGGCTCGGCGGGCCGCCCAAGGTTAAGAAGGGGGGTTCGCAATGAGTGCCAAGACCCTCAAGAACATTTTCATAGCACTCGGCATTGTGTGGATGTTGCTCGCGACCTCCGTCGTGCTCGCCGACGGCGACGTCGATGAGGCGGCGATCCTCGAGGCGGTCGAGCGTCACCTGTCGACGGACTTCCCGCTGAAGCAGTGGGTGCAGGATCCGGAACGTGTCGACACGTCCCTGAGTGATCAGATCGAGGTTCGCGAGAAGGACGTCGACGGCCTCGAGACAATCAAGCTGTCCGGCCTCGTCGATCCGATCCGCTTCGCGACCGGTGTCGCGGAGATCCCGGACGAAACCGTCGCAACGCTGGGTGAAATACTGAACAGCATGCGCGACCGCCTGAACGTACGCCTGCACTTCATCGGCCACGCTGACAATCAGCCGCTGTCGCCGCGACTGCAGACCGTCTACGGCGACAACTTCGGCCTGTCGCGCGAACGTGCCGGTAAGGTTGCCGAGCACTTCCAGGCGGCGCTGTCACTGCCGCCGGAAGCGATTTCCTATGACTGGCGTGGCGACACCGACCCGGTGGCCAGCAACGATTCCGCGGCGGGACGCTCACAGAACCGCCGTGTCGAGGTTGAGGTCTGGTACGACGAGCCCGTCAAGCGCAAAGGCCTCGAGGAATTCCTCGTCGCGCACGACGTCAAGCGTCGCAAGGTCTGTCGCATGGAGACGGTCTGCAAGCTGCGCTACGTCGAAGGCCACGCGAACCGCGCGAAGGTCAAGAACCTGATCCCGCCGCTGCGCTACGGCGAGGAGTCCATCGACGTCACCGACGCGTTCATTGCCGATATCGAGCGCGCGCTGGGCAACCTCGCCGAGAAGGACAACGTCGTCGTCAAGTTCATTGGCTACACCGACGACTCGCCGCTGGGCGGCCGCGTCGAACGCATCTACGGCGACCATACCGGACTCTCGAAAGCGCGTGCACGGCGTGCCGCGCTGGCCGTGCAGGACGCACTGGGCCTGTCGACCGAAGCGATCCTGTCCGACGGTCGTGGCCTCGAACGCCCGGTCGCTGCTAACCAGACGATCGAAGGCCGTGCGCTGAACCGCCGTGTCGAGGTCGAATTCTGGTACGACGATCCGCTACAGGAACTGCCGAACGAGCCGATGATGTGCCCGGACTCTGACGGCGCCGAAGTCGTGACCCGCATCTACAATCCGCCGTGGGGCGACATTGCTGACCTCAACTTTGTGGACGGCCAACCGGTCATTCCCGCGGGCTATGCGCCAACGCTCGAGCGCGCCCTTGGCGACATTGCCGACCGCACAAATCCGCGCCTGCGCTTCGTCGGTTACACGCGCAACGAGCGCCTCGCGCGTCGTACGGCCTCCGTGTACGGCGACGACATTGGCCTGTCCGCGTCACGTGCACGTCGCGCGATGGACGTGCTCGCCTCGGACATGCAGCTCGAGAAACACGAGGCTGAGTTCGAGGGCCGTGGCTTCGTGCACTCCGACGACGTCGTCAACGCCGGGTTCGTGCAGGGCGATACGTCGCACGTGGCCGTGCAGGTTGTCTACGACGAGCTCGCGATACTCGACGACTACGAAGGCGTCGACATCACGCGCATGACGCGTGAGCTGAAGCCCGAGAACCCGTTGGGCCTGAATCTGATGCGCATCACGGTCGACGGCGAGCCGATCGACGATCCGAAGCGCAGCTCGTCCGACATCCAGCGCTGCACCGACGTTGCCTTCGAGGAGGCCGACATCCAGTTTGGGTTTGACAACCTGCGCTCGGCGCCGCGCCTGGCCGTCGCAGCGAAGCCGGCGCGCGTCACGCTGACCAGCGCCATCGCCTACGAGCCGTGGTCCGCCGTCGACAATCTGCGCCATTACACCGAGGCGACGTCGGTCCAGTTCCGCATGTACACGAACTATTCGTACTTCATCGACAGGGCCGAAGTGCGCATCTTCGCGAACGGCCAGTCGGTGCAGTCCGATCCGCTCGCCGTCATCGACATCACAAAAGAAGGCGTCGCCAAGTGGCAGCCGACGGGCGACGACCTGAAATTCGAGGGTAATCAGCTCGCCTACGTGCTGCGCGCCTACGGCACCGACGGCAACTTTGACGAAACGAACGCGCAGCCGATCTTCCTCGTCCATGAAAACGCCGAGGACGTCGAAGAATCAGAGCCGTTGGCCGAAGATGACGCCGAGCTGTTCGCGTCCTATGGCGAGAACGCATTGACATTGCACAACATCGGGCTGTCCAGCGGCACGGTCAACGTACGCGGCACCGGCATTCGCGACGACCAGGAAGTCTGGGTGGCGGGCCGCCCAATTCCGGTTGACGAAAGCGGCAGCTTCGTCACCGAAGAGATCTTGCCTGAGGGCGCACACACAGTCGAAGTCGCCGTCATCGACAAGGAAGACGGGCGCGGCAACCTCTATCTGCGTGACCTCGAGTTCAAGGAGCGCGACTGGTTCTATGTCGGTATGGCCGACGTGACCTTCTCGGACGGCACGACGAGCGGGCCGATCGACCTGTTCCAGGGTGCGAATTCGGATGCCGACGTCACGTCGAACCTCGACGGCCGCCTGGCGTTCTTCGTCAACGGCAAGTTCGGCGACCACTGGAAACTGACCGCCAGCGCCGACACGCGCGAGGGCCCGGTCGAGGACCTGTTCTCGAACTTCATGAACAAGTCGCCGGAATCACTGTTCCGCCGTATCGACCCGGACTATTACTACCCGACCTTCGGCGACGACTCGACGGTACAGGAGCTCGCACCGAGCATGGGCAAGTTCTTCGTGCGCTTGGGCAAAGGTGACGACTACGGCCAGTGGGGTAACTTCAAGGTTGCCTACATGAACAACGAGCTCGCGCAGGTCGACCGCGGTTTATACGGCGCGAACTTCCACTTCCAAACCGATGCGACGACTGAGTTCGGCGAACGCCGTTTCGTTGCCGACACCTTCGTCGCCGAGCCGGGCACAATTTCGAGCCGCGAAGAGTTCCGCGGTACCGGCGGTTCGCTGTACTTCCTCAACCGCCAGGACGTTCTCGCGGGCTCCGAGCGTGTGCGAATCGAGATTCGCGACAAGGCGTCCGGACTCGTCACGGGTGTGCGTAACCTGACGCCGGCGCTCGACTACGATATCGACTACCTGCAGGGCCGCATTGTGCTGTCCGAGCCGTTGGCCTCTACGGCTGATGACAACCTGCTGGTTCGCGACAATGCAAACGCCGGCGATGCCGCGTTCCTCGTCGTTCGCTACGAGTACACGCCGGGCTTCGATGATATCGATTCCCTGTCGACCGGTGGCCAGGCGCACTACTGGATTGGCGAGTACGTCAGGTTAGGCCTGACCGCTAACCAGAACGAGCAGGACGACGTCGACAGCAGCCTGCAGGCGGCTGACCTGACCTTCCGCTGGGCCGCGGAGTCATGGTTGAAATACCAGCAGTCCACGAGCGAAGGCCTCGTATCGCTGCCGCAGCAGTCGACCGACGGCGGCTTCGAGTTCAATTCCTTCGATCCGTCGTCCTTCGTCAACGCCGAGGCTGATGCCGAGCGTATCGACCTCAGTGTTTCGTTGGGCGACTTCGTCGAATTCACTCGGGGCAAGCTGACGGCCTACAGCCAGGAAGCGGACGCCGGCTACACGGCGCCGGGCCTGACGACGCTGACCGACACCCGTGCCTACGGCGGCACGTTCACGCTGCCGATCGGCGAGCGCTTCTCCTTCGGTGCGAAGATCGACACGCGCGAGCAGGAGTTCGGCGTCGACACGAGCGCTCGCGAGTACAACATCGGTTACCAGCTCGGCGACCGCTGGAACTTCAGCGCCGGCTACCGTGAAGATGAACGCACGGACGGTTCGATCATCGTGCCGTTCACGCAGGAGCAGGGCGAGCGCGCAGACCGTGTGTTCCAGGTGGGCTACAACTCGCAGTCCACGTGGGACGTGTATGCCTTCTCGCAGGACACCGTGTCCGTCACCGGCAACCGCCAGGAGAACGGGCGATTCGGCGTCGGCGGTGGCTACCGCGTGACCGACAAGCTGAAACTCGAAGCCGAATTCTCGGATGGCGACCTCGGAAGCGGCGGTCGCATCGGTACCAATTACATCCACTCCGATCACACCAGCCTGTACCTGAATTACGCGCTAGAGAACGAACGCACCGACAACGGTCTGCCGACCGGCCGGGGCCGCGAGGGCAACCTCGTCGCCGGCATCAAGTCGCGCATCGCGGACAGCACCAGCGTCTTCCTCGAGGAGCGCTACCAGCACAATCTCGCGATGACCGGCCTGACGCACGCCACCGGCATCACGTTCGCACCGACGAGCAAGTGGAATCTCGGCATCACGACCGACATCGGAAGGTTACAGGACGTGCAGACCGGCGCCGAGACCGATCGCCTGGCGACCGGCGTGCAGCTCGGCTTTACGGCGGGCAAGCTGCAGATTTCGAGCGGCATCGAGTATCGCAGCGACGACGTCGAGCAACCGGACCTGAGTTACGCTGAGCGCACGACCTGGCTGTATCGCAACAGCTTCAAGTACCAGCTCAATCCGGGCACCAGGTTCCTCGGCAAGTTCAATCACTCCGAGAGTGAAAATTCGCAAGGCGCGTTCTACGATGGCGGCTTCACCGAGGCCGTGCTCGGCTATGCGCATCGCCCGGTCGACAACGACCGCCTGAATACGCTGGTAAAGTACACCTACTTCTACAACATGCCGACGACGGGCCAGGTGGGCGCGCAGAACATCGCATCCGAGTTCATGCAGAAGAGCCACATCGCCTCGGTCGATGTAACTTACGACATCACCGAAAGCTTCACCTTGGGCGGCAAGTATGGCTATCGCTTGGGAGCCGTCAGCCTCGACCGCGAGAACCCCGTGTACTTCGACAACAACGCGAGCCTGTACGTCATCCGTGGCGACTATCGCTTCCGTGAGCATTGGGAAGCGCTCGTTGAAGCTCGCCTGCTCGACATGTCCGACCTCAACGAGAGCCGCAGCGGTGCGCTGGCAGCGATTTCCCGCTACGTCGGCGATCACCTGAAGATCGGGCTGGGCTACAACTTCTCGGACTTCTCCGACGACCTGACCGATCTCAGCTACGACCACTCGGGCGTGTTCCTGAACCTGACGGGCTCGATGTAAGGCGAGAGATTTCTTTCGCGTCGTGGGTGGCTGACGTCGAGTAGCGTGCAAACGTCGGTGTCGCCGGCTGTTACGCGCGATTCGCCTATACTTAACGGACTAGAGCAGGCACGGGTTGCCTGGATTTGGATCAATCAATCAACAGGAGCAGGTCAATGCGGCAAACGGCTTTGTCATTTCTGGGTTTCGTCATTCTCGCAGCGTTCGGCGGCAGTACAGCGGTCGCGCAGGACCATTCGCGCGGCTGGGATCAGGGCCACGTCGTGCAGGTCACGGAAGTTCATATCAAGGACGGCATGCTGAATGCCTACATCAATGATCTGAACAACGTCTGGCGCAAGTTCCTCGAGGCGCAGATGGAGGACGGCGATGTCGTCGACTACGGGATGTTCCTGAATCCGAGCAAGCGCGACGACGAGCCCGACCTTTTCCTGACGATCACGTACAAGAACTGGGCCGCATTCGATCGCGGCGTTGAGTATTTCGAAGCACTCGGCGAGAAGGTCATGGGTTCGACCAAGGAAATGCGCGAAGCGAATATCGATCGTGGTGAGCTGCGCACGATTGGCAGCACCTACACGTTGAGGGAAATCAGCTTCAGGGAAGCACCGGAGTAACGGGCACGATCGTCTCAGCCGGCGACCTTGCCCGCTAGAAGGTAGGTGGCGTACAGGCGGTGATCAACTCGCACACTTCGTTATGCCGATTCTCGAAGCTGTGCGGCTGATCGCTGTCGAAGTAGTACGCATCGCCGGGGCCGAGTACCTCGGTCTGTTCGTTGACAGTGACCGTCAGCCTGCCCGATAACACGAGACCGCATTCCTCGCCCTCGTGACGAATATCGTGTCGCCCGGTCCCGGAGCCCGGCTCGTATCGCTCTTTCAGGAACTGGATCGCCTTGCCGGCGAGGTTACCGCCCAGCTGTCGGTACGACACGCCGCCCTCCGCAATATCGGTGAGCTCATCCGCCCGGAAGAAGATCTTTTCCTCGGCGTCCGGAGCATCGGCGAAGAACTCCGACAGTCGCAGGGGAAATCCGTCGAGCACCTTCTTCAGCAGGCTGACTGTCGGATTGAGCTTGCCATTCTCGATCAGCGAAATTGTCGCGTTAGCGACGCCGGACTGTCGCGCGAGCGCTCGCTGCGAGATCCTGAAGCGCTTGCGGATGTCCTTCAGGCGTTTCCCGGTGGACAGGTCCATGGCTGGGC
>JASJBE010000084.1 GCA_030066655.1 Woeseiaceae bacterium | reverse complement strand
TAAATAATAAAAACTAGCCATAATTAGTCTTGGCACGACGCTTGCATTACTCCCGATGACACTGTCTGGAGCTAATGATGGCTGAAGAAACTGGAACCCAGGAAGTCGCCGAAGAGGCGGCACAAGGCGGCGGCATCATGAAAAAGCTGCTGCTTGCCGTGGCAGCGCTTGCATTGGTCGCCGTCGGCGCATTCGTCGGACTCATGTTCATGGGTGACGACCCCGAAGCGACGGTCGATGCGGACGGCAACCCGATCGAAGCCGAGGCCGAGGAGCCCTCGTCGAAGGGCTATGGGCCTACCTTCTACACGAACCTCGCGCCCCCGCTGGTCGTTAACTTCAAGGATCGCCTCGGCGACCCGCACGTCATGCAGGTGACGCTCGAGGTCATGGCGCGCGACCAGGCGACGATCAACGAAGTCCGCGAACACATTCCGATCATTCGAAACGCGCTGATCCTGCTCTACAGCGGCTACATCTATGAGGATGTGTCGACGCGTGAGGGCAAGGAAATGATGCTCGCCGACGGCCTCGCGGAAATACAACGGGTCATGACTCAGCGTATCGGCAAGCCGGCGGTCGAAGAGGTCTATTTCACGGGCCTCGTCATTCAGTAGCGGTGATGACTGATGACTGATGACATCGAAAACGCGAACGACGAGAACGTCAACGAAGACGGCGTGACGGAGGGGTCGGAGACGCCCGATGAGCCCGTACTGTCCGACGAAGAAAAGGGTGCGCTGCTCGAGGGTATCGAGAACGGCGAACTGGAAGTGCATTCGTCGAAAGGTCCGGTCTACGCCGAAGTGAAGGACTTCGTTATCAGCCCGCGCTCGCACATCGTCAGCAACAGCCTGCCGCGGCTGGACCTCCTGAACGGCCAGCTCGCCATCATCCTGTCGAAGACCGCCGAGAAGCTGCTCGGCATGAAGGTCAAGGTGCAGGCCGGCAACATCGAGATGATGGACTTTGGAACGCTGGTCGAGCGTGAGCCGAAGGCGCTGCTCATCAATCGCTTCACGGCGGCGCCGCTCGAAGGACCCGCATTGATCAGTTTCGAAGGCGGCGTCGTGACCCAGCTGACCGAGTGTTTTTACGGGGGCAAGGTGGCCAAAGCTACGCCGAGGGGCAACAACCCGTTCACGGCGGGCGAGAAGCGAGTCGTCAACAAATTCTCGGAATCGATACTTGAGTCGATCGGTGAGTCCTGGGCGGCGCTGTCGCCCATCAAGCCCGAGGCGACAGGGCTGTTTCTCAGCACGGACCTTATCGATGGCATCGATGCATCAACCGACATCATAAGCAGCACGTTCCACATGATCATCGACGAGGAAGACTGGGCCTTCAGCGTGCTGTGGCCGGAATTGACGATCCACCCGCTGCTGCCCGCGCTAAAGGATCAGAAGCGAGACGCGGACGCCGCAAAAGACGCGAACTGGCGATCGGCGATCAGCTCGGGCGTCACGGATTCGGTGATCAGGATCTCATCGCAAATCGGGCAGACGTCGATGCTTCTTCGCGACGTTGCCGAGCTATCCGCCGGCGACATCATCGACATCGAGAACCCGCGCAGAACTTTCGTCTTCGCCAAGGACGTACCCGTACTCGAGGGGCTCTTCGGCGTTCACAACGGGCAGTACGCCATTGAAACCACGCGATGGCTGGCGCCATCCGCGGACAAACCGTCGCAGTAACGATCAACAGGAAATCGAAACATGGAATCCGAATCGACAAACAACCCGGGCGAAGAAAACGCTGCAGCGCCGCAGTACCAGCCGGATGAACTGTCCGGCGCAGAAGCGTCCGCCCAGTCAGGCGCCGACGTCAATCTCGACCTGGTCCTCGACATTCCGGTCAACGTCGCACTCCGCGTCGGCACGACCGATATCTCCATTCGTGACCTCGTGTCGCTGGTCGAAGGCTCGGTCATCGCGCTTGACCAGCTATCGGGCGAGCCGATGGACGTCCTGGTCAACGGCACGCTGATTGCGCACGGCGAGATCGTCGTCGTCGACGATCGTTTCGGCGTTCGGCTGACGGACGTCGTCAGCCCTGCCGAACGCATCGAGAAGCTGAACTAGGCGCAGACAATGACACGCCTCCTGGCTATTGCTACCGCCATGTTTGCCAACGCGTCGCACGCGGCCGAGCCGGGCAAGATCGTCGGCGGCGCCGATGTCGCGACGATGATCTTCAGCACGCTGGTCGTGGTCGCGGCGATCGTCGCCCTCGGCTGGGTCTACTCGCGCAGCAAGTTCGCCGTGTCCGGCAACCGGGACGTCATCAACATCGTCTCCAGCCGGGCACTCGGCACGAAGGAACGACTGCTCCTGATCGAGGTTGCCGATCAGCAACTGCTCGTCGGTATGACCGCTGCGCAGGTCCAGACCCTGCACGTCTTCGAAAAACCGGTCGTCGACACGAGCGCCGCCAGCGTCGCGTCGACAAGCTTCGCTGAGCGACTTCGCTCTACGGTGCGGGAGGCCCGCCAGTGATCCGAGGGCTGTGCACCATCCTGCTGTTGTTCGCGGCTACCGGTGTCAACGCGCAGACGGAGGCGCTGGCGCTCGCCGCCGAGGCATCCGGCGGGCAGTCTTACTCGCTGAGCATCCAGATCCTGGTGCTGATGACGCTGCTGACGCTGTTGCCGGCAGCCATCCTGTCAATGAGCGCCTTCGTACGAATCATCATCGTGCTGTCGATCCTGAGGCAGGCGCTGGGAACCGCTCAGACGCCGCCGAACCAGGTCCTGCTCGGTATCGCGCTGTTCCTGACATTCTTCGTCATGGCGCCGGTGATCAGCGAGATTCATACGACCGCGGCCAAGCCCTACATCGACGGCGAACTGTCCGCCGACGCAGCGCTTGCGAACGGCATCAAGCCGCTTCGCGCATTCATGCTGGACCAGACACGCGAAAGCGACCTGGCCCTGTTCGCATCGATCGCGGGCCACACCGATCTCGCGTCCGTTGACGAAGCGCCGATGTCGATTGTCATCCCGAGTTTCATGGTCAGCGAGCTGAAGACGGCGTTCCAGATCGGCTTCCTCGTGTTCATCCCGTTCCTGGTCGTCGACCTCGTCGTGTCCAGCGTACTGATGTCGATGGGCATGATGATGCTGTCGCCGATGATCATCTCGCTGCCGTTCAAAATCATGCTGTTCGTCATGGTGGATGGCTGGGCATTGCTGCTCGGCACGCTGGCGTCCAGCTTTTACCTGTAAGGACTTCAGATGACACCGGAAGTAGTCACATCGATTGGAGAACAGGCCCTGTGGGTCACGATCCTGCTCGCCGCACCGTTGTTGGGTTCGGCGCTGGCCGTCGGTCTGCTGATCGGCATGTTCCAGGCCGCCACCCAGATCAACGAAATGACGCTGAGCTTCATTCCGAAACTGCTGATCCTGGTCATGGCGCTGATCGTGGCCGGGCCGTGGATGCTGGCGTTGATTATCAACTTTACACGTCAACTGATGGAGCAGATTCCGTCGCTGATTTCATAACGACATCAGAGAGGACACTGAAATGAATTCAAGCCATGGATATTCAAATAGCAATGCAGCCGCTGCTCGAGGGACTCGCGATTTATGTGTGGCCCTTCGTACGCATTGGCGCTTTCTTGATGGTGATGCCGCTGATCTCGGGCAGCTTTGTCCCGACCCGGGTGCGGATGCTCTTAGCGGTCGTTCTGACGATGGTGATAGCACCGATTACGCCCACACCGCCCACGTTGGACGTACTGAGTGTGGCGGGTCTGGTCACGGTAATTCAGGAGATCGCGATTGGCGTCATCATGGGATTCTTAGTGCAGCTTGTCTTCGACGCCATCGCGCTGGGCGGTCAGATCATCGGCATGGGCATGGGTCTTGGCTTCGCCATCTTCGTGGATCGGGCGAGGGGAGTGAATATCCCGGTGCTTGGACAGCTGTTCCTGATGCTGGGCATGCTGATCTTCCTGTCCCTGGATGGTCACCTGGCCCTGATTCAGCTGCTCGTCATGAGCTTCACGAACTGGCCGATCGCGTCAAACGGCATCGGGATGCCCGGGCTGACGGAGCTGCTGGCCTGGACGGCGCAGCTGTTCGTTTTTGCGCTGAAGATAGCGCTGCCGGCGATCACGGCGATACTCGTCGTGAACCTGTCGTTTGGCGTGATGAGCCGGGCAGCGCCGACGCTGAACCTGTTCGCGGTCGGTTTCCCGGTAACCATGTTATTGGGCTTTCTGGTCATTTTCTTCAACATGGGCGTGCTGACCGAAAACGTGTCAGCGTTTCTGACGCAGTCGCTGTCCGTGATTTCGCAATTGCTTGAGCCCTGATCAAGTCGATGACGGAAACGGCGCATGGCTGACGAACCGCAAGAAGAACGTACCGAACAACCGACTCCCAAGCGTCTGGCGGACGCGAAGAAAAAGGGGGAGGTTCCTCGATCACGTGAACTGACGATGGCCGGCGTGACGCTCGCCGGTGCGGGCGCTTTGCTGGTCATGGCGGAACCCATCGGCGGCAATCTCGTGTCGACGTTCGGTGCAGGGTTCTCTATCGAACGCCAGAGGGTTTTCGATTCGTCGTTCCTGCCGGTAGCGCTCTCCGAGTCGCTGATGAGCGCCTTCACGGGACTCATTCCGCTGATCATCGTCCTGCTCGCGGCCGTATTCCTGTCGGGCACGGCCATCGGTGGACTGTCGTTCAGCGTCAAGGCGTTCGCCTTCAAGCCGGAGCGCCTGAATCCGATCAAGGGCCTGAAGCGAATCTTCGGCCCGAATGGCCTGATGGAGCTGGTCAAGGCGATGGGCAAGTTCACGCTGGTCGGCGCGCTCGCCATCGCCTGGCTGTGGTTCTCGTACGACGAGCTTTCCGGTCTGGGCCGCGAATCGGTCGATAGTGCGATCGCGCACGCGCTGAAGATCTGCGGCCAGTCGTTGCTGATCGTCAGCTGCGGACTCATCGTCATCGCCGCCATCGATGCGCCGTTCCAGCTCTGGCAGTTCCACAAGAAGATGCGCATGACGCGCAAGGAAGTGCGCGACGAGATGAAGGACACCGAGGGACGGCCCGAGGTCAAGTCCAAGATTCGCACTCTGCAGCAGCAGGTCGCGCAACGCCGCATGATGGAAGACATCCCGATTGCCAGCGTCGTCATCACCAACCCGACGCACTACGCCGTCGCGCTGAAGTATGACGACACGACGATGGGCGCGCCCCAGGTCGTCGCCAAGGGTAAGGACCTGCTGGCGAAACGTATACGTGAAGTTGCGACCGAGCACGGCGTGCCGTTGTTCTCGGCGCCGCCGCTGGCGCGAGCGCTGTTCAGGAGCACCGAGCTCGGCGATGAGATCCCGGCGAAGCTGTATTCGGCAGTCGCGCAGGTCCTCGCCTACATCTTCCAGCTGAACGAGACCCTGAAACCCGGGCAGCGGCCGATGCCGAAGCCTGAGCCAGAGGTCAACGAAGACGATTTCCCCGACCCGCTTTCAGACAAGTGATGAGTTGAATGGCTGACAACGTAAACAACATGGCTTCCGGCGCGCTTCGCAGTGCGGGCATGCCGCTGTTCCTGCTGGCAATGCTGTGCATGATGATGCTGCCACTGCCGCCGCTCGCGCTGGACATCCTGTTCACGTTCAACATTGCGCTGTCCGTGGCGATTCTGCTGACGACGGTTTACGTAGGCCGGCCGCTCGACTTTGCCGTGTTCCCGACCATCCTGCTGGTCGTCACGTTGCTCAGGCTGGCGCTGAATATCGCGTCCACGCGCGTCATATTGCTAAACGGCCACACGGGCACGTCGGCGGCCGGTAAGGTCATCGAGGCCTTCGGCGAGTTTGTTGTCGGCGGCAACTACGCCGTCGGCTTCGTGATCTTCGCGATTCTCGTCATCATCAACTTTGTCGTCGTGACCAAGGGCGCCGGACGCGTGTCCGAGGTCTCGGCAAGGTTCACACTCGACGCGATGCCCGGTAAGCAGATGGCGATCGACGCCGATCTGAACGCGGGCGTCATCGACCAGGACGAGGCACGCAAGCGTCGGGCCGAGATCGGTGAAGAGGCCGATTTCTACGGCTCGATGGACGGTTCGAGCAAGTTCGTTCGCGGCGACGCGATCGCATCGATACTGATCCTGTTTATCAACGTCATCGGCGGCCTGATTATCGGCACGTCGCAGCACGACCTGTCGCTGTCCGCGGCCGTGCACAACTACACGCTGCTGACGATCGGTGACGGCCTCGTAGCCCAGATTCCGTCGCTGCTGTTGTCCACCGCTGTCGCGATCATCGTTACCCGCGTGTCGCGATCCCAGGACATGGGCAACCAGATGTTCACGGAGCTGTTCACCGACCATCGGACCATGTTCGTGACGGCAGCGATCCTCGGCATCCTCGGCATGATCCCGGGCATGCCCAATTTCGCCTTCCTGTCACTGGCACTAGCCTGTGCTTTTGCCGGCTTCCGCATGCTTAAGTCCAGGGAAGCGCCACCGCCGCCGGTCGAGGCGCCGGTCGATCTCGAGGAGACGACCACCGACCTGAGCTGGCAGGACGTCGATCCGGTAGACCTGATCGGTCTCGAAGTCGGCTATCGGCTGATCCCGCTCGTGGACCGGCAGCGCGACGGCGCGCTGGTCGCTCGCATCAAGGGCGTGCGTAAAAAACTGACCGAAGAACTCGGCTTCCTCGTGTCGCCGGTGCACATCCGGGACAACCTGGACCTGTCGCCGAATGAATACCGAATCTCGCTCGCCGGCGTGACGATCGGCGAGGGCGAGGTGCACATCGACAAGGATCTCGCGATCAATCCCGGCCAGGTATTCGGCAAGCTGAATGGCATCGAAACGACAGACCCGGCATTCGGCCTCGACGCGGTATGGATCGACGCCTCGCAGCGTGAGGAGGCTCAGATGCTCGGCTTCACGGTCGTGGATACGGCCACCGTCGTCGCGACGCACTTAAGCCAGCTACTGCAGAGCAACGCGCACGAGCTCTTGGGCCACGAAGAGACGCAACAACTCCTCGATCGCCTCGCGGTCAACTCGCCGAAGCTCGTCGAGGAGCTGACGCCGAAGCTCCTGCCGATGAGCGTCATCACGAGAGTCCTGCAGAACCTGCTGCAGGAGGAAATCTCGATCCGCAACATCCGCAAGATCGCCGAAACATTGGCGGAGCAGGGTACGAAGAGTCAGGAACCCGACGTTTTATCGGCCGCCGTGCGTGTAGCGCTGGGCCGCTCGATCGTCCAGAACGTAGCAGGGACGCGGCCTGAGCTATCAGTTCTGACGCTGGAGCCAGAGTTGGAACGAATCTTGAATGAGTCTGTATCAGAGAACGGATCAATGGGACTGGAGCCCGCCATGGTTGAACGACTGCACCAGACGCTGAGCGAAAAAGCTCAGTCACAGGAAATCGCCGGAGAGCCGGCGGTGCTGTTGGTCGGCCCGCAGGTCAGGCCCTGGATGGCGCGCATGATGCGCAGCGTCCGCAACCTGCACGTACTCGCCTACAACGAGATTCCGGACGAGAAGCGTGTGCAGATGATTGGAGCCGTGGGTTGAGGGCTGTACGTCAAACGAGCGAAGTGACGAGCAACACAGGAATAGACAGTGAAGATAAAACGATATCTGGATAAGGACATGCGACACGTTTTGCGCCAGGTTCGAGAGGACCAGGGCCCTGATGCCGTCATTCTGTCGAACCGGCGCGTCAGCGACGGTATCGAGGTCATTGCCGCGATCGATTACGACGAGGCGCTGGTCAAGACGGCGCTGACCGGTAGTGCCGACACCGAGCTGAGTCCGAAGGCGCTGGCGCGCCTGATGCAGGACAAGGTCGACGAGGTCCAGGAACCGGTGGCTGCGTCGGCCGAGGTCTTAAGCGCCAACCTGAAGCAGACGCCCAGCGATGTCGCGCCTCCCGCCGAACTGGACATCGAGGTCGTGGATGCTGCGGAAGCGGAGCCGGAGTCTTTTGATGCGAGCCTGTTGTCCGCCAGACAAGCGGCTGAATTGACGCCGACCGAGGCAGCAGCTGGCGACGACAGCCAGAGCACGCTGGTGTCGATGCAGGAAGAGCTTACCTCGCTGCGCGGACTGTTGGAGACGCAGTTGTCCGGTCTCGTCTGGAAAGATGCGACGCGCCGTTTCCCGCAGCGCGTACAGATCCTGAGAAACCTGGCGCAGCTCGGTATCGCACCGGACATCGCGAACATCATTGTCGACCGGACACCGCCGGTCGACAAGGAAAACCTCGAACGCGCGCCATTGATGACGCTTGCGCAGTTGATTCCCGTCGCTGAGACCCGCCTGATCGAGGAGGGCGGTATCGCAGCCCTGATCGGCCCGACCGGCGTTGGCAAGACGACGACGATCGCGAAGATCGCAGCCCAGTTCGCGATGCAGCACGGCGCCGACGAAATCGCGCTGGTAAGCGCCGACGCCTACCGCATCGGTGCGAAAGAGCACCTGAAGGCATTCGCCAACATCATCGGCGTGTCCGTTCACTCGGCCAGTTCATCCGATGAACTGCATGACGTCCTGACCCGTCTGTCCAGGAAGAAACTCGTTCTCATCGACACCGAAGGTCGCTCACAGCGCGATCGTGAGCTCGCGAATCGGATGGCCGCGTACGGTTCACACGCCGACCGCGTGCACTTCTACCTGACGCTGTCCGCCGCGACGCAGGAGGCGGGACTCGATGAAGTTATCCGGACCTTCGACCAGGTGCCGCTCTCCGGTTGCATCGTAACCAAGATTGACGAAGCCGCCCAGCTCGGCTGCGCGCTCAGCGCGCTGATTCGCCACGACGTGCCGGTCGCATGGCTGTCGGACGGCCAGCGCATACCCGACGACCTGCACGCCGCGCCCAGGAAGCGCTTGTGGATGGTCAATGAAGCGCTCGAATGCGCAAAAAGCAGCCAGCCTCGCATCGACGAGCGCACGATGGCGGAACACTACTCGGAAGCGAGCGTCGCACATGGATAGTCAGGTCAGCAGCGGATTTGTGCAGCGGTTCCAGGCCCCGCGCCCGGTTAAGGTTATCGCCGTCTGCAGCGGCAAAGGCGGCGTGGGCAAGACGAACGTGGCAGCTAACATCGCGATCGCACTGTCGGCCGAAGGGCACAACGTGGCCCTGCTCGATGCGGACTTGAGCCTCGCCAATATCGATGTGCTGCTCGGCCTGCAACCCCGGTTCAACCTGTCTCATGTCCTGAATGGCGAAATCGACGTCGCGGACACGCTGCTCGACGGGCCGCGTGGCGTTCGTATCATCCCGGCATCGTCCGGCAACTTCGACATGAGCAAACTCGACTCACGAGGCCAGGCGACGCTGATCAATGCGTTCAGTCAAATGTCGGATCAGCCCGATGTCCTCGTCGTCGATACGGCCGCCGGTATCGCACCGTCGGTCGCGAGATTCGTCAAGGCGGCCCAGTATCCGGTGGTTGTCCTGCGCGACGAGCCGGCGTCGCTGACGGATGCCTACGCGCTGATCAAGGTGTTTAGCCGCAACTACGGCATGCGCCGTTTTCACATCGTGACCAACCAGAGCCAGGGTCGCCAGGCCGGCCGCAGGCTCTTCGCCAAGCTGGACCGGGTCGCAGATTCCTACCTCGACGTCGTGCTGAGACACACCGGCGACATTCCCCAGGATGACTACGTCGTCAAGGCCGTCCAGCAGCAGTGCGCCGTTACGGATGCCTATCCCAACAGCCCCGCGGGGCGAGCCTTCAGGACCCTCGCAAGAAGCCTGGCCGAATTGCCCTCTGCGACCAAGGCGCACGGCGGCCTGCAGTTTTTCATGGAAAGCCTCGTCATGGCTGATGCAACGTACAAAGGAAAAGTCGCATGAACGCGTATAGCACGGCAGCTGATCGCGAAGGATTCTCTAACGAGGGTCTTGTCGAGGAACACATCACACTGGTCAAGAGGATTGCCCAGCACCTTGCCGCCAGGTTGCCTTCGTCCGTCGACATCGACGACCTGATGCAGTCCGGCATGGTGGGCCTCTTGGAGGCCGCCGGCAACTTCGACGCGTCCAAAGGCGCGAGCTTCGAAACCTACGCCGGCATTCGAATTCGCGGCGCGATGCTGGACGACATCCGCAAGCATGACTGGACGCCGCGCTCCGTGCATCACAAGTACCGGCAGGTCGCGGAGGCGATCAACTCCATCGAGGCCGAGACCGGACGCCCGGCGCGCTCCGCCGACATCGCCGAGCGACTCGGCATTCCCGTCGAGGACTACCACAAGATTCTTGCTGACAGCGCATCCAGCCGACTGTTCAGTCTCGATGAGACGCTGGACGAAACGGCGCTGCATCGCACGCGCCCGACGTCGGACACGGCAACACCCGATCAGGAGCTCGATGAGGAGCAGTTTCGCGAGGGACTGGTTGCCGCTATCGATCAGTTGCCGGAGCGCGAGCGCCTCGTGCTGTCGCTTTACTACGAACGCGAGATGAACCTGAAGGAAATCGGTGAGGTTCTCGATGTAACCGAGTCTCGCGTTTGCCAGATTCACGGACAGGCGATCATACGGATGCGATCTATTGTGTCCAAATGGTAGGAGACACGAGATGAACGAGTTTATTGGCGGCGTGAAGAATATCACGCCTTCCTATCCGGTCCGGCCGATACAGCCTGTCAACAAAGACAGGGAGACCGGTGAGCAGAGGCAGAGAAAGCAGGAGCCACCGAAGAAGCCCGACCATGACGACGATGACAACAAGCCACTGATTGATGAGCACGTATGATGATTGTTCCTGACTCGACCGCGTTCTACCTGATCTTCATATCCCAGTCCCTGCTGCTGGGGGCGGCCTGTGTCGCGCTGCTCCGGTTCCAGCGTCGTTTCCGCGATCTGGAGGACTTCTGGCAGAGCCCCACCGGGGCCATGCTTGCCGATGAGCAGGCGGAAACGGCCGAAGACGCTCCGCCGATGCAGATTATGACAGTCGGTACGGAGGAGGCCCTGCTCGAAAAACTCAAACTTGATCAGAGGGTTAACGATCTTCAGCGCCGACTCAATGAACTGGCCAGGCGCCAGGTCGAAGAAAAGCCCGCGCCCGCTATTGAGTTTGAGCGATCCCTGCCGATAGAACATGCATTGCGAATGGCCAAGAACGGCGCATCCGTGGACGACTTGACCCGGACCTGCGGCTTGAACATCGGCGAGGCCCGATTGCTGCAGAAACTGCACGGCAGGGTTGCCGCGTAATCAGTACAGGAAAACACACACGATGAGTGCACAGGCTGAAGAACAATTCCGATTCGTTAACCTTCTCGCACTGGAGCTGACAAACGGGGACATCTCACTGCCGTCTCTGCCAGACGTGGTCGTCAAGATCCGCAACATGCTCGAAAAAGACGACGTTAATTTCGAGAAGATCAGCGGCGCCGTCAGTGTCGACCCGGTGCTCGTCTCGAAGCTGTTTCTGTATGCCAACTCTGCGCTGTACAACCGTGCCGGCGTAACGATCGATTCCTTAGACGGCGCCATTGGTCGCTTGGGCTTCGAAGTCGTACGCAATACCGCCATGTCCATCGCCATGGAGCAGCTGTACGCGGCCGAAAAGCACTCGCACGCCAAGAAATACCTGCAGGCGGCCTGGGCGCGCAGCATGAAGCTGTCCTGCATGGCCTGGTCGGTTGCTCGCGTGAATCGAACCGTCAACGACGAGTCGGCCTATCTCGCCGGGCTCATGCACGACGTCGGCACGCTCTACATCATCACGAAGACCGGCGAGTTTCCGGAGTTGCTCGGTAACCCGCAAGGCTTCAAGGACATCGTCCGTGAATGGAACCCGCAGATCGGCAAGAGCATCATCGAATCCTGGGGCTTCAACGAGGAGATGGCCGAGTCAGCTGACTCTGACAGCTATGTCACCGACAACGGTGCCGAGGAGCCGCGTCTCGCCGACGTTATGCACGTCGCCGAATTCCTGATTGAGAATCCCGAGGATGAGTCGCTCGATCTGGCCGCGATTCCGTCCTGCCGCAAGCTGGGTGTCGATGACTCGACGGTCGGTGCCGTCATGGAACGCTATCGCGACAAGATGCAGGGTATGCAGTCGACGCTGAGCTAGTTTCGCGTCAACCGGGTCTAGATGGGAGACGGACCGTGAGCGTTGCTCCGGTCCGTCTTTTTATTTCATGTCTTCCAGTCTCTCGAGGTTCAGGCGCCGCATCCGAAGTGTCTCGGACTCGCGGTTGAACATGTGCTGGATCAGGACTTCACGAAGCTCCGGTTTCATGCCGTTGAATTCGATACCGATACCGTATTGCCACGCCGGGTTGCTGGTGTCGGGCGGGTCGGTCAGGCGCACGACGGTGCTGAACGTCTCCACGTAGCGGTTGTCGGACGACAGCAGGAACCTGAAGTACAGTTTGTCGTCGATCTGCATCGGCTTGTCGCTGGAAAACACGAGGCCGTCGGCGCCGACGTCGCAGGTCTGCGGCGGCTGCTTGGCGAGTGCCGAACTGCTCTCACGGAACGCGGGCACCTGGCCGATGACGACATTGAGTTTGTCATTGATCAACGTCAGGCAGCGGGAGACCTGGTCGGACTCCTTGCTCAGCAGGAACATAGCCTCGCCGAGCCGTGATTCGATCTCGGTCAGTTTGGAGTTGGCGCCGTCCGATAGTCCGTTCTTGATCTTGTAGTGAGACAGCCCACCCTTGAATTCGTCTTCGGTGATCGGCTGGTACTTCAGGTAGACAGTTTCGCTGACCCTGAAGGACCTGCGGTTATCGTATTCATTGCTCATACCTGGTCCTCCTCGACTTCGCCAGGTGCCTGATTGTCTGCGGACGGCAATTCGCCGCTCGCGTCGTCGACACCCATCGTCTCCTGGGTATCAAGCTGACTGCCGCGAACGATGCTGATGTCCACGCGCCGGTTTTTCGCACGATTCTCCGGTGTGTCGTTGGGGGCAACCGGCCGCGTGTCGGCGTGCCCGGTGACCGTGATGCGTTTTTCGTTGATCCGAGCCTTGCCCAGTAATTCGTGCGCGACGCGGACGGCCCGGTTCGTCGACAAGTCCCAGTTCGAACTGTATTCGTCATTCGAGATCGGAACGTTATCCGTATGGCCGGAGATCGTGATCTCACCGAACGCGTTGTCCAGCAGGGCGGTGATCTTGGCGAGAACCGGTTTGAATTGCGGCTTGACGTCGGCCTTGCCAGAGTCGAAGGACGCGTTCTCGAGGATGCGGATGATGATCTTCTTGCCATCCGTCTCGATGGCGACGGCTCCCTTCGCAATCTCGTCACGCAGCGCGAGCCTGAGCTTCTTCGCGTGCTCGCGCGTTTCGGCGATCTCGCGATTCAATGCGTCCAGCGTGTTCCTGTTGGAGTCGATCGTGAACTGACGAACCTGGTTGAGCGCCGTCGGCTCCGGCTTGCCGGGGCTGAATTCCTGGGCGATCAGGCTCGTACCCTTTGGGATCGACTTGACCTTGACCTCGGTCTGCACGCCAAACGCTTCTTTCATCGAGCCTGACAGCTGCTTGAATTTCTGGACGTCCATTTCCGAGAAGGCCAGCAGCAGTACGAAGAAGCACATCAACAGCGTCATCAGGTCAGCGAAGGTCATTACCCAGGCGGGTACTCCCTTGTCTGGTGGCGGATCCGGCGGCTTGTCCATCGTTCCGACGACGCGCTAGACGTCTTCTTCCTTGCGCTGCGAGCGAGGCAGGTAGGACTCGAGCATGCCTTCGATGATGCGCGGGTTCTGGCCACTCTGGATGCCGAGCAGGGCGTCGATGATCAGCGACTTGTTCGTGTACTCCTCGCCGCTGCGCACAGCCAGTTTATCGGCGATCGGCAGTGCGAACATGTTCGCGAGGATGGCGCCATACAATGTCGTTAATAGCGCGACGGCCATCGCGGGGCCGATCTGTTTCGGGTCGTCCATATTAGCCAACATCTGCACGAGACCGATCAGCGTTCCGATCATGCCCATGGCCGGGCCGACGTCGCCAATCGCCTTGAAGATCTGCTGGCCATCCTGGTGTCGCTGGACCGTCTGGTTCAGGTCCTTCTGCAGCATGGCCCGGACCGTGTCGGCCGGGTGTCCGTCGATCAGCAGCCCCAGGCCGGACTTCATGAAGTCATCGACGACTTCGGCGTCTTCCAGCGCCAGCAGGCCACCCTGGCGGGCGGTCTTGGCCAGTTCGACAGAGTTCTCGATGAGGCTCTCGGGCTTGACAGGCTTGTTGACGAAGGCCTTGACCGCGATCTTGGCCGCGCCGAGGAACTGCCCGAGGCTGAATTTCATCATCGTAACGAGCACGGTGCCGCCCAACACGACCAGCAGAGACGGTGTGTTGACGAACGTGCCCGCCGAGCCGCCCATGACGATCGACGCCAGGACGATGCCAAAGGCACCGATCAGTCCGATTAATGTCGCCAGATCCAAGGTTTATCCTCCGTGATTACGATCAGACGCAATCCAGTAGTGGGTATCGGCAGGCCGCGGCCGCGCTTTAGCCTCGATCGAGCCGGTTTTCGGCCTAGTTGAGCGGCTTTTCGTCGATGAACGGGACATATTCCGATCC
>JASJBE010000083.1 GCA_030066655.1 Woeseiaceae bacterium | reverse complement strand
TCAGGAACGGCTGCGCCAGCAGGTAGCGAGTGTTCTTACCGACGGCCGGCAACTCGCGCGCCTTGCGCGCCGGCAGGAACTCGACCTTATCGATACCCATGCCGCTGAACAGGTCGCGGAACTGGTCCTCAACGATATCGGCGAGTGCGCCGACGATCAGCAGCGACGCGTCGTCGGCCGCCTCCGGCATCTGTTCGACCAGCGTCGCGAGGCACGCGTCTTCACCCTGTGTAAACGTCGTTTCGATGCCGCTACCGGAGTAGTTCAGCACCTGGACGTTCGGCATGAACTGCGCAGACAGCCGCTCCGCCGCGCGGGACAGGTCGAGCTTGATGACTTCCGATGGGCAGGACCCGACCAGGAACAAGGTACGAATGTCCGGGCGCCGCGCGAGCAGCTTTTGCACTTCGCGATCGAGCTCGTCGTTCATGTCGGCGAGGCCTGCAAGATCGCGCTCGTCGATGATCGCCGTCGCGAACCTGGGCTCGGCGAAGATCATGACGCCTGCCGCCGACTGGATCAGGTGCGCGCAGGTTCGGGAGCCCACGACCAGGAAGAACGCGTCCTGGATCTTGCGGTGCAGCCAGACGATACCCGTCAGACCGCAGAATACTTCGCGCTGCCCGCGCTGCCGCAGGATCTCCTGCTTAGGCCTCAGCGGAGCCTGAGCTGCTGTCGCGCCGCTCATGCGCTGCTCTCCGCTGCGGTCACGCGGGCCATCCGGAACTTAATCAGGAACTGGGCCGCATTGACGACGTAGGCAAAGTACGCAACGAGCGCCAGTACCAGCTGGTCGCTGACGCTTAAGAACCCGCCAAAGAAGCAGACGAGGTACGCCGTGTGCAGTGCCATGACCAGCATGCTGACGACGTCTTCCCAGAAAAACGGCCCGGCGAACAGGTACTGCCCGAAGACATCGCGCTCCCAGATCGAGCCCGTGATCATGATGGCGTAGAGCAACGCCGTCTTTAGCACGACCGAGGCCGACGCGATGGTCGCGCCGTCGCCGGTCGCGAAGAAACGCCAGACCAGGATTGTCGAGACGATGAAGACGAGAAACTGCAGGGGCGCGAGCACACCCTGCACGATGGTCCACGGAGACGCGTCGCGTCGTTGCCGCTCCTCTTCCGAATAGAGCACTGCTTCTACACGACCAGACGCAGATGACGGCATTCGATTCTTATCCTTTATATAGTGCGGCTGCGCCACGAGCTGCAGGCACATCCGTTACCCCGATTAGCAGTATAGTGTCATTTTTTGTTGACGTAAATATATCTTGACAATATATCGGTAGGCGGGGTTAAGATAGCCGTGATGCGTGAAAAAGCGCCTTGGTTATACGGCGTGGATCGAACGCGATCGCTGCTTTACGTTAAGATGCTCCAGATCGCTGGGGTGCCAATAAGAATGACGAATAAAGGCAGGGATCAATCATCCGCTGACTTCACGCAGGAACAGTGCTTTGACAGCACAGGCCATGCAGACCTGCCGGTCGCGCCGTCAGACGGTTCGATCGAGGGTGTCGGCAGGCAGATGTTGTCGAGACTGAGTCGTGTAATCGAAGGTGACATTATCCCTCGTCTCATGCTGGCTTTAGACCAACCCGGCTCCACCCAAACTGATCAGGCGATCGCCGACCGTCTGCGCGAGAGCGTAGAGGAATTTGTCCACCTGCTCATCGTCCACGATGCATCGATTGCCACGCGTTACGTGAGCACGCTTCGCACCGATGGAATACCACTGTCTGCTCTGTACCTTGACCTGCTGGCACCCGCCGCAAGACGCCTCGGCGTGATGTGGGAGGAAGACGAATGCTCGTTCACCGACGTGACGATCGGCGTCTGCCGCATGAACCAGGTCCTGCTGGAATTCAGCCGCTGCTTTGACGCGACGGCCGGCGCCGTGCAGACAGGTCGGAACGCGCTCGTCCTGCCAATACCCGGCGAGCAGCACACGTTCGGCATGATCATGGTCATGGAGTTCATGCGTCGGGGTGGCTGGAATTGCTACACAGGGAATCCGGGCAACCATCGCGAATTCCACAGGCTGGTCAAATCGCAGGATTTCGACGTTATCGGCCTGTCGGTCAGTTCTGACAAGCATATCGAGACAACCCGCAAGCTGATTTCGGAAATCCGACATAGTGTTCGCAACTCGGACTCCGTGATACTGGCTGGTGGACGAGTGTTCGTGGACAATCCCGAGCTCGTTGAGGAGGTAGGTGCCGATGCGACTGCCGTCGACGGGCGAGAGGCCGTAGATGAACTTCGCCGCTTGCATCAGGGCGCGCAGCATAAACCTTCGAACTAGGCCTGAGAATCAGGCTCTAACAGTCTAACGGGCCGGTCGAAACCAGGGAAACGCATTCATTGTCCTCGTTCAGAACATCGAAGCTGCTTGCCGAGTCTCTGACGTCTGACGTTTCGTCGACGCTACTCACCGAAGCCTCCGATGTCAGCCTGTTAATCGATGCCGACGGCGTGATCCAGGACGTCGCCCTTGGCGATGCGGCGCCCCATCTGGAAGCCGCTCTCACCTGGGTAGGCAAGAAATGGATCGACACGGTTAGCCCGGAAACACATAATAAAATCAAAGATTTACTAGGGCATCCGAAGAATGCGGTTGCACCGCGCTGGCGGCAGGTAAACCACCCGACCGAAGACGAGATCGATATCCCGGTGATGTACAAGACCATCCACACCGGGGATGACATGTTGCTCGCCGTTGGGCGCGACCTGAGCCAGGTATCGAATCTGCAGCAGCGACTTCTCGACGTGCAGCAATCGCTGGAGCAGGACTACTCGCGCCTGCACCAGGCTGAAATTCGTTATCGCATGCTGTTCTCGATGACGAGCGAGGCGATCCTGTTCGTCGACGCGGACAGCCGCAAGATCGTCGAAGCCAACCCGGCTGCCGGGAAACTGCTCGACACGCCGACAAACAAACTGCTCAATCGCGGATTCCCGCGTGGATTCAGCGACAACAGCAATGACGCGATTAACGAGATGCTGGTGCGTGTTCGCGCGGCAGGCCGCGCCGAGGCGATTATCGTGCGTTCGGCCGGCGACCACCGCTCATTCAAGCTGAACGCGTCGCTGGTCCGCCGCGAGGACGGACCCTACTTCCTGATTCGCTTGAGGGCACCTGATGACTCGAGCAAGGACGACTCTTCACAAAAGATACTGGATATCGTCAGCCGGTCACCGGATGCATTCGTCATCACCGATGCCGATGGCCGGATCGCGGCCGCCAACAAGGCGTTTCTCGATATGTGTTCGATAGCGACGGAACTTCAGGTGGTTAATCAGCCGGTGGATCGCTGGCTCGGGCGGCCTGGCGTCGATGCAAACCTGCTAATGCGCAACTTGCGCAATCGACCCGAAGTCCGACACTTCGCGACGACGGTGTTCCCCGAGTTTGGTGAACCGGTCGATGTGGAACTCTCGGCAGTTTCAGCACTTGAGAGTGACGAGCCCTGCTTCGGATTCGTCATACGGCGTCAGATCTCCACCAGCCGCCACAAGGCAGAGTCCGAGGAAGAATTGCCACGCTCGCTGAAAGAAATGACCGAGCTCGTGGGTCGCGTTCCGCTCAAGGACCTCGTTCGGGAGACCACCGACATCATCGAACGGATGTGCATCGAGGCCGCGCTGAAAATGACGGACGACAGTCGGGCCTCGGCGGCGGAAATGCTGGGGCTGAGCCGGCAGAGCCTGTACGTCAAATTACGCCGGTACGGCATCGGCGACCACGAAGACGACAACGACTAGAAGCGCGATTTCGACTACCCATCCGCGCATCGTCGAGCTTGCCTGACGGCTGCGACCGCAAGACGTCCTGAATTCCGATTAAAACAGCTGGATTCCGAGCATCGTCAACTGTAAAATTTAGTTGACGTTATATAGTGTCAAGTATTATTGTCAATCAATGGGGCGTGCGACAGCCAATACGCTCTCAGCCGACCGTCCGGTCTGGACGGCGTACGTGGAGCTACTCAAACCGATCACGTGGTTCCCACCCATGTGGGCCTTCGGTTGCGGCGTTATTTCGTCCGGACAATCGATCGTGGATCGTTGGCCCTTCGCCATTGCGGGCATCCTGCTCGCCGGCCCGCTCGTCTGCGGCACCAGCCAGGTCGTCAATGACTGGTTCGACCGGCATGTGGATGCCATCAACGAACCGCAGCGACCCATCCCGTCCGGGCGAGCGCCCGGCCAGAGCGCGCTGTATTTCGCCATCCTATGGACCATCGTCTCGATTGGCGTTGCCGCCGTGCTCGGAGTCTGGGTGCTGATCGCGGGCATCGTCGGTCTTGCGCTGGCCTGGGCATATAGCGCGCCACCGGCGCGACTGAAACAGAACGGCTGGTTCGGCAATGCGGCGGTTGGGCTCTGCTATGAGGGACTGCCGTGGTTTACGGCAGCCGCGGTAATGATTGGCGGGCTGCCGAGCAGCGAGATCCTGTGGATGGCCTTGCTCTACAGCATCGGCGCCCACGGCATCATGACGCTGAATGACTTCAAGGCCATCGAGGGTGATCGAATCATGGGCATCCGGTCGCTGCCGGTTCAGCTTGGCGCCCGGTCGGCCGCGAGGCTCGCCTGCGCGGTCATGGCAGTGCCGCAGGTCGTCGTTGTGGCTCTGCTCATAAGCTGGCAGCAGGCAGCAGCGGCGGGGATCGTCGGCGCCTTGCTGGTCGCCCAACTCGTGCTGATGCAGCGCTTCGTCAAGGAGCCGGTCGAACGCGCGACCTGGTTCAGCGGCTTCGGCGTGACGCTGTATGTCCTCGGTATGCTCGCCAGCGCGTTCGCGATACGGGGGATGTTGCTGCAATGAAGAAGACGCCGATCAGTTGGGCTGGCATTGTCAGGCTCGGTCTCGTGCAGACGTCGCTCGGCGCCATTGTCGTTATGACCACGTCGACGCTGAATCGCATCATGGTGGTCGAACTCGCCCTTCCGGCCATGCTGCCCGGCTTCCTGGTGGCCATCCACTATTACGTGCAGATCCTGAGGCCGCGCTTCGGGCACGGATCGGACACCGGTCGCGCGCGGACGCCGTGGATCATCGGTGGCATGGCTGTGCTGGGCGCCGGCGGGGTTATGGCCGCTGCAGCGACGGCGCTGATGGCCACGTCGACTACTGCTGGGATCGTTCTTGCGACGATCGCGTTTATCCTGATCGGTGCAGGCGTCGGTGCAAGCGGCACCTGCCTGCTGGTCCTGCTCGCGGCGACGGTCGATGACCGCAGGCGCGCCGCAGCTGCCAGCATTACGTGGATCATGATGATCGCCGGTTTCGCCGTCACCGCCGGCATCATCGGCGCGTTCCTCGACCCGTTTTCGTTTCAGCGTCTGATAGTGATCTCCGCTATCGTCTCCAGCATCGCGCTGATCACGACGGTACTCGCGTTGGGAAGCATCGAGCGCAGGCACGCCGGGTTCGCCTCGAAACCTGAGCCGCGGGTCGCCGCGCACGATTTCAAGTCTGCGATTCGGGACGTCATGAGCGAGTCGCACACGCGCCGCTTCGCCGCCTTCGTATTCATTTCCATGCTGGCCTACAGTGCACAGGACCTCGTGCTGGAACCGTTTGCCGGCGCCGTGTTCGGTATGTCCCCCGGCGAGTCGACGCAGCTTGGAGGCACGCAGCACGGCGGCGTGCTGCTCGGCATGATGCTCGTCGCATTCATCGGCTATCGTCTCGGTGACGGCCGCCACAGCATACTGCGGAAATGCATGATCGCCGGTTGCCTCGCCTCGTCCCTGCTGCTGCTGGTGCTGGCGGGCTCCGGTTACGTCTCATCCGACTGGCCGCTGCACACCAACGTTGGCCTGTTGGGCATCGCGAACGGCGTGTTTGCCGTCGCGGCCATCGGATCGATGATGGGGCTGGTGTCCAAAGGTCACCGGCAACGAGACGGCGTCCGCATGGGCGTCTGGGGCGCCGCACAGGCTATCGCGTTCGGTCTCGGCGGCATGATTGGCACATTGTCCGTCGATGTCGTTCGATGGCTCACTGATTCTGCGTTGTACGCCTACTCACTCGTATTCCTCGCGCAAGCCGCGCTGTTCGCCTCGGCCGCCTTCCTGGCAGCGGAGCTTTCGCGACAGCCCGCCCTGGCGAGCAACAAAGCGATTGGAGCTGAAGCTTGATGAACAACAATTATGACGTTGCCGTCATCGGCGGCGGACCGGCCGGTGCGACGGCGGCGAAAGAACTCGCCGAAGTCGGCCACCACGTTTTGCTGCTGGATCGCGACGGTCGCATCAAACCTTGCGGCGGCGCCGTCCCACCGATCCTGCTCAGGGAGTTCGGCGTTCCCGAGTCCCAGCTCGAAACAAAGGTCACCGGCGCAAGAATGGTCGCACCCTCGGACAAGAGCGTCGACATGGAAATCGGTGGCTTCGTCGGCATGGTTGACAGAGCCACGTTCGACCCCTGGCTACGAGACCGAGCCAGCGCGGCCGGCGCCGATTTAGTCATCGGCAAGTTCAAGACGCTCCAGCAGGCGGACGACGGCAAGGTTCAAATCACTTACCAGTCGAAAGACAGTGAGACTCACGCCGTTACGGCGCGTGTCGTCATTGGCGCCGACGGAGCCGCGTCGAAAGTGCGTGAGCAGGCATTCGCTCATCAGGAGCGGATGAGGCACGTATTCGCCTACCACGAGATCGTCAAGTCACCGGAATCGACGACCGAGCGTTTCGATCCGAAGCGCTGCGATGTTTATTACCAGGGCAAGATCTCACCAGACTTTTACGGTTGGGTATTCCCGCACGGCAAGTGCACCAGCGTTGGCGTCGGATCGGCGGTCAAAGGCTTCTCACTGCGAAACGCGGTCAAGGCCATGCGCGACGAAACGGGCCTCGATGACAAGCAGATTATCCGGCGCGAGGGCGCGCCGCTGCCGTTGAAGCCGCTGAAGCGCTGGGACAATGGCAAAAACGTCGTACTCATTGGTGATGCCGCGGGCTGCGTCGCGCCGTCGTCGGGAGAAGGCATTTACTACGCGATGAGTTGCGGTCGATTCGCGACGCATGCCGTGGATGAAATGCTTCAGACCGGCGACGCTCGCGCCTTGAAAAAGGTTCGCCGCGACTTCATGAAGGCACACAGAATGGTGTTCTTCATTCTCGGCGTCATGCAGTACTGGTGGTACAGCAGCGACAAGCGCCGGGAAAAATTCGTCGACATCTGTCGCGACCCGGACGTCCAGAAACTGACGTGGGACGCCTATATGAACAAGCAGCTGGTTCGAGCAAAACCGGTTGCGCACATCAGGATATTCTTCAAGGACCTGGCCCACCTCGTGGGACTGAATCCATCGTGATCTTCAGCGCGCTTCATGCAAACGAGAAACAGAACTAATGAGTTGCAGCGCCAAAACCGGCAGAGCCCCGGCGGACCTGCGCCGAGGCGACTCTGCAGGAGCGATTAACCACCGATGATCGGGGGAAATGAACGTGTCAGCCAAGCAAAATAACAAGATCGGAATCAGCGGACTCGCCGCGTACGTCCCACCCTACCGCGTCTGGTTGGAAGACTGGTGCGAGTGGACGGGCGGTCACTGGCCGAAAATCCAGGAAGTCGTCGGTCGCAGCTTCCGACTCAGGGGCCCGAATCACAGTGTCTACACGATGTCGGCAACGGCCGTGCTGCGGCTGATCGACCAGTACGACATCGATCCGCAGGAGATTCGCTTCCTCGCGCTGGGCACCGAATCCAGCACGGACAACTCGGCAGGCGCCGTCATCATCAAGGGTATGGTCGACCAGGCGCTGAAGAGCCGTGGCCTGCCCCCGCTGTCGCGCAGCTGTGAGGTACCTGAGTACAAGCACGCCTGCCTCGGTGGCGTCTATGCGATGAAGGGCGCGCTCCGTTTTCTTGCTACGGACGGCCGCAATAGCAAGGCCATCGTGATTTCTGCCGACATCGCCGAATACGCACGCGGCAGCAGCGGTGAGCCGACGCAGGGTGCCGGTGCCGTCGCCATGCTGGTCGAAGAAAACCCGACGCTCGCAAGTATCGACCTGGCCAACTCCGGCTCCGCCTCGGATTACCGCGTCATGGACTTCCGCAAACCGATGCTGCGGTTCTGTGGACAGGACCGGTCGGAGACGCACCAGGTCCAGGACTTCCCAGTTTTCAACGGCAAGTACTCAACGACCTGCTATATCGACGAAACGCTGCACGCCGTTCGCGACATGTATTCAAAGCGCGGCGTCTCGGCGATCGATCACATGCGCTCGCTAAAGACGATCTTCATGCATCGTCCTTACCGGCGGATGCCTGAGACGGGTCTGTCGATCGTCTACCTGTTCGCCCTGAGCCAGGGTGATGACAGCGACCGCGCGGAACTCGGCGAGTACTGTGAAGCGGCCGGTATCAGCCGCGAGGACCTCAGCCGTGAAATGAACGCGGTGCCGGAGGTGTCCGAGTTCGCTTCCGAGCAGGGTCTGCAAAATGACGCGTACCCACTGACGATGGCCGTGCTGCAGGTCTTCCGCAAGACGGATGCCTATCAGCGGGAGATTATCGACAAGCTCTCACTCGGCGGCGAGACGATTCGAGACCTGGGCAACCTGTATACGGCGGCGATGCCCGCATGGCTTGCCGCTGGTCTGGAATCTGCGCTCGAGCAGGATATAGACCTGACCGGCGAGGAGCTCCTGACGTTCGGATACGGCAGCGGCGACGCGGCCGAAGTCATCCCCTTCTACGTCGAATCGGGTTGGCGCGAAGCGACGCGGAAGATTCGTTTCGGTGAGGCACTGTCCATCGCCAGCGACCTGACGGAGGCGCAGTACGAGGCGATGCACGATGGTAGAAGGGTCGTCGATCTCGAATACGTCGAGCAGCCTGAGTTTGTCATCGAAGACGTCGGCCGACGCGACGAGAAGCACTTCCAGGACATCGGTATCGAATACTACCGGTACGTCAACGGGGCTTGATCCGATTGTGATGTCCGGTCGTTAGCCGACCTGTAGATAGATCACAACCAGACCCATCACCAGCACCGAGACCGTCAACAGCACGTTGACGAGGTGCAGGCGGCCAAAGCGCCGTTTGCCTGCCTCGCCCTCATCACGAGCGGCATTTATCGCTGGCACCATGGCAAGACAGATCGCCTGAAGAACGCACATCGCGATCGTAATCGCGAGTGCGTCCATGCGCATTGACGCCGCGAACGCCGCCTCTGCGACCAGGCCCGCAAGCATCAATGCACCGCACACGAGGCCGAATCGGAAGAACGACGGGAACAATCTGCGCAGAAACAGGCCCGCCGTATCACTATCGAGGACCCTGAAGGTCGACGGTGCAACCACGGCCGAGTGGAACAGGATAGCCCCGGTCCAAGTCCCGGCGGCAGCTAACGTCAAGAAAACCATCAATTTTTCCATCGCGTCTTTCTGTCTATATAATGTCTAGGAAATTGGCGACACTATATCAATCTGTACGGCCACGTACACATCCCCGGAGAGCAAGAACCTCGTGAAAGCAGAGAAGATTCAGAGCTACGGCATCGGCGCAGTAGCCAAGATGACAGGTCTGACGGACCACACCATTCGTGTCTGGGAACGTCGCTACTCGGCTATCGTCGCCGACCGTTCCGATACCGGCCGCCGCCTGTACTCCAAGGACGACGTCGAAAAGCTGACGCTGCTGAAAAGGCTGACCGACCAGGGCATCGGTATCAGCCAGATCGCCGGCAACACTCTGTCGGAGTTGCGCGACCGCGCCCGTAACATGGGGGAAATCGGCACGGGGACATTGCCAGACGAGATACGCGTTGCGGTACTCGGCGACTTTCTTCCGGTGCAGTTTCTCGAACACAATCGACAGATTGCCCCGCTGAATGTTGTCGCGACGGATAACGATGCAACGCGTTTCGGCGTCGATACCGCGCACCAGACGCTGGATTTCATCATTGTCGAGTGCCCTGTGCTCGACGAGGCAACCATTACGACAATCGAAGGATACGTTCGCGCATCCGGAGCGCGCGCCGGCATGGCGCTGTACAAGTTCGGTACATCGCAGGATGTTGATCGCGCGAAGGATCTCGGCCTTATTGTCGTTCGGGCGCCAGCGGATATCGATCAGCTGCGGTCGCTTCTGCTGCGCGCGGCTTCAGAGAATGTCACCAGCGCGCCGCGAACCGAGGAGACGGTGGCCGATGCTTCAGCCAGGAAATGGCCCGAGGCCGGTGAGATTCCCCCTCGGCATTACACACAGCAACAGCTGGCCAGGCTGAGCAAGATTACGTCGGCCATCGACTGCGAGTGTCCTCATCATCTGGCATCGCTGGTAACCGACCTGACGGCCTTCGAAATCTACAGCGCGCAGTGCGCTAATCGAAACGACGAAGACGCAGCGCTGCATCGTTACCTGCATTACACGACGGCGCAGGCCCGGGCATCGATAGAAGTTGCTCTGAAGAAAGTCGTCGAGTTTGAAAACATCGACATCTGAGCGTCGACACACCGAAATCGCGCTCAAAGCGCGCTCAGAAACAGTTTGTTACAGGATGTCTAAGTTTCGTCTAGAAATTTAGTTGACAGAAACGTCTGCATCATTAGACTTAACGATGACCTCATCGCTATCCCCAGATGACGTCGATGACAGAGAGCTCCATCCATCTCCCTAATCCCTGTTCTCTGTTTCGGTCGGCCGGCGCTTCGCGCCGGCCACCACTTCTCCAACGAGGACGTAGTCGAATGAGCAGCAAACGCACTTCAAACAAGTTTCTTAACAACGCCCTGACCCGCCGTCTGTTTGTGAAGCAGGTCGGAGGCTCGGTCGCAGCCGCCGCCACTGGTTTGTCAGCAGCGCGCGTACGCGCTACCGAGCTGCCCAAAGTTGACGAGGGTGATGCGATTGCGAAATCGCTGAACTACGTCCACGATGCGACGACCGTCGACGCTGCGGTTCGTCCGTCCGATCGATTCTGCTACAACTGCGCGCTCTACCAGGGCGACGCAGATGCCGAGTGGGCAGGTTGCAGCATCTTTCCGGGCAAGGCGGTAGCCGGCAAGGGATGGTGCAGCGTCTGGGCACCGAAGCAGTCATAAGCACGTGATGATGCTTCTACTAGTCCTTTGCATTCTCTCTGTCGTTGTCTTCTGCACTCGGCAGTACGAGGACATGGCGCGACATAGGGACACGGCGCGCCTGCAGCGCATTGCCGTGCGGCAGCCGGCATCCAATCGGCGGCGCAGGCACCACTAGGGTATCCATTCCATGTTTACCTCTGCGACTCGCTCAGCCGGACTAGAACGTACCGAAACGTTCGTTCGGACCGGTGCGAGGCAGTATGCGAAGGCACGCAACTTCGATTTCGGCCCGAACAACCGCGCCAACGTGTCGACGCTATCGCCGTACATTCGGCACCGGCTCATATTGGAACAGGAAGTCATCAGCCAGACCCTGGCACGCCACTCGGCAGGCCACGTTAGCAAATTCCTGGAAGAGGTCTTCTGGCGCGCCTATTTCAAAGGCTGGCTTCAGCATCGTCCGGCCGTGTGGTCGGACTACCAGGCCAGCCTCAGGACGCTAATCGGTCAGCTCGAAGCTGAACCGACGCTGCTCGATCGCTACAACGCGGCGGTCGGCGGCAACACCGGCATCGACTGCTTCGACGCTTGGGCGCGCGAGCTGGTCGATACCGGTTACCTTCATAATCATGCGCGAATGTGGTTCGCGAGCATCTGGGTCTTTACGCTGAAACTGCCGTGGCAGCTCGGCGCAGACTTCTTCCTGCGTCATCTCGTCGACGGCGACCCGGCCTCCAACACGCTAAGCTGGCGGTGGGTAAGTGGCCTGCACACCAAGGGCAAGACCTACCTCGCTCGCGTATCGAATATCGTCAACTACACCGACGGCCGCTTCGATCCCAAGGGCTTGTCGACGACGGCTGAACCGTTAACGGAACGCGCGGAGTATGAACCGCAGGCACTGGAGTTTCGCGACGAGCTGTTGCCGACCGAAAGCTACGGGTTGCTGGTCACGGAAGACGACTGCTATCCGGAAACGCTGGCATCGGGCCTGCAGCCCGTCGCAGTCACAGGTGGTCTCGCCATCAGGAATCGCTCCGCGCTCCCCGTCGGTATCGAAGCGTTCAACTTTTCTTCTGCTGCCGTTAGAGACGCGGTGGACCGGGCGAGTCGACACTTCGGCGTCGAGGGCGGCTATTTCGAGGCGGACGACTGGTCCGAGAGCCTCGCGGAGTGGGCGACGAAGCACCACGTAAATACCATCGTAACGGCAATGCCACCGGTAGGTCCTGTCGCTGACGCGCTGTCAGCGGCGACGCATGCGCTCGCCCGATACGGTATTCGTATCGTGGAACTCAGTCGCGCCTACGACCGCGAAGCGTGGCCTCATGCCCAGCGCGGCTACTTCAAGCTGAAAAAACAGATACCGGCGATCATTGACCGTCTCGAGCTGGACGAGCTCGAGCCAGTGATGCCGCAGCGTGTCGCTGCAGGCGACGAGACGCGACTATCTTCGGGCGGGTGACAGGGAAGTTGCCTGTTCGTTTACGCGCTGGCGCGAGCACGCAAACGGCGCTGCAACCACGGACGGATGAGCAGGAATCGGCTGTACAGCCACTCGAGGATCGATAGCACCGGCTTCGATCTTGCGAGCAGGCCTAGCGGACGAAGGATTGGAATCGCTCGCCACATGGCGGCAAAGGCGGCCGCTCCGCTAACGATTTCGTTGCCCCTCTCCCTGGCGTGAAAACGCCGCATGAGCTCGGCGCGGTCAATCGGACAGGCGTCGGCACTCTGGACTTCGACGAAGTGAATCCGGCGTCGCTTGTCCAGGCGCTGCATGAAAGCGATTTCACGAACGCACAAGGGGCATTCGCCGTCGAACCAGACCGTTACAGAGGGTGAATCAGGTGAGTCCATGGCTTAACGGTAGCACCAGCAGAGCAAGGTGTCCGTGGTGACGGTCCTACCGTTACAACAGTTTACAGACTGCTGTGTGTTGATCGGTCAGTATGAACCTGCCGGATAGGAGGAACTGGAATGACAACATCTGCCAATACGAATACCGCCGCGCTGCGCAGCGCTTCGATTGATGATCCCATCATCGACAGCACTGTCGTTTCCATACCGTCGCTTGCCACCGAACAGCGACGAGCCGAACGCCAGATCGTCGTGGCCGGCGGAGGCGCCGGCGGCCTCGAGCTGGCCGTGAAGCTGGGACGGAAATTCCGCCGTGACCGACAAACCGAAGTTCTGCTGGTCGACAAGAACCCCACGCACATCTGGAAACCGCTGTTGCACGAAGTCGCAACCGGATCGATGAACAGCTACCACGACGAGGCCAGTTATCGACTGCTGGCCAAGAAACACGGCTTCAGGTTCATGCTGGGTCGCATCACCAACATCGACCCCCTGCGCCGTTCTCTGACGCTGGCCTCTGTCGACGATGGGGACGGCCGCGAGGTGATGCCCGGACGGAAGCTCGATTACGACTATCTCGCTGTCAGTGTGGGCAGCCAGAGCAACGACTACGGTATCGACGGCGTCGCGACGCATTCGATGCAACTGGACTCCAGGGAACAGGCAGAGGTCTTCCACAAGGAGTTCACACGGCAGCTGCATCGCGTCAATGCCGAACTCGACCGGGACGCCGTGCTTTCCGTTGTCATCATCGGCGGTGGTGCTACCGGCGTCGAGCTCGCTGCTGATATGCACAACGTCGTGCAGCGATTACGTGAATACGGTTTCGAGCATCTGTCGAGCAATCGGCTCGTCGTCAGCATCATCGAGGCCGCGCCGGGCCTGCTGCCGAGGTTGCCTGATCGCATCGGGTACTCCGTGCAGAGAGAGCTTGCGAGAATAGGCGTTGACGTGCGGATTTTAACGCGCGTCGCGCGAGTGACAGACGATGCAGTCCACACGAGCGAAGGTGTCGCCATCCCTGCGGACATCAGCGTCTGGGCTGCCGGAGTGAAAGCGCCGTCCTGGCTGTCCGATTGCGGTTTCCCTACCGACAGGCTCGGCAGAATCGAGGTCAACAAAGACCTGAGCGTCAAAGGCATGCCGGAGGTCTTCGCGCTCGGCGACTGTTGCAGCTGTTACAACGAAGACGGCACCGAGGTTCCGCCTCGGGCGCAGGCCGCCCACCAGATGGCATCGATCGCTGCCCGCAACATCCGGGCAACAATCACCGACAAGACAACAAAGGACTTCGTCTACCGGGACTTCGGTAGCCTGGTCAGCCTGAGCAAGTTCTCGACGATAGGAAACCTGATGGGCAACCTGGTGCGCGGCACCGTCTTCGTCGAAGGCTTCATCGCGAGGATGGTCTACGTATCCCTATACCGGCTGCACCAACGATCCATTCACGGCAGCCTGTCGACGCTGTTGATCATGCTGGGAGATCGCATCTACAAGGCGACGCGGGCCGATGTGAAACTGCACTAGAAAACCGGCCTTACGTCAAAGCCGTAGTCGCCTTGGGCGCATTCTGTTCCAGGAAGGACTACCATTCGTCCGAGGTTCAGCAGAAAACTCCGGCGAGGTATCTATGGCCTTCAAACTGACGATAAACGGAGCCGTTCACGAGTTTGACGTGGCAGACGAAATGCCTCTGCTCT
>JASJBE010000009.1 GCA_030066655.1 Woeseiaceae bacterium | reverse complement strand
AGTGAATGTTGTCGGCAGATCCTCGAGCGAACGCGAGTAGTGCATGAGCCATAACTCGACAATGGTGGTCGACGAATTCCGCTATTGGCCCCATACCTGCCGGTCGATGAACACCACCGATTTCGCGCATGATTCGTCCCCAGTATTTCTTTCGACAGTCTGATCAGGGCCTGTTGGCTTGGGATATTCGTCGGCTCATCGAGCTGTCCCGCGAACTTCCTGTTGAACAGGTCTCGCTTACCGAAGTAGCGGAGTTGGATGAGACACACTGGTACGAGCACGAAGGGGATTCGCCGACTTGCCGATCGCTACTTGGACACATGAAATTGATCGATGAGGTCGATACAAGTTATCCGATCATTCTCGATCAAGACGGGCGAGTGATGGACGGCATGCATAGGGTTTGCAGGGCAGTACGGGATGGCGATGAACGAGTGCCGGCCGTTCGATTCAGAACAACCCCCGACCCCGACTACGTAGGAATCAATCCTGACGAGTTGCCCTTCAACGAATGACCGCAACTGGCCGACAGGCAGCATTCAGCGAATGAGAACCCAGAGCCCTTCCGTCCGAAAAGCGGCCGAAGAGCAGCTCGGATAGAATAGCGACCACTGACCCGAAGCGGACGCTGCAGTCTCTGAGTGGGGAGCGTTCGTCTCTGAACGAGGGAATGCAATGCTAAGAAGCTCTTTCAATTCTCCATTTCGTATGGCGTCAGCCGGTGTTTTGATGCTGACTGGCGTTTGTGCCGTCGCCGGGCTCCCGGGCGCCACCGCGCAGGCCGCAGACCTCAGGGTCTTCCAGCCGGCAGACGTCCATCGACTAAAGTCCGTTGAGAACCTATCGGTATCCCCGGACGGCGACTGGGTCGCCTACGAGGTCGGCACAACGGACGTCGAGCACGACGAGTATTCCACCGATCTCTTCATGGTCAGCTGGGACGGGTCTGAGCGTTTGCAACTGACGCATACGCCGCGAGAATCGGAGAGTCATCCGAGATTCAGCCCGGATGGTCGGTTCCTGGCCTTCCTCGCGTCTCGCGGCGGCGACGATGACGACTCCGACGACCCGCGCTTTAAGACCCAGGTCTGGATGCTGCACCTGTCGGGCGGAGAGGCCACCAGGCTGACGGAATTGCCGGGCGGTGTTTCAGGCTTCGAGTGGTCTCCCGACGGCAAGCGGCTGGTCCTGACATCCCGGGATCCGGAGGAGACTGATGAGAAGGAAGACGACGAGACGTCTCACGACACGCCGCCGCCCATTGTCGTTGACCGATACCTGTTCAAAAGCGATGGACTGGACTGGCTCGACGACCGGCGAACACGCATCTATGCGTTCGACATCGGCTCGGCCACCGCGACGCTGCTGACGCCCGGGCCTTACGACAGCGGTGAGCCGGTCTGGAGCCCGGACGGTGAACTGATCGCGTTCACGAGTAAACGCGAGGGCGATCCTGATCGCCACGAGAACTCCGATATCTTCGTCATCGCGCCGGAGCTTGATGCGAAACCGAGGCAGCTGACCACGTGGGAAGGCGCGGATTCGGATCCTGCGTTCAGCCCGGACGGCAAGTCGGTTGTCTATCTGCAGGGTGGGCCGCCGAAGTACACGTACTACGACCCGGCCGTCGTTGCGACGGTGCCGACGTCAGGTGGTGAACCCGTACTGCTGACGGAGGCGCTTGATCGCTTCGTCTACTCACCTCGCTGGTCCGAGGATGGCCAGACGATCCACTTCCTCATCGAAGACGACAGAGTTCAGACGATAGCCGCGATTCCGGCGCGGGGCGGCGATGTACTGCGCCTGTTCCCGGGCAGCGACACGCCCGGCGTGGCCGAGGCCTTCGACCTTGGCGCCCGCGGTATCGTGGCGCTCGCGAGATTTCCGCAGCGCCCGGCCGAGGTGTACCGGGCCACGGATGGCAAGGCACTAACCGATCACAACGCCGCGCTCGTCGACGAGATTGACTGGGCCACCGTTGAGGGATTCGAAGCAGCGAGTTCAGACGGCGTCAGCGTTGGGTCGATCTTGCTCAAGCCGCCGGGCTACCGGCCCGGCAAGCCGTATCCGACTATCGTTGACGTGCACGGCGGGCCGGTGAGCCAGGACGCCTTCGGCTTCGATTCGAACGCGCAGGCGCTGGCGGCGGCTGGTTACCTCGTCGTCAATCCGAACTATCGCGGGAGTACCGGACGCGGCAAGGCTTTCACAAGGGCGATCTACGCGGATTGGGGCAACCTCGAGATCCAGGACATTCATGCTGTCGTGGATAAGCTGGTCGAAGACGGCTTAAGTGATCCTGAACGTCTCGGCATCGGCGGCTGGAGCTACGGCGGCATGAACACGAATTACGCGATCGCCAGCGACAATCGGTTTGCGGCTGCCGTTTCGGGTGCCGCTATCTCCAATATGCTCGTCGGCTACGGTACCGATCAGTACATCTGGCAGTACGAGAACGAAGTCGGGCTTCCGTGGGAGTCGCTCGAGAACTATCTGCGCATCTCCTATCCGTTCTTCAAGGCGGATCGCATCAAGACGCCGACGCTGTTCATGTGCGGGGAAAAAGACTTTAACGTGCCTTTAGTCGCCTCCGAGCAGATGTACCAGGCGCTGCGCAGCCAGAATGTGCCAACGCAGCTCGTCATCTACCCGGGTGAGAACCACGGCCTGTCAAAGCCCAGCTACATCCAGGATCGGCTCGAGCGTATGCTGGACTGGTACGGTCGCTACCTGGGCACTGACAGGCAATAGCCCGCAGCTGCCGAGCGTTGCTTAGCGCTCGAAAGGGAGGAGACGATGGGAGCCCCCACCTACACAGACGATGAGAAGCAATGGTATTGGATTGCGCTGGTTGCCGGCATCCTTGCGTTGTTCTGCTACTTCTTTTCCAGCGTCTTTCATGTCTTCCCGCGATCGATCGGCAGGATCCTGTTCTACGCGTTCGGCCCCTGCTTGGCGCTGGCGGCCGTCGCCGTCGGATTTCTGCTCCGCGAGGACGGCAGGTGGCGTCCGTTTTTCATGGTCGGTGTTCTCTGCACCTGCATCGCCGGCATAGCAGTCAACATGATGGCCGTCATTCAGGACTCGAACTTCACGATGATGGCCGAGTCGATCAGGGAAGCCGAGGCCGAGTCGACGAAGGAGGTGTTGAGAGAGATTCTCTGGGGCATCAACTGGGTTCAGCTCTCATTCGACATCGTCTTCGATATCTGGATCGCCGCGGGAACGTTCTTCTTCGCGCTTGGCGCGCTGCTCTATCTCGAGCAAAGGCTACTGGGTATCGCTGGCATGGCAATCAGTGCAGCGGCTCTTGGCGTCAACTTCGCTACGCTCCCGCGCCCGCCAGCGGAATCGGGCCTTTTCGATCCCGGCCCGTTCGTTGCCACCTGGATGGGCGTATTTCTTGGGCTGATCATCGTTCAGGGTCGGCCCGCGCGACCCACATGACCGAAAAGCAGGTCAGTCTTCAATCTTGAAGCTGATCCTCGTCGTGACTCCGGTGCAGGCGACCGCCTCGCCATCGACGAACCTCTGCGCGTAACGGAGTCCTTTCACCGCATCCAGAGCAGCTTCGTCGAAGTCGGTGGTGCTTTTCTCTTTGAACCTAGCGGATGTGAATATTGGACCGAAAGTGTGTTCATGCGAGAAGCCACCCGAGCAGCCTGGGCCTGGCGGCAGCGAGCGGGATCTCTGGGTGAGGCTGCTTGTGATGAGGGCAGCGTTGCTCGCCGTGGCTTCTTCACGCAACTGGCCGATCGTGTTGGAGTGTGGTGGTACTCCGGTGGATACCCGAGCTTGTTACTTGAAGTCAGATATCGCGCAGCGCAAGTCTGAGCTGGGTGTTCGGTAGCAAGCGTTGATCGTGTAACCAACGGCTTCCGCCGACGGCTCGTTGATCGGGATGACGGCTTCGAATTTGCCGCCCGGCGGCACGAGGCCGTCCGCGTTTTTGCCGGTGGCCAGGTAGTCGCCGGGTTCCAGTATCAGGGCGCCGATGGAATCCTGGTAGCGGTCTGTCAACGATAGCGTCACGACCGGATAGGGCAGGGCGGTCTCCGACGTGTTTCGAATCTCAGAGAAAATCGTCAGCAGCTGGTCCTGTTCATCGGTCGCGCCCTGCGTCCTGGCGATGTCCCAGCCGCTGACGTCCCAGTTCGGCGTTATCGGCATGCCCATGCTGTCGTAAACGGGATTCAGGATGCTGGCGAAGGTCGCGTTCGTTGCGAGCGACTCCCGATTCTGATGGACGAACTGCCCGGCAAGGCCGATCGAGAGCAGGGCGAGCACCGCTGCGATCCCCGCCGTGCGACCTCGACCCGGCTCGGAGTCCGCTGTCGACTTCGCGGTCCCAAGACCAAAGATGCCGGTGCTTGTTTCCGTGAGTTCGATGGCCTCTCCAACCTGACCTTCCGCGGGCAACTCTCTTTCATCGGGATCACCGATGATGACCGTCTCCGTCTCCACCTTGATAGGAGCTGCGCTTTCATCGACGACAATCGTCGACGTAAATCCCTCATCGTCGACCTGCGCGATCGCCAGCAAGTCCTGGTCGATCAGCCTATTGATCGTCTCTTCTTCCTCCGTCATCGGCGGAACGTGATGTTTGGGCCGGTCGTGATCGCCTACGTCATGGAGTTCAGGCAGGTCATCATCGCTGCGATCCGGATCGGCTTCGCCTTCGTCGACCAGGCCCTCGTCATCAGGATCGAGAATCGTCGAGAGGTCCAGTTTTTCGTCAGCATCTGATTCGTCGTCTGTCGCCTCGACACTGTCCTCATCCTCGACATCCGACGGGGCCAGCTCTTCGTCCGCCTTTTCCTCTCCGTCGCCTTCAGTATCCGCTTCGGCTGCAGATTCATCGTCGAGCGCGGCCAGTTCGTCTTCTTCAACGTTCTCTGCGCCCGACTCGACGTCCAGCGCTTGACGCTCGTCTTCTTCAGCTTCCCCGGCATCGGTTTCTTCGTCCAGCGCCTCCAGTTGCTCGGCGTCACTGTCCTCTTCGGCTTGCGCCTCAAGTGCCCGTTCCTCCGCTTCTTCAGCACTGGACTCGTCGCTCAGGGCTTCCGGCGCCTCATCTTCACTGTGGCCGAGTTCGTGCGCGGCAGACGCCTCGTCAATCGCTCTCAATTCCTCGGCGATCGATTCATCGCCCGGGCTGCCGCTGCGGCGTTCCTCCCCGGGAACGTCGGTATCAACGACTGCTTCGTCGCCGTCGAGCTTGAATCGGCCGGATTCATCGTCCAGCGATTCTGCCAGTCGGCTGGCCTCGTCAAGCACGTCACCGAGCTCAGCGCTTGTCTCAGCAAAATGACTGGCAACGTCATCGGCCTGAGCTTCCGCCTCGATAAACTCCTGCTCGGCTGCCGGGTCAGCCTCATCGTCGGCGCGCGCTTCTACTTCGACTGGCTCGTGCTTCTGATCCGAAGCAACATCGTCCGATGCTGCTTCTCCCAGCTCATCGTCAGTCGTCGATTCCGCTGCAGCCTCTTCGCCGTCTGCGGCCTCCGCAATCTGTTTGTCTTCATTGGATGACTCCTTGTCTTCAGCCTCTTCGATATCGAAGGCCGCCGTCATCAGGTCCTCTTCAATCGACGCGTCCAGGTCCTTACCGAGACCCGAGTCGGGCTGGTCATTCTCGAATGCGGCCGACATCAGGTCGTCTTCGATCGACGTGCCGCCCGAATCGACCGTTGCAGCCTCAACGCTGCCGTTGACGGCAGATGCGGAATCGAGATCGGTCGCCAGCAGCTCGTCGAACTCGTCCAGCAGCTGCTCCCATTCGTCAGGTTCGCTGAGTGCGATCGGGCTCTGCCGCTCTGCGTGGGTCTCTGTGTGCACGTCTTCCGCCGCTGGCGGGGCTGTGTCTGGTGGTTGAGCTGCCGATACTTCGTCGTCGAGGAAGTCGTCAGGCAGCGGTGTGTTGTCGTCGAAGCGCATTTGCTCGGCAGGCGCCTCGACGTCGTCCGCGGTTTCGGGGATTGGCGGATCGATCTGTTGGGTCTGGAACAGGTCTGCGCTCTCTGCCGATGTCGCCGTGCCCATCGTCTGGGTCTCGAACAGCTCCGCGTTCTCCTGGGCAGGCGCAGAGCTCATCGCCTGCGTCTGGAAGAGCTCGGCATTCGTGTCCGGCGGGGTTGTGCCCATCATCTGGGTCTGGAACAGCTCGGCGTTTTCGATGTTGGTGCCGCCCGCCTCGAGCACCTCATCAACCGGCGTGGGCGTGCCCTCGAGAACTTGATCGACCTTGGTCGAGCCGGAGTCAAAGAACTCCGTCTCGTCGACGATGGTTTCGGTCGGGTCATCGAAAACGCCGGGTCCTTCAGAGCCCGCTGGCCGGCTATCGCCGACGATCCAGATGCCGGTGTTGTCGCTCTCGACCAGTTTTTCATCGACATCGTCGCTGTCGCTGAAATCGATCTCGGTGTCGGCATCCAGGTGAGAAACGTCGGTTTCTGACGGGTCGAAAGCCGTTTCCGAGTCGTCGTCGCTGTCGTCTTCATTGCCGAGTACGCGCCATTCGACCCCGGTGTCCTCGATGACAATTTCGTCACCCGCGAGTTGGTCCAGGGTTTTCAGGAGCGCGGCACTCTGTTCCGCGGAGATTGACTGCGGTGCCTCGGTTTCGCTGTCAGGTTCGACTGACTGCTGCGGTTCAGGCTTCAGCTCAGGGATCGAGGGTTCGGGTTCGGGCTGTGTTTCACCCGGTTTCTGCTCTGACAGGTATTCCAGCGAGTTGAAGGCATGACCACAGCTGCCACAGCGCACCATGCCGGCGGCCTGTTTCAAGACCTCGGCAGTCACGCGAAACGCGGATCCGCATTCGGGACACTGTGTATACACGGCTAGCTCGCTATTCGTCGGCCGCTGAGCCGCACCCAGGTCTGTCCGTCCTGGTGCATCTCCTTCTGTTCTTCAAACTCGATGCGATGCTCATAAGCTTTTCGAACACTTGCGGCCTGTTTTTCAAGGACTCCAGATAATGCCAGTCTACCGTCGCTTTTGACATATTCTGAGAGCTGGTTCGCAAGTTCTACAAGCGGCCCGGCGAGGATATTGGCCAGTAGCACGTCATATTGGCCCGAAATCGCTGCCGGATCGTCGATGATTCCGACCGTGACACTATTTCGCCGGGCATTCTGCTCGGTCGCGAGCAGGGCCTGCGGGTCGATATCGATGCCGTCCGCCGAGGCGGCCCCGAGCTTCATCGCCGCGACGGCAAGTACGCCCGAACCGCAGCCGTAGTCGAGGACGCGGGCGCCACCCAGGTCGAGCTGATCGAGCCATTCGAGGCACATCGCTGTCGTCGGGTGCGTGCCGGTGCCGAAGGCAAGTCCCGGGTCGAGCTGGACGGTGACGGCGCCTTCGACTCCTAAGTCCTGGTCGCCGGGGCAGATCCACAGTCTCCGCCCGAATCGCATCGGCGCGAGGTCGACCATCCACTCGCGTTCCCAGTCACGGTCCTCGAGGGTCTCCAATCGGTGCTCCGGCAATTCCGGCAGGCCAAGCGCTGCGCACAGGCTGTCGACGATGCGATCGACGGTAATGCTGTCGTCGAACAGCGCGGTGATGCGCGTTCGGTTCCACAGCGGTGTCTCGCCGACGCCGGGCTCGAGCACCGGGTCGTCCGCAGCATCGCTGTACGTGACTGACGCAGCGCCTAGCTCAAGCAAGGCCTCCTCGACGGAAGCCGGTTCCAGCGATTCGAGTGAGAGTATGAACTGCTGCCAGGTCACTGAGTGCTATCCACCGGCTCCGGGACTATGCGCCCGGAATCGTCTGCGCCTCAAGTCAGGCCGAGGCGTTTTTCGAGGTAGTGAATGTCCGTGCCGCCCTGCTGGAATGCCGCGTGCTGGAAGATCTCCTGGTGCAGCGGGATGTTCGTCTTGATGCCTTCGACGACCATCTCCGACAGCGCGTTCTTCATGCGCGCAAACGCCGCATCACGATCCTGCCCATGGGTGACCAGTTTGCCGATCATCGAATCGTAGAACGGTGGTACACGATAGCCGCTGTACAGGTGCGTCTCCACGCGGACTCCGGGTCCGCCCGGCGCGTGATACAGGTTCACCATGCCCGGCGATGGCATGAAGGTCTTGGGATCTTCCGCGTTGATGCGACACTCGATCGAATGCCCCTGGATCTTGACGTCCTCCTGCTTGATCGAGAGCTTCTCGCCGCTCGCGATGCGCAGCTGCTCGCGTACGAGGTCGACGCCGGTGATCATCTCCGTGACCGGGTGCTCGACCTGCAGTCGGGTGTTCATCTCGATGAAGTAGAACTCGCCGTTCTCGTACAGGAACTCGAACGTACCGGCACTGCGATAACCGATCTCGAGGCAGGCGTTGACGCAGCGTTCGCCGATACGGTCACGCTGTTCCTGCGTGATGCCAGGCGCCGGCGCTTCCTCGACGACTTTCTGGTGGCGACGCTGCATCGAGCAGTCGCGCTCACCCAAGTGGATCGCATTGCCCTGGCCGTCGGCCAGCAGCTGGAACTCGACGTGGCGCGGTGCCTCCAGGAACTTCTCCATGTAGACGACGTCGTTATCAAATGCGGCGCGGGCCTCTGCCTTCGTCACGGTAATGGCGGACGTCAGGTTGGCTTCGGAGTGCACGACGCGCATACCGCGGCCGCCGCCGCCACCGGATGCCTTGATGATGATCGGGTAACCAATCTCACGCGCCAGTCGTATGTTCTCGTCGGTATCGTCCCCGAGCGGGCCGTCTGAACCGGGCACGCACGGCACGCCGGCGGCTTTCATCGCCCTGATCGCAGACACCTTGTCTCCCATCAGGCGAATGGCCGAGGCTGGCGGACCGATGAACGTGAAACCGGACTCTTCGACGCGCTCCGCGAAGTCTGCGTTCTCCGACAGGAAGCCGTAGCCCGGATGTATGCCGACGGCGTCGGTGACTTCTGCGGCCGAGATGATCGCCGGCATGTTGAGGTAGCTCTCTGTCGATGCGGGCGGGCCGATGCACACGGTCTCGTCAGCCAGCAGAACATGCTTCAGGTTGTTGTCGGCGGACGAGTGCACGGCGACCGTCTTGATGCCGAGTTCCCGACAGGCCCTTAAGACGCGGAGCGCAATTTCCCCGCGATTCGCTATGAGGATTTTCTCGAGCATCGGCTTATCAATCGCCGGCGCGCTGGTCGATCACGAACAGCGTCTGCCCGTATTCGACCGGCTCGCCGTTCTGAATGCGAATCGACTTGATCACGCCGGATACGTCCGCCTCGATCTGGTTCATCATCTTCATGGCCTCGATGATGCAGACCGTATCGCCCTCGCTGACTCGGTCGCCAACCTGTACGTAGGGAGCGGAGCCCGGTGACGATGCCGAGTAGAAGGTGCCGACCATCGGCGACTTGACCTCGTAGCCGTCGTCTTCGACTGGTGACGGAGCGGCGGCGGGGGCCGGCGCTGCAGCTTCGGCCGGGACGGGCGCAGCGGGCGCCGCCGGTGCCGGTGCTGCGACGGGTAGGGGAGCCGGCGCTGCGGCCGGTGCTCCCTGCGCGTAGCGGCTGATGCGAACGGACTCTTCGCCCTCCGTTATTTCAATTTCAGCGATGCCGGATTCGTCCAGCAGCTCGATCAGTTTTTTTACTTTTCTTATGTCCATCCGCTTTTTCCCGTTTAATTGTTGGCCTGGCGGTGTGCTGCGAGTATCGCCAGTTCGTAGGCGTATGCGCCGAGTCCGAACAGGCAGCCCGTTGCAATGTCGCTGAAGTAGCTCTTGTGTCTGAAGTCTTCCCTGGCAAAGGTGTTGCTCAGGTGAATCTCGATGAAGGGCATCTTGACCGCGAGAAAGGCGTCGCGAAGCGCGACGCTTGAGTGCGTGAAGCCGCCCGGGTTAAACAACGTGAACACGAAGCCATCGGCGGCGGCCGACTGTACCCGGTCGATCAGGTCATGTTCGGCATTGCTCTGGAAGCACTCCAGCTCGTGCCCCAGCTCCGCCGCGAGCTCGGTACAGCGGGCCTCGATGTCGGCGAGCCGCGTCGACCCGTAAACGCCGGGCTCGCGATCGCCCAGCAGGTTCAGGTTAGGCCCGTTTAGCAGAAGAAATTTGGACATTTGGCGACGTTGGCGGCCAGATTGCCGAAGATGCCCGCAATTCTAACCCCATTGCACCAGAAAGGTACAAGTTTCTCGCAGGCCCGGGGATGACGGGCTCAGGTTCACGGGCCGATGACCCGCGTCAACGTCAGCTGCCGGGGGTACCCTAAAGCAGTTCGCGAGCGTCTTCGATCGTGATCTCGCCGGCATCGAGCTTCGCCAGCGTATCGACGAGGAGTTCCAGGTCGTCCTCGAAAATCTCGCCCATGTGCGTGTCGATCAGCGTGCCGTCCTTGCCAACGATCATCGTGAAGGGCAGCCCGATGAACGGAACGCCGGAACCCTCGGCGACCTCCATCGCGTCTTCCTGTCCCACGAGGACCGGGTAGTTGAACTGTGCGGCCTCGGCGTACTTAACCACGTCTTCAACAAAGTCGACCGCGATGCCGATGACCTGGATATCGTCTTCAGCATGCGCGTCCTGGAAGTCTTTCAGCAGCGGTATCTCACGACGGCAGGGCGCGCACCAGGTGGCCCAGAAGTTGACGATGCGATGTTTGCCGTCCCAGGTCGCGAACTCTGTCGGTGTCCCGTCGATGTCGGGCAGCGTGAAACTCACCCCGGCGCCGGCGGCCGATGCCTCGGGCCGTTCACTGGAAGGCTCCGAAATTTCTGCGGCAGGCGCGGTGTCTGCCGCCGGCATCGTGGACTCAGCCTTCTGTTTGGCGATGTACAGCAATGCCCCACCCACCAGTGCCACCAGCCAGACGCCGATGATCAGTGCAATTCTCATGGAATTCCTATTCTGTTATTTGCGCGGTAATGGCCGCCGACTGTGAGAATGCCTGACGCACATGCTCCGAGAAAGACGCTGCTTTCATATACCCGACGACCTCGTAACCGTGCCGTTGCTGTCCGTCCGGGCCGAAGAAAATGATCGTAGGCGGGCCGAAGACGCCGAAGCGTGCCAGGAGCGCCTGGTCGGCTTCGTCGTTGGCGGTTACATCCGCCTTCAGCAGCACGGTGCCCGCTAGTGTGGCCTGAACTTCTTCGTCCGTAAAGGTGAAGGCCTCCATCTCCTTACACGAAACGCACCACTCGGCCCAGAAATCCAGCATTACCGTCTTGCCCTGGCTCGCCGCCAGCGCGACCTCGTGATCGAGGTCGTCAACCGTCTTGATGATCTGGAATTGAAGCTTCTCTTCCTTGACGGCTTCGCCGCCGCCCAGGTTGACGCTCGCGAGCGGCTGCAATGGATTGGTGCCACCGGTCAGTGAGCCCAGCAGCAACAGGACGCCGTAGATCATGCCGAGCGTGCCGAAGCCCTTGCCGAGTTTCTGTGCCGCCGTAGAGTCGGCGCCCAGTGACGTCAGGCCACCGAGGAAGACGCCGGCCATGAACACGAGCACCGCCCACAGCGCGAGCGTAATCTCGCCCGGCAAAAAGCGCGACAGCATCCAGATCGCAAGCGCGAGCATCATGAAGCCAAACGCTCCCTTGACGGCTTCCATCCAGGCGCCGGCTTTCGGCAGAAGCTGTCCGGCAGACGCGCCCACCAGCAGCAGCGGAGCACCCATGCCGAGGCTCATCGCGAACAACGCGAGACCGCCGCGCAGCATGTCACCGGTTTGCCCGATGACGGTCAGCGTTGCGACCAGTGGCGGAGCGACGCAGGCGGTAACGATCAGGGACGACAGGGCGCCCATGACAAACGCGCCAACCATCGTGCCGCTTTTCTGGTTGCCCGAGGCTGCCGCCAGGCGGCTCTGAATGCTGCTCGGCATCTGCAGCTCAAACATGCCGAACATGCTCATCGCGAGGACGACAAACAGTCCTGCGAAGACGATCAGTACCCACGGTGCATTAAAGGCGGCCTGCAGCTGCAAACCGGCGGCCGCTGCGACGATGCCGGCAGCCGTGTAAACCAATGCCATGCCCATGACATAGCTCAGCGACAGCGTGAAGCCTCGTATCGGGCTGACATTGTCTCCGTCGCCGGCAATGATGCCCGACAGGATCGGGATCATCGGCAGCACGCAGGGCGTGAAGGCCAGTAACAGCCCTGCGCCGAAGAAAGTTGCGATGACGATCCACAGGCTGGAGCCTGTAATGATACTGGCCAGCCGACCCTGTTCAGAGACCGGGGCGGCGCCTGCCGCGGCTGCTTGCGTTACGCCAGCCGTTGTTGCGCCCGACGACGTCGATCCGCCGGCGGTCGGGTCGCTGACTGCCGCGACGCCGAAGGCTGACAAATCATCGACCTTGTCGACGGCGGGGAGTTCGACGGCGATGACGTCCTTGATCGGCAAGTAGCACAGGCCGCCCTCGGCACAACCCTGGTAGCCAACCTCGAATTCAACCGTCGTGGGCTCTGTCGTACCGCGAGCGACCGCGACGCGTCCCACGGCTTCGAGGTAGTAGACTTCCTGTTCGCCGAAGAACTGGTCGTTCTTCATCTTGCCGTCCGGCAGCTCGAGGCTCGTGGCACGGGCCGCCCCGCTCTTCACCGCGACCGAAATCTTGTCGCGGTACACGTAGTAATCGGGCTCGATGCGGATGCCCACTTCGACAGTGTTACCGTCGACGACGAAGACGTCCGGGAAGAAGACTGCCTCAGGCGGCGGAAAATCTGACTGCGCGTTGCTCCCGAGCGAGTTGAAATCGAGCTTCTGAGTAGCGACCGCCGATTTCAGCGAGACGGTCTCAATCCACGTCGTCGGCGCGTAGCAGAAGCCGGAATCGAGGCAGCCACGGCTGTCGATCGTGAGCGGCACCTTCGCAGGCTTGGATCCGTTCACGGTGTACGGGATACGCACCAGGAAACTACCGCGGTAGATTTCCTGCTCGCCGAGGAACTCATCGCTGTGAATCTCGCCGTCCGGGTACTCCACGTCGCCGAATACGATCGCCGGGTCGCCGCTCTTGAAGTCGAAGGCCTTGCGATACATGTAGGCCCCGTCGTCGACAAACCAGTCGACTTCGAGCGCATCACCGGCGTCGAAGACGGCGTACTTGAAGACTTCGTCGGGCGGCGATGGCCGGTCCTGCGCCAGCAATGGCGCGGCCACGAGCAATAACAACCAGCTTAAGCGTTTCAAAATCATAGTCGTTCTGTAATTCCTGCGGTGCCCGGGTCGGACATGCTGACCGCTGTCGACATGTCAGGAGACCGCTAAACCGACCGCATTGTTACGTGGAAATCTACCGCTGTCATCGACACAGTTCGAGTTTTCGCTCGAAACATCGGGGCTGGCGGGTGGGCAGCAGCGGCGTCGGCGATTGGACAAAATGTCGGGCCGCATCCCTTGAATTTCAACGATCGATGACTATTATTGGCACTCCTCGCGGCCGAGTGCTAACAGCGGCTCGCGTAAAACCGCCATAAATCGGTTATAAAACAATAGTTTACAGGAGATAGACACATGAAGATTCGTCCGCTTCATGATCGGGTAATCGTCAAGCGTATGGAAGAAGAGCGCATGTCCGCTGGTGGCATCGTTATTCCTGACGCGGCGACGGAAAAGCCGATCAAGGGTGAAGTCATCGCTGCCGGCAACGGCAAGATTCTGGAGAACGGCGACGTTCGCGGTCTGGATGTCAAAGTGGGTGACACGGTTCTGTTCGGCAAGTACGCCGGCACCGAGGTCAAAGTTGAAGGCGACGAGCTGCTCGTGATGAAGGAAGACGACATCATGGCAGTGATCGAAGGCTAAGGGATAAGAGGAATATCTAATGGCTGCTAAAGAAGTACGTTTTAGCGACGACGCACGGCAGAAGATGTTCGCAGGCGTCAACGTCCTCGCGAACGCTGTGAAAGTCACGCTTGGCCCGAAGGGCCGTAATGTTGTGCTCGACAAGAGCTTCGGCGCACCGACCGTCACGAAGGACGGTGTTTCGGTTGCCAAGGAAATCGAGCTGGACGACAAGTTTGAAAACATGGGCGCACAGATGGTGAAGGAAGTTGCTTCACAGACGTCTGACGTCGCGGGTGACGGAACGACGACGGCAACGGTTCTCGCGCAGGCGATTTTGCGCGAAGGCCTGAAGTCTGTCGCTGCCGGCATGAACCCGATGGACCTGAAGCGCGGCATCGACAAAGCCGCTGCGAGCATCGTCGAGGAGCTGAAGTCTCTGTCCAAGCCTTGCGAAGATGAAAAGGCGATCGCTCAGGTTGGTAGTATCTCCGCCAACTCTGACGTAGAGATCGGTGAGATCATCTCCGAGGCCATGCAGAAGGTCGGCAAGGAAGGCGTTATCACCGTCGAAGAGGGTTCCGGTCTCGCAAACGAACTCGACGTTGTCGAGGGTATGCAGTTCGACCGCGGTTACCTGTCGCCTTACTTCATCAACAATCAGCAGAGCCAGTCCGTCGAGCTGGACAACCCGCTGATCCTGTTGTTCGACAAGAAGATCTCCAACATCCGTGACCTGCTGCCGCTGCTGGAAGGCGTTGCAAAAGCCGGTCGTCCGCTGCTGATCATCGCAGAGGATGTTGAGGGCGAAGCACTCGCTACGCTGGTCGTTAACAACATCCGCGGTATCGTCAAGGTCGCAGCTGTCAAAGCTCCGGGCTTCGGCGATCGTCGCAAGGCCATGCTGCAGGACATCGCGATCCTGACCGGCGGCCAGGTGATCTCTGAGGAAGTTGGCCTATCGCTCGAGAAAGCGACGCTGGAAGACCTTGGCGATGCCAAGAAGGTCCAGATCACGAAGGAAAACACGACCGTCATCGACGGCGCAGGACGCGTCGAAGACATCAAGGGCCGTGTTGACCAGATCAACTCCGAGATCGCTGAGTCTTCGTCTGACTACGACAAAGAGAAGCTGCAGGAGCGCGTAGCCAAGCTGTCCGGCGGCGTTGCCGTCATCAAGGTCGGCGCGGCGACGGAAGTCGAGATGAAAGAGAAGAAGGCTCGTGTCGAAGACGCACTGCACGCAACCCGCGCAGCCGTCGAAGAAGGCGTTGTACCGGGCGGCGGTGTAGCACTGATCCGCGCCGTTGCTGGCATCGGCGACATCCAGGGTGACAATGACGACCAGAACGTCGGCATCAACATCCTGCGTCGTGCGATCGAAGAGCCGCTTCGCCAGATCGTCAAGAACGCAGGCGGCGACGCCAGTGTCGTTCTGAACGCAGTGGCAGAAGGCAAGGGCAACTACGGCTACAACGCGGCCACCGGCGAGTACGGTGACATGATCGAGGCCGGTATCCTGGATCCGACCAAGGTCACGCGTTTTGCCCTGCAGAACGCCGCTTCCGTCTCTGGCCTGTTGCTGACGACCGAAGCGATGGTCGCCGACGCGCCGAAGGACGAGGCTGCAGTTCCGCCGATGCCGGATATGGGCGGCATGGGTGGCATGGGCGGCATGATGTAATCATCCGTCCGAGCACACGCTCGAGAAAGAAGGCCCGGCGAGAGATCGCCGGGCTTTTTTTTGTCCGGGCAGAAAGCCAATGACGTCGGGATGAATCGAAGGCGAAAAAAGCCGCCCAGAGGTGGGCGGCATCAATCCTCAAAAAAAAGCCGGAGAGGGGACTCCGGCTTAGCGGGCCGCGACTTCAGGGGGGATAGGCGTCACGACCCTTGGGGATGACTGCATACTAGAAAAAGTCGGCTGCGAGATCGTCTCAGCCTCGTATCCAACTGTTTCAAATTGCAACAGCGCCCGTGCGGGCGTGTAGGACGACCTTGGTGGCGTTCTGTGATCCGACGCCAAAGGATGCGTTGCGCCCCCGTCTGAAACAGGCTGGGGGTCGATCAACGCACTGCGCGGCGACGAGAAATGTCGGAACCGGAAGCAGGCGGAATCACTGGGATTTTCTGGTCTCAAGCCCTCAAGCCCGCGCCTCGCTGGCCGATACCTCCCCTGTGGGTTGCCGCAACCGGGCTCCCACGCGCCGGTGCGCTGTGCCCGAATCGCGCTGCACCGGAGCGGACAGGCGGAGTAACGCGTGGGATTTATCTCGAGATTATCGTTAACCAAGAAGCTGGTTCTGATCACTGTTGGAACTGCGACGATCACACTCGTCCTGTCATCCCTGTTCTCGACCGTTTCGCAGGGCTTCGCCTATCGTTCAGACCTGTCCTCACAGATGGTGACCGTGGCCCGCGCGATAGGCACGAACAACGTTACGGCGATCCTGTTCGAGGACGAGAAGCTTGGCGAACAGGCGCTCGCTGCGCTGGAGTCCGAGCCTTCATTCCTGCTGGCCAATCTCTACGACAGGAACGGCAGCCGGGTGGCCAGTTACCGCATCGACGATGCCGACTTCTCCGCCGAAGCGTCATTGAGCCCTGACTTGTTGCTCGAGGCAGTATCGAAGCAACAAACGATGAGCGACTTCAGCGGGTTCCGCCACATCGACGTCATCGAACCCGTACTCTACGAGGGAGAGCTCGCAGGCTACGTTCACATCAGGGCCGGGCTCCGGGGTGTCATGCAGCGGCTGCAGCGCTCCATCCTGGTTGCTCTTGGGATCCTGTCAGTTGCGATCCTGCTCGCATTGCTGCTGTCGCTGCGACTGCAGAAAATGGTCTCCGAGCCAATCAAGCAACTGGTCGATGCGACCCGGCAGGTCAGTGACAGCGGCGATTATGCGGTTCGGGCCAAATATCGCGGAGACGACGAGATCGGCGTTCTCGTCAATGGCTTTCACGAGATGCTGGAGCAGATCGGCGAGCGCGATCGGAGCCTCCAGGAGAACCGCCAGCGGCTCGCTGAACGCGGCGAAAGTCTCGCTGCGGCGAACGAGGAGCTTAAAGCCGCGGTCCAGGAAAGTAACGAGGCGAAAGAGGCGGCGGAGTCCGCGAGTCGGACCAAGAGCGAGTTCCTCGCACGGATGAGTCACGAGATTCGAACGCCGATGAACGGCGTCATCGGCATGCTTGAGCTTCTCGCCAGAACATCACTGGATCGTGACCAGCAGCACTACGTCTCGACAATCGACCAGTCAGCGGAGACGCTGATGGCGGTCATCAATGACATCCTGGACTTCTCGAAGATTGAGGCCGGGAAACTGGTCCTCGACTACGAGGAATTGCACGTCAGGGAAGCCGTGGAGAGCGTTGTCGAGCTGCTGGCTAACCGGGCACACGACAAAAAGGTCGAGATGGTCTGCGAGATCCGTAGCGATGCCGACCTGACCGTGCGCGGCGACGGCATTCGCCTGCGCCAGGTTGTCATGAACCTGATCGGCAATGCGATCAAGTTCACCGACGTTGGCGAAATCAAGATCAGCGTGTTCACGACCGGGCGGGAGGACGACAAGGTTCGACTGCGATTCGAAATCAGCGACACGGGTGTTGGAATCCGACCTGACAAGCAGGAGGCGATTTTCGAGTCCTTCTCGCAGGAAGACGGGAGCACGACCCGCAAATTCGGCGGTACCGGTCTGGGCCTTGCGATCTCGAAGGAGCTGGTGACGCTGATGGACGGGGAGATCGGCGTCGAGACTGAGGTGGGCGAAGGCTCGACGTTCTGGTTTGAGATTCCGTTCGAGGTACTGTCGGTCGAGCGCACTGTGTTGCTTGTGGAGGAGCTCGCTAACCACCGCGTCCTGATCATCGACGATAACGCGACAAACCGCGAAATGCTGGTCGCACAGCTTTCGCATTGGAACATGCATTCCGTCGCCGTTGACGGCGCGGTCCTGGCGATGCACGCGCTGCGCGAATCGGTACTCGAACGCCGCAAGTACGATCTGATTCTGCTGGACTGGCACATGCCGGACGTCGACGGCGTCATGTTCGCGTCAGAGCTGGCCAAGCACGAGGATTTCTCGTCTATCCCGGTCGTATTGCTGACGTCTGCGTCGGTCGCCGAGATCCTCGAAGAGAACGGCGACGCGAACGTTCAGGCCTATATCACCAAGCCGGTTCGCCAGGCACGACTTCGCGACACGATGCTGCACCTGCTGGTTGCCGAGGCCGAAACGAGCGCGTTGCCTCTCGTCGACCAGATAGCGGGCAACGATCCGTCACTGAGGGGCCTGAAGGTGCTGCTCGTCGAAGACAACCGGATCAACCAGGAAGTGGCGAGAGGCATGCTGGCCAGTCTCGAATGCGACGTCGACGTCGCTTCCAACGGTGAGGAGGCCGTCTCCGCGCTCGAGGACAAGACCTACGACGTTGTCCTGATGGATTGCCAGATGCCGGTCATGGACGGCTACCAGGCGACGGGCGAGATCCGCCGGCGCGAACAGGAGACCGGCGCCCACCAGGTCATTGTCGCGCTTACCGCAAACGCGTTGCCGGAGGATCGCGATCGTTGCCTCGATTCCGGAATGGACGACTACCTGAGCAAGCCGTTTTCGATCGAGAAGATGCGGGAAACCCTGCTCAGATGGAAGAACCCTGACATGGCGGATTCGGCATGAAGGATACGCTCATACAGCAAAAGGCGAGCATCCTTGTCGTTGACGACGATCCGACCCTGCGCCTGCTGACGCGGGCCGCGCTCGAGCAGGTGGGTTTCGATGTGATCGAGGCTGAGAACGGCCAGGCCGCAATCGACGTTGCAACGACGGCGTTCCCCGACGTGATCATGCTCGATGTCGAGATGCCGGTGCTCGACGGGTTTTCCGCATGCGCGGCGATACGCGAGCACAAGGCGTTCGTCGACACGCCTATCATGATGCTGACCGGGCGCGACGACGATGAGTCCATTCAGCAGGCCTACGATTGCGGCGCGACCGACTTTATCTCCAAACCGATCAACTGGTCACTCCTGGGGCAGCGCGTGCGGTACATCGTCCGCGCGAGCCGGGTCAGCCGCGGCTTGAGAGAGAGTGAAGGCAAGAACCGGGCGTTTGTCCGAGCCATTCCTGACTCGATGCTCGTCGTCGATGCGCGAGGCCGGCTGCTGACCCACCATCGCGGCGCGAGCGGCAGCCAGATGATCGACGATCGGGTGCAGGAAGGCGTCTGCATCTATGACGTCTTGCCGCAGTCGCTGTCCGATCTGTGGCGTCAGCAGATCAAGCAGGTCCTGACGACCAAGGGCGTCGAGCTCAGCGAGCATCGAGCGATGAAGAATCGCAACACCCAGTACTACGAATCACGTGTCGTACCGTATACGCAGGACAGCGTACTGATCATGCTCCGTGACGTTACCGCGCAGAAGCAGGCCGCTGCAAAAGTTCGCAAGCTCGCTTTTTACGACACATTGACCGGACTGCCGAACCGACAGTCCTTCCTGATCCAGCTCGCCGAGGCTATTCGCGATGCGGAGGACACTGATCGCCTGGTCGGGGTTGTCTACATCGATCTCGACAACTTCAAGCTGATCAATGATTCGCTGGGCCACAGCGTCGGGGATTCTCTGCTGAAAGACATCGCCGATCGGCTGGCCGCCAGCGTGAGGCGCGACGACTTTATCGCCGGCAGCGGCAAATCCCGAGCGCTGCAACTTGCGCGCCTTGGCGGTGACGAGTTCACCGTCCTGCTCCCGGGCCTCGAGTCCATAGAGCAGGCCGACGCGGTCTCCGACCGACTGGTCAGTGTCCTGAAAGAACCGCTGGAGTGCAACGGACATCGCTTCGTCGTCACGCCAAGCGTCGGCATCGCGGTTTACCCGGAGGACGGTCACGACCTCGAAACGCTGATGAAGAACGCGGATACGGCGTTGCACCACGCGAAGGCCTCCGGTCGTGACCGGGTAACGAGATTCTCGGGCACGATGTCGATTCGTTCGCTCGAGCGGCTGGACATCGAAGACTCACTGCGGACGGCGATACAGAACGACGATCTGGATCTCCACTTCCAGCCGAAGATGAAGCTCGCCGACCAGAGCCTGACCAGTGTTGAAGCGCTGCTTCGCTGGACCCACCCCGAGCGCGGGCCAATCTCGCCGGCGAAGTTCATTCCCATCGCAGAAGACTCCGGGATGATCATCGAGCTCGGCGACTGGGTACTGCATCGAGCCTGCCAGCAGCTTAAGGAGTGGCAGTCGACGCCGCTGCACGATGTGCGCATCGCCATCAACCTGTCCGCGAAACAGTTCCATATCAAGGACCTCGCGTCGCAGATCATCCGGGCGATCAGGAAGCAGAACATCTCGGCAGGCCTGCTGGATCTCGAGCTGACGGAGGGCGCGTTGATGAGCGACCTCGACTCGACCGCCGAAAGCCTGCGCCAGATCAAGGAGGCCGGGCTCCGTATCGCGGTCGACGATTTCGGAACGGGATATTCATCGTTGAGTTACCTGACCCGATTTCCGATCGATGCGCTAAAGATCGATCGCTCCTTCGTATTCGAAATAGACAAATCAGAGGACAGCCATTCGATCTGTAAAGCGATCGTTGCGTTGGCCCACGGTCTCGGCATGGAGGTTGTCGCCGAGGGTGTAGAAAACAACGAGCAGTTGCAGCTTTTGAGAATGATGAACTGCGACGAGATTCAGGGGTACCACTTTGCGAAGCCGATGCCAGCGAGCTCGGTTTTCGAATTTATTAAGCAACACCGAGCACGGCAGGTTCATCGGCTGCCGCATGCGAACCCCTGAGGAGACGACGTGATGGAAACGGACCTTACGATTGATACCAATGCGCTGGACGCGATCCGATCCTTGCAACAACCGGGCAGCGAGGATCTAGTCAGCAAGATCATCTCGATGTTCCTGGAGGACGCCAACCGTTACCGGGATGAAATCGGCGAGGCGATACGCGAAGGCAGCGCCGAGCGAGTCGGCGTCGCAGCCCATTCGCTGAAATCCTGCGCAGCGAACGTCGGGGCGATGCAGGTCTCGGCGACGGCCGCGGCACTCGAGCAGCTTGGACGCAAGGCGTCCCTCGATGACGCACCGGCGCAATTCGAGAAACTGAAGTCCGCCGTCGCAGCGGCGCGAGAGAAACTCGTCAATCAGCTGGACGCCTGATCCGCAGCAGCGGTACCAAGGCAGTCGACAGTCTGACATCCGACAGTCTTGTCGCGCTGCTCGCCGCCGATACCCGGTGGATCAGCGCCTCGAATGATGTTCGGTGTTGGCTCTGCGTTATTGGGCAGCGGACGAACTTCCGCGGACGAGTGACACCTGGCAGTCCTGCGTCGTGCGACTGACGCCAGCCACCGGATAATCCAGCAGGGACTCGGGAGTCACCGGCACCACGTTCGTTTTCGAGTTCGGGTCGGGGATGGCAAGGTAGCCGCCCTGTCCCCAGGCATGCTCAGCACCAGCGTTCAAGGCACCGAGAACGCGTGGTTTTCCAATGTTTCTTCGCAAAAACAGCAGCGTGCGGCCTTCCGGGCTGGACGCGAGCTGCGCTCGACCATCGCTTCGCCACTGCAGGGTAGGTTCAGACACATGAGACCAGAGGCCGCGATGAGCGTTTAATAGTGTCGGCGCGAAGCCATCCACACGAATGAATCGGAATTCGTTTCGCAGGTTGTCGCCCACGTGCTCGGTCGAAAACATACCGATGGCCCAGCGATTAAATTCGTCGTGAGCATCGAGGCACGCGCGAACGGCAGAGGTGTCCCCGCCGGCAAAGACGCGTCCCGCGGGATCGACTCTTCGTACCTGCACCTCCGGGTCTCCGCCGAAAAGGACGTTACTGCCGTCATCTGCCGGCACGAAATGAAGAGCGTCCTGCAGGCAGCGTCGTTTCAGATAGTGCGTTTCAAACGCCGCCTGCGTGCCGGAGCTGGATGTGCGACGGCAGACGTATACGGTTTGCCCGCCTCCGGGGCTGGGTTGATACGCGCCAGGCTGCGTGCCGGACAGGTCTCGAAGTTGTGGTGGGTGCACCGGAAGGTCGGGCGACAGGTAACTCGGATTGCCGTTCTGATCGTACATCTGGTTCCAGCTCTCAATTGCGCCGGAGAAGATAGACGCGACCTGTGCCGATGTCAGGGAGGGCATGTTTTCCTCCGACTCTCGTTGCGGTGAATCGTGAGCCACATCTGCTGGTACAAGGCCCTGCAACGCCTGCAGGGCGTTGCGAAAGTTCTTGCTCACGGGGAGTCCCCAGATTATCTGGGACTTCGACCGGAAACTCAGGCCGGTTGTGTCTTCGCCGAGCAGCGCCGGCTCGATGTCTGATACGCCGAGGCCGGGCACCGCCAGCTTGCCCGCGCCGCCGCAATTGCTGCGGTTGCTGTAAGCGGCGAGGTTTCCCGTGTGCAGAACGCGTGCGGGCTTACTGCAGCCCTCATTGTCGGGGAGATTCTCGAGGTCGATGTAGGCTATCGGCTTACCGTTTGCGACCGGTGCTACCCCTTCGCCGAAGCCGGCGCTGGACTTGTGTACCGCGAGCCTCAGACCGCTCGGTACCCCGTCGATGAATTCACTTGTCAGGCAGAAGTAGACGCGTTTCCTGATCCCGTTGATTTCGCCCCGGTAGACGTCGAGGGAGCCTTTCTGGCAGATGTTAGGCGTGCCCGGAACACCGGATGTGAGCCTCATCAGGCTTTCCAGTGCGGCGTCCTGTGCCGTCGAGCCGGCAATGAACACCTCGATCTCAGGGGGCTGGTCAGGCGGAATGGCATAGAGCTGCAGTCCCGGCAACAGGGCCAGCATCAGGAGAGCCGTTGCGTGCTTGTTCATTTCGAGACCGATTTTCCCAGCAGACCTGCTGGTTATCGGCACAAAAGGGGATTTATTGAGTCGCGAGCACGGTCGCCCGGGGCTTGCGGCGCTTGAACAATCGACAGCCGAGCAGCAGCGACAGGATGGCGGCGTAAATCGCGGGTTCCAGCGCATCGGCTTTGACCTGCCACCAGTAATGCCAGACGCCCAGCACCCCGACGGCGTAGACGCTGTTGTGCAGTTTCTGCCAGCGCCGGCCCATCTTCTGTCGCAGGCGCTTGAACGATGTCGCCGCCATCGCGATTAGCAGCACCAGCGCGATCATGCCGATCGTGATGAAAGGTCGTTTGACGATGTCCTCGACGATGTCGGGCCAGAACAGGCCGCGGTCGAGCACGAGCCAAGTCAGGAAATGCATGAACACATAGAAGAACGCGAACAGGCCCAGCATGCGCCGGAATTGCGCGAGCTGCGTCCAGCCGGTTATTTGTCGAAGCGGCGTGACGGCAAGCGCAATCAGCATGAACTGGATGCCGAGAATGCCGAAGCGGTCGAGGATCTCCTCGATCGGGTTGGCGCCGAGGCTACCGGTCAGCTCGAATGTGTCAGTAACGATCAACGCAGCCGGCAGCAGGCAGGCCAGAAAGACGACCGGCTTGACGACGAAACGAAGTTGCCTCTGCGTAATCACGACTGTCAGTAGTAGCGGCGCAGGTCCAGGTCTTTGTACAGGTGCGCCACCTGCTCGCCGTAGCCGTTGAATTTAAGCGTCGGCTGGCGTTGCGCAAAAATGCCGGCGCCGATACGCCGCTCGCGCGCCTGGCTCCAGCGCGGGTGATCGACTTCGGGGTTTACGTTAGCGTAGAAGCCGTATTCCTGCGGCGCCGAAATGTTCCAGCTCGTGGGTGGCTGGCGCTCGGTGAAGCTGATTCGAACGATACTCTTGATGCTCTTGAAGCCGTACTTCCACGGCACCACGAGTCGGATCGGTGCGCCGTTCTGGTTCGGGATCACTCTGCCGTAGATGCCGACTGCAAGAATCGACAACTCGTTCGTCGCTTCTTCGATGGTCAGGCCCTCGACGTAGGGCCAGTCGAGGACGCCGCGACGCTGGCCCGGCATCTGGACAGGGTCAAGCAACGTCTGGAAAGCGACGTACTTCGCCTTCGACGTGGGTTTGAATGACTTCACGACCTCCGCAAGCGATATACCGACCCACGGAACGACCATTGACCAGGCTTCGACACAGCGCAGGCGATAGATGCGCTCCTCGAGGTCGAACGGCTTGATGAAATCGTCGAAGTGGAACGAGCCGGTCTTTTCGGCGTGTCCGTCAACCGTGATCGTCCACGGCCGCGTCTTGAAGTCCTGCGCGTTCCTGTGCGGGTCATCCTTGCCGGTACCGAACTCGTAGAAGTTGTTGTACGTCGTGATGTCTTCCCAGGAATTCGGCGCCTCGTCCGTGCTGAGCGGGCTCTTGCCGACGTCGGACAGGGCTGCACCGCGTTCCTCGGGAACGATAGCGCCGAGTGCGCCCGGCGCAAACGCGGTGCCACCGGCGATCGCACCGGCCCGGATAAAGTCGCGTCGACTCAGGTAGTTCGATTCACTGGTGATCTCGGAGGGTCGAATATCAGACGGCTTTTTGATTAACACGCAGAAACTCCGTAACGGTATAGTCACTATGACCGGACAAGTGGTCGGAATATTGCACAAAACCTGTTCGGCGATCGGGTTTGCTACAAACTGTTACCGACTTGGAGACCGTCCTGCCCCTGCCAAATCAGATCCTGAAGCTCTACTACGCGGGTACTGCTGTTTTTCTCGTGCTGGATTATGTCTTCAAGGTCAATGTCCGCGTTGCTTTCCTCGACGCCTGGCCCGCCTGGCGGCTCGTCTACTACTGCGTCTGCTTTGGATTACTCGCGGCGATCATCTGGCGCCCGGCCTGGGCGGAGGTGCTCGGGGTTGTCGAGTCTACCGTAACGCTGAGCGCACTGATCCTGACGATGGCGGTTCGTGTTATGTTCGTGACGGACGACATGATTGAGACCGGGTCGCGTTTCGTCACGACACAGGAACTCATCAACTTCATCGTGTCAGGCGGCATCGCCTGGCTGTCCTGGCAGCGCGGCATGCTGGCGTTAACAGGAAAGAGCAGTATTCATACCAAGCGTTAGAGGAGGACAGGCAGGACTGAAAGGAATCGCGCTGTTTTCAGGTCGTGTTCAGCGGTCAACGTTGAAACTCTGAATTTCAGCCTTAGACAGGTACTACACGCGAGGATGAATCAATGAGTGATGCATTTTCAACAACGGTACCGGGCAGGTTGGCTGCCAGACCCGCTGCGACGCTGGACGTCGAGCTGGTTGGAGACCTCATTTGCCCGTTCTGCTACCTCGGCAAGCGGCGCGTCGATCGCGCAATACATTCTGTTCGTGGTCCCAGCACGCTGGGCTTCTATCCCTTCCAGCTAAACCCCGACATGCCCTCAATCGGCGAAGCGTTCGATGACTACCTCGCACAGCGATTCGGGTCGAGGGCGGCGATTCAACCGGTTCTCGACCGGTTGCAGGCCGAAGGCAGGGATGCCGGCATCGAATACCAGTTCGATCGGCTGGAGCGAGTACCGAACACGCTGCCTGCGCACCAGGTCATCGAGCTTGCAGATTCCAAAGGGCAGGACCCGATGCCGCTCGTCGAAGCCTTCATGAACGCCTACCTGACACAGGGCGAGGACATCGGTCAGCGGGACGTCATCGTCGACGTCGCGCGACGGTACGGCCTCGACGCGGATCAGGTCACCGCAGCAATCGACGATGATCACCTCCGGGGCAGCGTCGTGGACAAGGAACAGCGGATTCGAGCCAGCGGTGTCGGCGCCGTGCCGGGCTTCCTGATGAACAGGCGCCTGCTCCTCGTCGGCGCGCAGGAGATCGACGACATCGTCGCCGGTTTCGACAGGGCGATGTTTGGCGATGAGGATGGCAACGAGGTCAGAGCCCCGCTGCATTGAGACTCTCAGCGGCCGGCGCCGTGAGAGAAGAAGTCCAGGATTAACTGATTGACGTCATCGGGCCGCTCCTGCTGTGACCAGTGGCCGCAGGGCGCAAGCATTTCTATCCGCAGGTCGTCGACGTGCTCGCGCATCGACTCAATGTCGCCCAAAGGGATGACCACGTCATCGCGGGCGCCGATGAACAGCGTGCGGGTTCGGATGCGCTGTTCGACGTCAGCCGTGCTTACCCAGTTATGTTCCATGTTGCGGTACCAGTTGATGCCGCCGGTAAAACCGGACCTCGCGAAGGCGTCAGCAAAGTAATCGAGTTCCTCATCGCTCAATAACGGCGTTCCCCCCGAGGACGCCTTTGCCATCGTTGCGCGCAGGCTCAGGACACGTTGCTGAGCGGGCAGTCGTTCGTAGGCCTCGCGCGTGATCTGTCCTCGCCGCATCATGTTGTTGATGAAGTGGCTCGGGTCGGCGGCGAACTCGCGATCAGCGGCGCTGGAGTCCTGAAAGTCGACGATATAGAAGTGATTGCCGTGCCGGTGCCTGAAGATAGTGATCGGATCGACCGGGGGTCTCGGATAGAACGGAATGTTGAGTACGACCATCTCGTCGACGCGATCGCTGTTCATCAAAGCGTATTGCCAGAGCAGGATCGCTCCCCAGTCGTGTCCGACGAAGCGCGCAGACTCGAGCCCGAGTGCGTCCAGCAGTCCGTTGATGTCGGCGATCAGTTTCTGGATCGTGTACTCACCGACCGCGTCCGGGCAGGAGCTCAGGCCGTATCCGCGCTGATCCGGTGCGATGGCGCGAAACCCGGCGGCGGCGAGCGCCGGCATCTGGAAGCGCCAGGAAAACGCCAGCTCCGGGAAGCCGTGCAACAGGATCACCGGGTCTCCGTCGCCCTGCTCATGGACGGCCAGCCTCACATCGTTGACGGCTAGCAGCGTGGGTTCGGGAAAAGACGTGTCGTTCAATGCCGGTCTCCGCGGGTGTCGGGCACGCCTCGAGTACCGATCGGCGAGCCCGGCGTGCCTCATTTCGACATTTTGCTTGTTTTTTGGGGTCGCCGACTATAGTTTTCACGCGAAGACGTTGAAGGGGACGAGTAGGTGGACCCCTCAAGGCTTGAGCGACCGGGGGAGGGTGTGAGCCCCGGGCCTTCAGACCACCGAATATCACCCCGGAGTCGCCCGCTGAACTCACAGTAAGCAGGGCCGGTTGGTCTCCGAGAAAAGGCCGGGGTTCTGTAACCCCATGAGGCAGTCGGCGAGAGCCGGCTGTGAAGCCGGGTGGTACCGCGAAGAATTTCGCCCCGGACGCGAGAGCGTCCGGGGTTTTTTCGTTTTAGGCCCCGATGCGTCGATGAGATTGGACGAAGAGCAAACGGAGCAGGGTTTTGACGTTTAAGGAAGTAGCGGGTCGCTATAACGGACCCCAACTCGAAGAGCGGCTGCTGGAATTCTGGCGCAGCGAAGACGTTTTCGAGAAGTCGCTTGAGCAGACGGCAGATGGGCCGCGGTTCAGCTTCTGTGAGGGTCCGCCGACCGCAAACGGAAAACCCGGCATTCATCACGTCCTCGCACGTGCATTCAAGGACGTCTTCCCGCGCTACAAGACGATGCAGGGCTATCACGTGCCGCGCAAGGCTGGCTGGGACACGCACGGCCTGCCGGTCGAACACGAGGTCGAGAAACGCCTGAAGACTGAAGGCCTTATTGAGACCTACGACAAAGACGAGATCGAGGCAAAGGTCGGGATCGACGAATTCACCCGCCTGTGTCGAGAGTCGGTGATGACCTACATCGCCGACTGGGAAAAGATGACCGAGCGCATGGGCTTCTGGGTCAACATGGACGAGGCGTACTACACGCTCGACAACTCCTTCATCGAGTCGGTCTGGTACCTGCTCAAGGACATCTTCGACAAGGACCTGATCTACCGCGGCTACAAGGTCGTTCCGTACGACCCGAGAATCGGTGCGACGCTGTCGTCGCACGAGCTGGCGCAGGGCTACCAGGAGACTGAAGATCCGTCAATCACCGTTCGCTTCAAGTTGCAGGACGAGGACGACACCTATTTCCTGGTCTGGACGACAACGCCGTGGACGCTACCGTCCAACCTCGCGCTGGCCGTCGGCGAGGACATCGACTACAGCTACTGTGAGTCCGACGGCCAGACACTGATCGTCGCCGAGGCGCTGCGCGAGTCGGTGTTTCGGGATATCGAGCATCGGGTCGTCAAGACCGTCAAAGGTACAGCGCTTGTCGGTCGCCGCTACGAGCGCCTCTTCGACTACCTCGATGTCGATGCGCCCAATGCGTTCCAGGTGTTCGGCGCCGATTTTGTCACGACGGAAAGCGGCACCGGGATCGTGCACACGGCCCCGGCCTATGGCGTCGACGACCTGGCGCTGGGCCAGGAAAACGGTCTGCCGGTTGTCCACGGCGTCGGTCTCGACGGCAACTTTGTCGACGCCGTCGAGCCCGTGGCGGGCATGTTCTTCAAGGACGCCGACAAGCCGCTGATACGGATCCTGAAGGAGCGCGGCATCATGTTCCGCTCCGAACGCTACACGCACAGCTATCCCTTCGGCTGGCGCACCAAGGACCCGATCATCTACTACGCGAAGAATGCCTGGTATATCCGGACATCGAAGTTCCGCGAGCGGATGACGGAACTGAACCAGACCATCAAGTGGGTTCCTGAGCATATTCGCGACGGACGTTTCGGCAACTGGCTGGAAAACAATGTGGACTGGGCGCTGTCCCGCGAGCGTTTCTGGGGAACACCGCTGCCGATCTGGACGGACGGCGAGGGTGGGCTCCGATGCATCGGCTCGGTCGCAGAACTCGAAGAGCTGACCGGCCGCGATCTCAGCGAACTGGACCTGCACCGTCCCGCCGTCGATAACGTGACGTTTGAGATCGACGGCGTGACCTGGCGCCGAGTGCCCGAGGTCATCGACTGCTGGTTCGACTCGGGCGCGATGTCTTATGCACAGTGGCACTATCCGTTCGAGAACCAGGACCTGTTCGAACAACATTTCCCCGCCGATTACATCTGTGAGGCGATCGATCAGACACGCGGCTGGTTCTACACGCTGCACGCGATCGCAACGCTCGTCTCCGACAGCGTCGCGTACAAGAACGTCATCTGCTTAAGCCACATCGTCGACAAAGACGGCAAGAAGATGTCGAAGTCGCTGGGCAACATCGTCAATCCCTACGATGTGTTCGATACCGTAGGCGCCGATGCGCTGCGCTGGTACTTCCTGGCGCGACTGTCGCCGGATGTGCAGAAACGCATCTCGGTCGATATCGTCGCGGACGTCGCCAGCTCGTTTATCAACACGTTCTGGAACACGTACGGGTTCTTCGTCCTCTATGCCCGTATCGACGATGTGGACCTCGATAAAGAGGTTCCGGTCGAGGAGCGGCCCGAGATCGATCGCTGGGCGCTTGCGCTGACCCATGAGACCGTGGAGACGGTGACCCGGGCGCTCGATGACTTCGACGCGAAGACGGCGGGCGAGGCGATCGAATCCTTCGTCGACCAGCTCAGCAACTGGTACGTGCGGCGCAACCGCCGGCGCTTCTGGAAGTCGACCGACCCAGAGGACAAGCAGTCCGCTTACCTGACCTTGTACGAATGCCTCGTCGCTGCGCACAAGCTGATGGCTCCGTTCGTGCCGTTCCTCGCTGAAGAGGTCTACCAGAACCTCGTCAGGAGCCGGACACCGGACGCGCCGGTCAGCGTGCACATGGCGACGTGGCCCGTTGTCGATCCGGCATGGCGAAACGACGAGCTGATCTTCGAGACCGGCGTCGTACAGAAGGTCGTTGGCCTGGCCCGCGCGGCCCGGTCGCAGTCCGGTGTCAGGACACGCCAACCCCTGTCGAGGATCCTGCTGCGCGCGCCGGACGACGCGTCGCTGCAGGCGCTGGCCTCGCACCAGGACCAGATTCTCGAGGAGCTCAACGTCAAGTCTGTCGAATTCATCGCCCGCGACGCCGGGCTCGTCAGCTATCGGATCAAGCCGAACCTGCCGAAGCTCGGCAAGCGCTACGGCAAGCTGATACCGCAGATTCGGGCGGCGCTCGATGCGGCCGACGGTGGCGCTATCGCCGGAGCCGTCGCGCGGGGAAAGGGCTTCGAGATCAGCGCGGGGGGTGAAGTCCTGGCGCTCGACGGAGAGGACGTGCTGATCGAAACCTCCTCAGCCGAGGGGTTTGCCTGTGGTGAGGACTCAGGCTTCCTGACGGCCCTGGATACAAGCCTGACCGGCGAGCTGATCGATGAGGGGCTCGCGCGCGAGGTCGTCCGTTCGGTACAGGATTCCCGCAAGCAGGCTGGCCTGGAAGTCTCAGATCGAATCGTACTCGGCGTGTCGGGCTCGCCGGCCATCGAAAAAGCGCTGGAGAAGCACCGGGAGTACCTGATGACCGAGACGCTCGCCGTCACGTGGGAAACGGACCAGTCATCACCGCTGTTCACCGATGAAAAGACGCTGTCGGAGGATTCCTGGCGCATCGAGCTGCGAAAAGCCGGCTAGATTCCGGCCGCTTGCGGCGGCTTCGCAAAGTCTGCTATAAGAAACGGGCGCAACATACTGAACGAACTCGGACGTTCGACAGGTCTAACCAGGCAGTCGCTACAGGAGGTAGCAGACTCAGAGGGCGCTCGACGCCGTGTTTGAGAGGCACGGCTGGCTAAGAATAAGAAATCGCTGGAGTTCGAATGTCAGACCCCCACCTTGACCGCTTTGACGCGGCTGTACGCATACTTGCAGGTGACGGAAACGTCAAAGACCGCCTGCTACGGGCCTTCGAGGAAAACCTGAGTGCCATTCCCGACGAGGAGTTACCGACCTCACTGAAGGACGAATTCACGTCACTCAAGAGTCGCATGACCTGTGTCGAACCGCACAGCGGAGAAGGCGCGATCTGTGCCTCGGTGCGCAAGATGTCGGCCAAGGAAGCCAGTCGCTGTGCCGTCTCTGTTGTATCGATCTACGGCGAGATGCTTCGAAGCCGCGACGCCCGGACTTCGCTGCTGACCGTTGATCAGGACGATGCCAGCGTCGTCCCGCCGTTTCTCGTCAAGTCTGTCTCCTGAATTCAGGTTTTAACCTGACCGCCGTTTTTCGGCTCGCCTGCGCCGGATCTCGGACAATCCGTGTGTCGGCGTGCTGACTGCGGCAAAATGCGCAGATGACAGCAAGCAGTCCATCTCCGATCGGGGTATTTGATTCGGGCGTCGGCGGCCTCACGGTCCTAAAGGCGCTACGAGAAGCACTGCCCGCGGAGCATCTCGTCTACCTCGGCGATACCGCGCGCCTTCCCTACGGGACCAAGAGCCCCCAGTCGATATCACGTTACGCCCTGCAGGCCACCGAGAGCCTGCTGGATCGGGATATCAAACTGCTCGTCGTCGCCTGCAATACCGCCTCGGCCGTCGCGCTGGCAGCGCTCAAGGAGCGCTTGTCGCCGCTGCCGGTCGTCGGCGTCGTTGAGCCGGGCGCCCAGGCCGCCGTGTCGACACAAGCAGCGGGGCGCCATCTCGTGCTTGCGACCGAGGCGACGGTGCGACTGGGGGCCTACACGGCCGCGATCAGGCGTCGCGACCCCGACGCCGCCATTCACGAGATCGCCTGTGAAATGCTGGTCGCGCTGGCCGAGGAGGGCTGGACTGACGGCAAGATCGCCACCGCGATCGTCAGGCGTTATCTCGATCCTGTCATTGCGGGCGGCAATCAGCCCGACACGCTGATTCTCGGCTGCACGCACTTTCCATTGTTGCGTCCGGCTATCCGGGCAGTCGTCGAGCCCGGCACGAAGATCGTCGATTCGGCGAGCACAACGGCTGAAGCCGTGAAGGCGCTGCTGGACAGCAATGGCACCGGTGCTCCGGCTACGCAATCCGGCCGACTGGACCTGCTGGCGACAGACGGCGCCACGCGTTTCGCTCGCATCGGCGGTCAGTTTCTCGGCCAGCAGATCACGAGCAGCGACATCGAGATTGTTGACCTGTAGCGCGCCGCCCGACTGCCTGCTGCACCGTGCCATAATCGGGCTGATCCAGTACCCGCCGGGGAAGACAGCGTGAAAGCACAGAAAGGACTACTCATTCTCACCGCGACCGCGATGGTGTGGGGTTGCAGCGCCGAAAAAGCGCCGGAGCCGGAGGCCGAGGTCAAGCCACTGATTGCGGCGCCGAGGCCCGACATCTACGCCGAGTTCGCACTGACCGCCGACCTGAGTGGGCTCAGCGACAACCAGAAGGCCATGGTGGTCAAGCTCATAGAGGCATCCGACATCATGGACGACCTCTTCTGGCGCCAGGCGTTCCGGGACGACTACGAAGAGTGGCTGGCGGGCATCGGTATCGATGATGCGCGGCGCTTTGCGGAGCTGAACTACGGCCCGTGGGATCGACTCGACAACGAGCGGCCGTTTCTGGGCGGGTTCAGCCAGAAGCCGCCGGGCGCTAATTTCTACCCTGCGGACATGACCAAAGAAGAATTCGAGCAGGCGTATCTTCCGGGCAAAAATGGCGCGTACTCGCTGGTGCGGCGCGATGCCGACGGCAAGCTCGACCTCGTGCCCTACCACCGCGCCTACGCGGACGAACTGGCGGAAGCCGCCGCGCTGTTGCATGAGGCCGCAGATCTCGCCGAGAGCGCCAATTTCTCGATCTACCTGAAGCTCCGCGCGGCTGCGTTGATCAGTGACGACTTCCAGACCAGCGACCGGTTCTGGCTGGACGTCAGGGATAACGAGGTCGACGTCGTCATCGGGCCAATCGAGTCTTACGAAGACCGGTTGTTCGGCTATCGCAACGCCTACGAGTCCTACGTGTTGATCAAGGATCTCGACTGGAGCGAAAGGCTGTCGCGTTTCTCCGAGTTTCTCCCGGAGCTCCAGGAGGGCCTTCCGGTGCCGGACGAATACAAGTGGGAGACGCCCGGGACGGACTCGGAACTGAATGCCTATGACGTCATCTACTATGCGGGCCACAGCAATGCCGGATCCAAGACGATCGCCATCAATCTGCCCAACGACGAACAGGTGCAGCTTGAAAAAGGAACGCGCAGGCTGCAACTGAAGAACGCGATGCAGGCGAAGTTCGAAAGAATCCTCGACCCGATTGCAGACGTCCTCGTCGACGACGGCCAGCGTCAGCACGTCACCTTCGACGCGTTCTTTTCCAACACGATGTTCCATGAGGTCGCTCACGGGCTTGGCATCAAGAATACGATCAATGACCGTGGCACCGTGCGCGAGGCACTGAAGGATCTCGCCTCCAGCATCGAGGAGGGAAAGGCCGATGTGCTCGGCCTGTACATGATTACCGCGCTACATGACGCCGGCGAGCTCGGGGACGTCGAGCTGATGGACTACTACGTGACGTTCATGGCTGGCATCTTTCGTTCCGTCAGGTTCGGGGCGAGCAGCGCGCATGGTCAGGCAAACATGGTGCGCTTCAATTTCTTTATGGAGAATGGCGCCTTCGTTCGGGACGCGGAGACCGGCAAGTACGCGGTCGATTTCGAGGCTATGCAGCAGGCGATCGAGGATCTGTCGCGCCTGATACTAACGCTGCAGGGCGACGGCGATTACGATGCTGCGAGCGAGCTGACCGAGTCCAAAGGCGTGATCGGCGCGGAACTGCAGGCAGATCTCGACCGCCTGACGCAGGCGAATATCCCGGTAGACATCACGTTCAGGCAGGGCGTGGCTGAACTCGGCCTCTGACGCATAACCCCGATCCAAAAAAAAGCGCCCTGCGGGTCGCCTTTTTTCGTCTGAGTCCTCGATAGACCGCTTGAGTTACCGGCCGTTGTCGATCATGCGCAGAAACTCTGAGCGGGTTTTTGCATTGTTGCGAAACGCGCCGAGCATCTGGCTCGTTACCATTGACACGCCGCTCTTGTGCACGCCCCTGGTCGTCATGCACTGATGAGCGGCTTCGACAACGACGGCAACGCCTCTCGGTGCGAGCACGTCGTTGATGCAGTTCGCAATCTGCGCGGTCATTTTTTCCTGAACCTGGAAACGGCGCGCGAACGCTTCGACGACCCTTGCCAGCTTCGAGATACCGACCACCTTGTTCTCCGGCAGGTAGCCAACGTGCGCTTTGCCAATGATCGGCGCCATGTGATGTTCGCAATGCGATTCGAATTCGATGTCACGAAGCACGATCATCTCGTCGTAGCCCTCGACTTCCTCGAACGTCCGTTTCAGAAATTCAATCGGATCGTCCTTGTAGCCGCTGAACCAGTCCTCGTAAGCTTTGGCTACGCGTTTGGGCGTGTCCAGCAAGCCTTCACGTCGCGTGTCCTCGCCAGCCCACAGCAACAGGGTTCTGACGGCCTCTTCAGCCTGCGCGCGACTCGGCTTGCGCGGCTTTCTGGTCTTTGATTTTGCCAAGTGCTCTGTCCTTTCAAGAAAAGCGAGTGTGGCCGGCTAGACGGCAAGTCCGATTGGACAAGTGACGCCCGTGCCGCCGATGCCGCAATACCCCCCGGGGTTCTTGGCAAGGTACTGCTGATGATACTCCTCAGCGTAGTAGAAGTGACCGGCCGTCGCTAATTCGGTGGTAATCGATCCGTAGCCGGCGCTGGACAGTTGTTCCTGGTACGCGTGTCTGGACTGCTGGGCGGCGGTCATCTGCGCATCGTTGGTCGTGTAGATGGCAGAGCGATACTGCGTGCCGATGTCGTTGCCCTGGCGCATGCCCTGTGTCGGATCATGGCTCTCCCAGAACGTACGGAGCAGTTCCTCGTAGCTGATTTGCCCGGGATCGAAAACGACGAGGACCACCTCGCTGTGCCCGGTTCGGCCGCTGCAGACTTCTTCATAGGTCGGGTTCTTTGTGAAGCCTCCGGCATAACCGACGGCGGTCGAGTAGACGCCGGTAAGCTCCCAGAACTTACGCTCTGCGCCCCAGAAGCAACCGAGACCGAAGACGGCGGTCTCGAGGGCATCGGGAAACGGTGGCTTAATCGCATTTCCATTGACGTAATGCTGATTACTGACCGTCAGTGCTGCGTCACGGCCCGGCAGAGCACTGTCCGCCGTTGGCAGCGCGAGATTCTTCTTGAACATGTGTCTATTTCGCTTCGTAGCGACCGCCGCGTCGCGGCCGATGAATGGTTCCCTGGGCACTGTCGAACAGGACAGGGATCGATTGTGTGTTGCCCCACTCGGTCGCCCTGTACACGGCGAAGTGCAGGTGAGGCATGGTCGAATGACCGGTGTTTCCGGAATAGCCGATCAGCTGACCCCGCTCCACACGTTGTCCTACACTGACGGCGGAACCGTCTTTTTCAAGGTGGTAGTACTCGCCGGTCGTTCCGTCTTCATGCAACACCACGATGAAATTGGCGAACTTTCCGCATCCGCGATCCCAACAGCCACGCGTGTGAGACTCGACTACCCGGGCGACGATACCGGCGCGGGCGGCATGGACGGGAGTGCCCTCCGGCATGTCGAAGTCGATGGCGAACTCCTCCAGCCCGGTGTGACTGAAGCGGGAGCCGTAGCCCTGGAGAACGCGATAGGATTTGCCTGGCTCATAGGGCAGCGCATAGACATGATCGTCATCATGCTGGGCGTCCTTGTCGCCGACGGCCCATTCGTAGAAGTAGTCGTAACTGCCGGTTCGGCCACCGCCCGCCGCGTTCAGGGTAACGACCGACTCGGACTGTCGCGGAGCCAGCGTCAGCGTCACGGTTTCAGGCCCGTCGATGTGCATGTCTTCGCTTTTGACACGAAGCGTAAACGTTATGGGGTAGTTCCTGAGGTTCTTGGCACGGAGCTCTATGGCGCCATCCTGGTTTATGGCGTCGACGCAGAACCATTCATCCTTGCAGCTGTCTGCGGAGCTGCTGGCGGCGGCGAATATCAATGCCGCGGCCACGTACCTGATGGTGCGAAAGAGGATCTCAGTTTCCTCCTCAGGTCAGTCGCTAGGTTTCTTCTATGACCTCGGTTCCACCGGCGGCCTTCGTCTCGCGGAGCGCGTCCAGCTCAGACTTGCGATAGAAGAACGTGTGAGTATACGTCAGGTTATCCGTCGTTACAGGCTCACCTTCGACAAACATCGGCCTGAAAACCCGTGAACGAACTTCTCGCTGGACCTGACGCTGAATCTCGAGAAACTCGGCCGGGTTCGCCTCGGCAATTTTGAAGCCCGTTACGCGGCCGCGTTCGGAGACCCTGTACGAGACGGTTACCTGGCCTTCGGCCAGGATCTCATCGGGGTTGAGTCTGTCTGAGCGTGTCGCCTGACCCGCGTACGTCGGCAGGACATTGCGGCGCAGCGGCTTGATCCTGCCGAGCGTGTTTGCGCGTCGATCGAGCCTCTCCGGCTCGGCGGACATCAGCTCCCAGGCGTCGTTGTACTGTGAGCGGGCGCGCAGGATACTTCCCTGCATCAGGTAGAAGTCGCCCAGCGCCACCAGTGCGTCGGACTCGGTCTCCCAGTTGCTCTGTTCGCTCTCGCGGGCGATACGCAGCGCTCGCTTGAAGTGGATTTCGCCGGCGCTCAGGCTTGGCTGATTCAGCGGATCGGCGCCTGACCGGTCCAGGAAGAAATACGAGCGGCCGAGTCTCGTCAGCGGGTCAATGAGGCGCGTGTCCAACTTGCCGGCTTCACGCTCAATGATTCGAATAATCCTGCGATACGTCGCACGCTCGTCAATGATGTAGCCAGTACGATGCTGCCAACTCGCGCGACGCATCAGCGACGGGATCATGTCGATCGGGTTTTGTCGGAAGTGGCGCACGTTCAATGCGTGGATCGAGTCGTGAACTTCCTTGGCTTCCTGCGTCATTCCCATCCTGAGCTGCGTCTCGGCCAGCGTCTCCAGCAGCTCGATCTGTTCCATGTTGTGCGGGCCCTCATTGACGTGGGTGATATGCACAGCACGAGCAAACGTCTCCGTGGCGAGATCGGGGCGGCCACCTTCGAGCTGGGCGGCGCCAATCCCTCGCAATGGGTTGATGAGCATCTTGTTCAGCCGGTCTTCCCGCTCTTCGATGATGTCGATCGCCGACTGGAAGTTCTGTTGCGCAGCGTCATACTGGCCATTGCTGTGCTGCACGATGCCGAGATTGGTCAGAGCACGCGCGGTCTCGGTCGAATTCGGACCGCTAACGCGGATAGCCAGCTCGACGACGCGCTTTGCGGCGTTGTCGGCCTCATCGAAGATGCCGTCGTCCATGAGCTCGCGATAGCGAAGAAATGCCTGTTGCAGCAGCTCCTCGTCGGTGACTTCCTCGATCGGCTCGGCAGGCGCGTCTTCCGCCACCTCGACGACCTGATCTAGCGTCGGCTCCGCCTGGCGCGGGCCGGTATCAACGTCGGCTACGTCCAGCGTGTCGGTGGCAGGCTGCGCCGAAATCTCACGGACCTCGTCGTCAGTAACGGGCTGGTTCGAGTCGGTGACGGACGGTGCATCCTGCGCGAAGGCGGGCGATGCGAGGATCGCAACGCCTAACAGGACCGGATTCAATCTTCCCTTTTGACTCATGTTGCTCTTTCTCGAGTTGCCGTGTCGTCCGGCATCCAGTACTAAGACAAACAGGTTTCACGAAGGTTCTGATCGCGCGACCTGCCGTCCAAACCACTATACCGCCACTAAACGGCGTTCGATAGCAACGAGGCGACTACGTCCAGGCTTGTTACAAAATAAAACCGTTTCCCGATCGCGACCCCGGTAGCCGCCGGAGCTCAGAACCCCAGGCCCAACTGCTGCGCGCCGGGCTTGATAAACCGGCTGCAGTCGAGCGCCTGCTGGTATTCCCCGGCGATGAGGCCACGCTTACGGCACGCAGCTTTAAAGCGCGCGCCCAGCATGTCAGCGTAGGCTCCGCTACCGGTTTGCCGCCGTCCGTATCGGTGATCGTAGTCTTTGCCGCCGCTGGCCTCGCGGACGAGACTCATGACGTGTTCCGCCCGATCGGGGAAGTGTTCGCACAGCCAGTCGCCGAAGATAGCTTTAACCTCGTGCGGCAACCGCAGGAAGATGTATGAAGCGCTGATCACACCGGCATCGGCGGCCGCGTCGACCAGCGACTCGATTTCTCGATCGTTAATGGCTGGAATGATCGGGGCCATCAACGCGTGCGTCGGGATCCCCGCGTCGACCAGTCGGCGTATGGTTTTCAGCCTCGACTTGGCGGAAGACACGCGTGGCTCCATGATCCGTTTCAGCGGGTCGTCCATCGTGGGCAGGCTGACGGCAACGGAGCATAGCTGTTTGCTGGCGAGTCGCTCGAGCAGATCGATGTCACGCTCGATCAGCGTGCCCTTCGTGATGATCGAGACCGGATGCTGATGCCGGTCGAAAAGCTCGATCAGTTCGCGCGTAACCCGCGTCTTTTTTTCCGCCGGTTGGTACGGATCCGTATTCGCTCCCAGCGTGATCGGCTCGACCTCGTAGCCCGGCTTCTCCCACGCGTCCAGCAGACGGGTGGCCGCGTTGGGCTTGTAGAAGATCCTGGTTTCAAAGTCGATGCCGGGCGACAGGTCCAGGTAGCTGTGGGAGGGCCGGGCGTAGCAGTAGATGCAGCCGTGCTCGCAGCCCTGGTAGGGGTTGATCGACCGGTTGAACGGAACATCGGGTGAATCGTTCGTCGCAATGATGCGCTCAGCACGCATGGCGCGGAGCACCGTTTCAGGCGCGGACTCGATGGCTTCTGCGCCCGGCTCAGCTTCTACGGTTTGGCGCGCGAAACGCCCATCGGGCGCAGAAACGGCGCCTCGACCCCTATGTACTGTGCTCGTGGACATTCAATCACCTGGGTTACTGTATGGATAAACAGTACTTCAGGTGGGAATTCGGGTCAATCGCCCGCCGGAGCCGGGCTGTCAGCGCTAGTTCAGTACTCTGTAGCCGCGTCCTTTCATGCAGCGCTTGAAGACCTTCGATTGTTCCTTGTCGCCATCCAGCCCTGAGCGCGTACCGCCATACAGCGCCCCCCAGCCGGCCGATTGGGACACGTCTCCGCGGATGGCGCCGGCGGCCGCGCCGACCGCGGCGCCGAGGCCCGCGCCCTTAGCGACGCCGGTCGGGACGTTAACTTCCTTGCTGAACTGCTCGCACTCCTGCCAGTCCTCCGCGAGGCGGGCCTTGTCGACGCCTTTCGTGTCGATGATCGGGTCGGGATTCGCGGCGCAGCCAGCAAGCAGCGCCAGGGCCAGCACAGGAAGGATTCTCGAGGGCATCGTGTTTCGCAGTTTCATGATAGCAAGGCTCCATGTTGCACTATCGCGGGCGATAACGCACCGGCCGGCTCGATCTTCCTCGCCGGTACACATTCACATAAACGTTCGACAGCCGGAACGGTTGACTCGTTCCCGCCTGGCACGCCGCAGCGGCCAATCGAGCCTCCCAAAGGGCGAAAAACGGCCAATTAGGGCTAAAATCCTCAAGCTTTCGGGTTCACGGCCGATCTTTTGTTAGTGGATCTACGGAGTCTGGAAGTGCAGGCGGCTGGGCAGTTTTCTGAAAAGCAGATAAGGCGACGCTACATCGTCGCGGTCGTCGCCGTCGTCATGCTGTGCGTCGCCGGCCTGATTGTCGAAAGAACGGCCTTCTCGGGCGCCTACGGGCATGGCCCGATGATCCGACTGGCCGCGGAACAGCGCTCGCTGATGGCCCAGTCGATCGCATTTGCCGATGCCGCTCGCGCGCAGACGTTCTACGCAGCCTATGTCGAACATATCGAGGCGCTGCAGCAGACGAGGAACCAGCTCTTAAGGAACCACGAGGCGCTGATCGCCGACCGCGGTGCGGGGATGTCCGGCAACTGGTCCGACGAGCTCGAGGTAGCGTATTTCCAGGCGCCCCTGACGATTGACAGACGGCTGCGCAATCACATCGAGCAGGTGGATCGCCAGCTGATACGCGACTCCTTCGATTCGAGTGCGGAAGCAAGTATCGATGCTGAGGAGGCAGCTGCGCTGCTTCAGGCGCTGGACGAGATCCTGGGCATCTACGAAGAAGCGCTGGCCGCCCAGTTAGACAAGCTCAGCATCATCAGCTATTCGATCATTGTCGCCATCCTCTTGAGCCTGTTGCTGGTTGGCTGGCTGGTCTTCCAGCCGGTCATGGCGCAACTTCGTCTCGACTATCGTCAGCTCGCCGACGCGAACCAGGCGCTGCTCAAAGAGGTGTCCGAGCGTCACAAGCTCACGGTCAAACACGCCGCCGCCGAAGCGAAGTTCAGGAACGCCTTCGAGAATGCGCCCATCGGCATGGGCCTGATGGATGCGGAAGGCTTCGTCTTCGACGCGAATCCGGCACTCAGGAGCTTCTTTCCGAACGAGAACGGCGGAATCTTCTTTGACTTGCGGGACATTCTCGACGACGAAGACATCGCCGCCTTCGAAGAGCAGATCGCGGCGTTCCACGAGAATCCGGAACCGGTCTCTCAGCAGCTGCAGTGCCAGACCGCAGATGACAGCGACATGATTGCGGCGATCAGCCTGTCGCCGGTGCTGGGCGGCGAAGGCGGCATCGAATACATCGTCGTCCAGGTCCAGGACGTCACCGAGTCACAGACGTTGAATACACGGCTCGAGTACCAGGCAAGCTATGACGAGCTGACGGGGCTGATGAACCGGCGTGCGTTCAACCGAGAAATCGAGAAGGCCTGGGAAGACAGCGACAAGGGCCAACGCAACAGCTTCCTCCTGTTCATGGACCTCGACCAGTTCAAGGTCATTAACGACACGTCCGGGCATGCGGCGGGCGACCAGCTGCTCAAGCGCGTCAGCGAGCTCATCACCGACTGCGTGCGATCCGACGATGTCGTCTGCAGGCTGGGCGGGGACGAATTCGGCATCGTGCTGAAACAGTGCCCGGCGGACGTCGCGAAACGCATCGCCGAGACGATCCGGTCGAACATCGACAGCCTGCGCTTCGTGTGGGGGTCCGAAACCTATCGCGTCGGCGTCAGCGTCGGCGCCGTACCGCTCGACCCGGCGCTTGGCGACGTCAATGAGATCCAGCAGCTGGCTGACGCGGCCTGCTATGCGGCGAAGGAGGCCGGCCGCAATTGCGTGCAGATGGTCAGCGAAGGCAAGAGCGACGCGCGTCGGCATCGCCGACAGATTCGCTGGGTCCAGCGTCTGCGCGATGCGATGGACAATAACCGATTCGCCATCTACGGGCAGGCGATACAACCGACGACGCCGAGACCGGACGCTCCGGAGATGGTCGAGGTCCTGTTGCGCCTCCGCGACCCCGACCAGAAGCGCCTGATACCGCCGGGCGCTTTCCTGCCGGCGGCGGAGCGGTATGGCCTGAACGTAGAGCTGGACGAGTGGGTGATTACCAGGCTCCTCGACATGTTGTTCGTCCATCACGCGTTCCAGGCCAGCGATGTCCGCTACTGGGTGAACCTGTCCGGCAATAGCATTGGCGACGAGCGCTTCGCGAAAACCCTGAAAGAGGCGGTGCTAAAGGCTCCGTTACCGCCGGGTACGATCAACTTCGAGGTCACCGAGACTGCGGTCATCAGGAACGTCAATGCCGCGGGTCGCCTCATGGGCGAATTGCGGGAAATGGGCTGCCAGATGGCGCTCGACGACTTTGGCAGTGGACTGTCGTCCTTCGGCCACCTGAAGCACCTGCCGATCGACATGCTGAAAATCGACGGCATGTTCATCAAGGACCTGGACCAGGATTCGACGAACCGCATCTTCGTCAAGTCGATCATCGACATCGCACACTCGCGTGGTATCGCGACGGTCGCGGAGTATGTCGAGAACGAGGCGGTCAGGAAGACCGTGGAGGACCTCGGCGTCGATTACGTGCAGGGCTTCGGTATCGCAAAACCCTATGTATTGGCGCCCAAGTTCCCGGAACGAAGGGACGAAGCCAACATCATTCAGCTGGCTGGATAATCTATGGACATGGCAGAAAAGAGAACAAAAATCCTTGCATCGATCAAAGCGCTGCCGCCGCTGCCGGCAACGGCGCAGCAGGCGCTGAGCACGTTTGCCGACGAGTTCGTCGACGCGGACCAGATTACGGCGATCGTGGGTGACGACGCGGCGATCGGCGCCAAGCTGATCGGGCTCGCGAACAGTGCTTACTACGGGATCCCCGAGCCGGTCGACAACATCCAGGACGCGGTCGCTCGCGTGATCGGCGTCGAGACCGTGCGGTCCCTGGTACTCGCGATGGCGATGCAGCATTCACTGCAGAACGGCGGATGCTCGGCCTTCGACGCGGAGCGATTCTGGCGCGAGTCTCTGATGACGGCTCAGTGCTGCAAGAAGATCGCGATGAAGGATCCGGAGCTATCGGACCACGAGAAGCGGCTGTCCTACCTGGCCGGTCTGTGTCACAACCTGGGTCTGATGGCACTCGCTTGCGTGGCGCCGGCAGACACCCAGGCGGTACTGGAAGAACACCGGGCGCGGCATGAGAAGTTCGACCAGGTGCTCGCCGACCGGATCGGGCTCAGTCATCGAGACGCGACCGTCCAGCTGGCGAGACAGTGGGGATTGCCCGAGAAGCTCTGCGACGCCTTCGAATGTCGCAGCGATCCGAAGATGATTGCGAGCAGCCGGCTCGGCCTGATCCTGATCTCGGCCGCATCCGCGGTCGGCAACCTCGAGATTGACGAGCACCATCGGTTCGACCTCGACGCCGCGTCGCATGAGCTTGGCGTCGCTGTTGACGAGTTGCAGAGGATGGCACTGCCCGGTGAGCGTCAGCTCGAGCAGATCGAGACGCTGGCGAGGAACATGGGCCGCTAGCCCGAGTATCTCAACGATCCACGAACATCCCTCGCACGGACGAAGGTCTTACCGACCCAACCCGAAGATTCGCTGAGGTAGTTGGGTCGGGCGAGCTGCGGGGACGCCGCAGCCCGCCACGTCGATCAGTCGTCGTAGGCCTTGTGCAGGTGTACGTCCTGCTGCGGGAACGGGAACGATATGCCGACTTCATCGAAGCGCTTCTTCACCTGTTCCGTCAGGTCGAAGTAGACGCCCCAGTAGTCGCCGGAGTTCACCCACGGCCGGACGATGAAGTTCACGCTGCTGTCCGCGAGCGCCTGTACCTTGATGGTCACCTCCGGATCCTTGAGGATGCGGTCGTCGGCATCGACGAGCGCGCGCAGCTCCTTGTGCACTTTGTCGATGTCATCGTCATAGCTGACGCCGAACGTCAGGTCGACGCGCCGCGTATCGTTCGCCGAATAGTTCGTGATGATGCTGCCCATGATCTGCGAGTTCGGCACGATGATGCGTTTGTTGTCTCCGGTCTTCATGACCGTCGTCAGGATCTGCACTTCTTCAATGACGCCTGCAACACCGGCGGCTTCGACAAAATCGCCAACCTTGTAAGGCCTGAACAGGACGATCAGGACGCCGGCGGCGAAGTTTGACAGCGACCCCTGCAGGGCCAGGCCGACGGCGAGGCCGGCAGCACCCATGACCGCCAGTAGCGACGTCGTCTGGACGCCGAGCTGTCCTATGGCCGCTATGATGACGACAACCATCAACGCGATGCGCACCAGGTTGCAGATGAAGCGCTCCAGCGTCGCGTCGATGCCGCCTTTCTGCATCATGCCCGCGACCGCCTTGACGACCAGGCCAACGACCCACTTACCGATGAAAAATATCAGTGCCGCGGTAACCAGGTTGATGCCGAATTCGACGCCTGTTGTTTGCAGCATTGTCAGAATCTCGCCGGTGTCGATGCCGCCGACGGCTTGCGTTACGGATTCCATTTTATTGACCATCCTCTTTCGTTTTTCTTGGTTTGCTGAGAAGTACGTAGTTGCCCAGCAGGGCGAGTGCTACCCCCACGGCCGCAATCGTCGTCCATTCGTAGTCTTCAATCAAGGTCGACAGGAACAATGCCACGATTGGGAACAAGACGGAGCTGTAGGCGGCCCGAGATGGCCCGATGCTGCGGATGAGCGCGAGATAGCAGCCGAATGCGACGGCCGAGCCGAAAACGGACAGGTAAGCGAGCGACAGCACGTAGCCCACGTCCAGCGAGAAGCCCAACGGCCGCCCAAGCACCAGCGCCACGACGCTGCTGAATACCGTTGCGAAGCCCATCGCGTAGGTGTTCAGCGCGACGACGGGCAATTGTCGGCGTGTGTTGAGCGTCGCGGTCATGTTGCCGAGTGACGCGCTCAAGACAGAGCCCATGGTCAGCGCAATGCCGAGTATGGCCGTGTCCTCGAAGCTCAGTTCGCTGACCTCTGGCCAGAAGACGCACGCGATCCCCGTCACGCCGAGCGCGGCGGCCACGACGAATCTTGCGTCGATCCTCGTATTGAAGAACAGCCGCTCGAACCCCGCGTTCGACAGGATGATCAGGCTGAACAGCACAGCGATGAGCCCGGTCGTGATGTAGGCGCTGGCGTAGTAAACAAGGAAGTAGTTCAGGGAGAATAGCAGGATGCCCTGCAGAAAAACGAAAGGGAGGGATGCCCGCGGCAGCAGCAGGGATCGACCGGACAGCACGGCGTACAGGGCGAGGGCGACAGCTGCGATGCCGAACCGGTAAGCCACTGACCATTCGACCGCGACAACCCCGAGCTGGAACGGGATCGCGGCGAACGTGGATCCCCAGATCAGCACGAGGGTGGCAAACAGAAACACGTCCCTCATCGGCTGAGCTTGTTAATTGTGGGCCGGCTTACTGGCCGGGGACACCCTCTGCGCCGGGGCGAAGCCTGAATATGCTGTAGGGCTGGTTGGCCTGCATGTGTCCGTGTGAGCGAAACACTACTTCCGACAGCGCGCTGTCGGCAACGTACAACCAGCCATCCGGGCCGAACGACAGCGCGTCCGGCCAGCGAATGCGCTCGTCCTGCACCAGTGTTTTCAGGCGCTTGTCCCGGTCGACGACGAACACCGCGTTGTTTTCGACGTCGGTCACGTAGACCTGACCGTCGAGGTCTATGCTCATGCCGTCGCTCAATGGCTTGTCGCTGACGCGCTCGACCCGGGCCGCGAGCTGGGAGTCCGGCAGGGACCTGTTGCGAAGATCTTCAAGCTTTACGCGGTACAGCGATGCGCCGCTGAGCGCGCCGTAATAGAGCCACTCATCGTCCAGTGCGATGCCGTCTATGCCGCCGCGAAGGCTCAACAGCCCGCCCAGAAAGCTCATCGTCCGGCCCTCGCTGGTGATCGTGTAGTTCTCGCCGGAGACTGACACGTCGCCCTCCAGTACGCGTCTTGCTTCACCCGTCTTGACGTCATAAACGACGATCGCCGGGCGTTTGCGCCAGAAGCTCGCGTCGGCGATCACGATGGTCTTGCCGTCACGGCTGACCTGCAGGTCCTGCAGGAACGATCCTTTCGGCGCGATCGACTCGTCGAGAGGCTGATTGCGCAGTATTTCGTCGTTCTCCAGGTCGATGCCGACGATTCGCGGCACCCTGAGGCCGTGATTCCCGTGATCGATCGTCCACAGCCGGTTGTTCGAATCGACAACCACGCCGAGTACCGTGTCGAAGAGCTGCTGCTGCGCGGTGTTGTCGGGGAACGGCACCGCGGCCCCTTCGACGTACTCGAGCAGTTTATTGCCGGACGGGCGACTCTCCGGATGCACCGTGAAAAACAGCCGACCGTCGCGGTTCACCGCCACGTTGCCGATGGGTTCCGGATAGCTCAGAACGAGTTCGACGCTCGAGGCATCGAGCAGTGGCGTCGAGGTCCTGGCGACAAACGGCTCGCCGCCGCCGTAGCGGACACGCAACACCGCGGCCAGCACCACGCCCAGCAGTAACAGGAACAGTAGAACTTTCTTCATGCGCAGACTGTCGAGTGACTCCGGCAGCGATTCTACCTGAAGTCACGGGAATGTCAGGACGAGAGCGCGATTATCCAGCACAGCGTGATGATCCCGATGGCTAAAGCCCCGGCGCCTCGCTGCAGGTCGTCGCTGTGCAGGCGCTTCCTCAATCGGGTCAGGTACACGCCGCCACCGAATCCCGCGACAAAGCCCATCAGGTGCGCACCGATATCGGTGTTGCTGTCTCCGGTTCCGGTGAATGCCAGCAGCGCCAGCCCACCGACGATCGGACCGACGCGATAGGTCCATCGCTCATCGCGAAACACGCGTGCGCGCCAGGCGAAACCCGACGCAAGCCCGAGCGCTGCAAACACGGCCGTAGATGCGCCGATCGAACGATGCGTTGCCTCCAGGAGCAGCGTGTTCATACTGTTGCCGAGTGCCGCGCATAACAGGATGGTCAACCATGCAACACCCGAACCGACGAAGCGGCCGGCGAACGTACCGAACAGCGCGCCGAAGACGATGTTCCCCGCGAGGTGTTGCAGGCCGCCGTGCAGCGTCAGCGCCGTAACGGCCCGCCACCATTCACCGTCGCGGTAAAGCTCGCCGTCGATGCGCCCGACGTTGCGCCAGATCTCACCGAATGCGCCGGCGGCATCCAGCCAGGCGACGCCGACGATAACGAGCAGATACGCGACGACGCCCGGCACCGGGTCCATGGTCTCGAGGTTGACGGCGGGCTTCGGTCGCTGCGGCGGGTTTTCCTCGTCGTACAGTCGCAACTCTTCGGCCGCCCGTCCCGACATCTCGGCGGGAACCACGATGGCAGAACCGCCGTCGTCATTAACGACCTGGTGTGGGATTCCAGCCGCGCTCAGGACGAGCGATCGATCTGCGCAGGCTCTGCGGTTCCTGCTCTCAAAGACCACGCGGAGGTCTTCATGCATTGCTCAGGTCGCTGTCCAGCGCGCTCAGTGTGCGCCCGATGTCAGTCTCGATCTTCAGCGTCGCGAGATCGTCAGCGCGCGTCCTGCCGCGATTCAGGATGCAGATCGGTTTCCCAAGCTCGCTGGCGCGCCGGGCGAAACGATAGCCCGAGAAAACCATCAGCGATGATCCGACAACCACCAGCGCCGTCGTTCTCTCGATACTGTCCATCGCCTCGCGGACGCGTTCCTTCGGTACGTTCTCCCCGAAAAACACGACGTCGGGCTTCATTCTGCCGCCACAGGCAGAGCATTCGGGCACGCTGAACTGCTCGATGTCGGCCTGGCTCAGCTGCGCGTCGCCATCGGGCTTGTAGTAATCGACGCTGGCGTCCCAATCCGGGTTCGCCGCGGCCAGCTCCCGCTGCCAGCGCTCGCGCGACATCGGCGTCTTGCAGTCCAGGCAGATGACGCGGTCGAGCCGGCCGTGCAGGTCAACGACGCGCTCGCTGCCCGCCCGCTGATGCAGGCAGTCCACGTTCTGCGTAATCAGTGTGTCGATGTGGCCGCGGCGTTCGAGAGAGGCGAGCGCCCGGTGGGCCTCATTCGGCGCCGCTGTCGCGATCCGCTTCCATCCGGCGTAGCTCCTGGCCCAGTAACGCTGCCGCGTCGACACGTTGCCGACAAAGTCACCGTATTGAACGGGCTGGGCATTTTTCCAGTTGCCGTCCTCATCCCTGTAGTCAGGGATGCCGGACGCGGTGCTGACGCCGGCACCGCCCAGCATTGCGACCGGCCCGTGTCGCTCAATAAAGGATTGTAGTCTCTGCGCGTCTGTAGCCATCGGGTAATGATTGCGCCGGAATCTCCGACTTCAATGCGTCTTCAGCTTGCGTTAAGGCAGCCACCCGCACACTGAAGCCATGAATCAGGAGACAAAGATGAGTGTGTTCAGACGACTGTATTTCGGTGCCGCGTTGATCAGCGCCTTGTTTCTGTATCTGTCGCTATTCTAAACGGCAACCTGATAAAGTGACAGGAGACGCCAACCCGGGGTAACCGTGCGCCACCTGATCTTCCTTTCCCTGCTTGCCTTAGCTGCGCTGCCGGCCCATGCCGACGTGACCGATTCGGCCGACAACGGATTCACGAGCGTTAACCAGGTCGTGATTGCCGCGACGCCAACAGAAACGTGGATCGCCGCCATCCGGCAAGTCGCCGCGTGGTGGGATCCCGATCACACCTTGTCGGGAGACGCGTCCCGGATGTCGATCGAGGCCTGGCCGCAGGGCTGTTTTTGTGAGTCTCTGGGCGATGATGCGGGCATCGTGCACCTGACCGTGACGGCAGTCAGCCCGCAAAGCCTGCTCAGAATGACCGGAGGCCTGGGTCCGCTCGGCGTCATGGGCGTCGATGGCAACATGACGTGGGAATTCGAAGCGATCGACGGTGGTACGCGCGTCCGCTTTACCTACGCGGTTGGCGGCTATGCAAAGAACGGCATGCAGGAACTGTCCGGACCGGTTGATCGCGTCATCGGGGAGGCGTTGAAGCGACTGGCCAGGTTCGTCGAGACCGGATCACCGTCGCCCGATGAGTGACACCGCTGAAGCCAGGCCGTCGTCCACGGTGATACTGGCCAGGGCCACCGAGAACGAGCCGGAGCTGCTGATGGTCAAGCGCCACGCATCGTCGTCCTTCGGTGGTGCATGGGTCTTCCCGGGCGGCGTGCTGGATGCAGACGATGAGGCCGCGGCGGCGCGCTGTGGCGCGCTGAGTGCGGAAGCAGCCAACGAAACGCTGGCTGTCGATGCCGGAGGGCTGGCGTATTACTCCGCCGCGATTCGCGAACTGTTCGAGGAGACGGGAATTCTGCTTGCCGATGACGAGACGCCCGATGCCCCGGCGCTGCGTTCCAGCCTGCTCGATGGCGGCCGGCCGTGGGCCGAGGTCGTCGCGGAGCGAGACATCAAACTGTCGCTGTCCGCGCTGTGCTACGTCAGCTACTGGATAACGCCTAGAACGTTGCCAAAGCGATATTCCACACGTTTCTTCATCGCCGAGTATGAAGGCCGCACCGAGCCAGAAGCCTGTGGCGGTGAAGTGCTCGATTGTCGCTGGCTCAGTGCTCGCCACGCGCTCGAGCTAGCCGACGAGGGCCGGATCGAGCTGCACTTCCCGACGCGGATTACATTGCAGGGACTCGCCGGCCACAAGACTATCCAGGCCCTGATGCAGTGGGCTCGCTGCCAGGCGAACCGGGGCGTGCCGTGCATCTTTCCGGAGTTACCGGAGGAGCGCGCCGTTCTCGAGGCCGTGGCGCGAGGCGGCCAGCAGGCATGAAAACGGTCGTGCAGCTGTCAGCGGGCGTGCGCCGTGTGCTGGCGCCCAACCCGTCGATGATGACCGGGCCCGGCACCAACACCTACCTGTTTGGAGAGGACGCGGTGGCAGTCGTCGATCCCGGCCCCGTCATTCCCGAGCATATGGATCGCATCCGCAAGCTCGCCTCGCAGATTGACTGGGTGCTGGTTACGCACACTCACCCGGACCACTCGCCGGCCGCGCGGGCCCTCGCCGACGCCTGCGGAGCCGAGCTGCTCGGAATGCCACCACCGCCGACGGCGCACCAGGACCAGACGTTCACACCAACACGCGTGCTGGGTGACGGCGACGTCCTCGAGACGGACGAGTTTCGACTGGTCGCAATACACACGCCGGGGCATGCGTCCAACCACCTGTGCTACCTGCACGAGGCCAGCAACTCGATCGTCACCGGCGATCACGTTACCGACGGTTCGACCGTCGTCATCAACCCGCCGGACGGCAACATGCGCGACTATCTGTCGTCACTCGCGCGGGTACGGGACCTTCGCCCGGACGCGTTGCTGCCGGGCCACGGCGAGCGCATCACTGACCCGACGGCTGTCATCGACTGGATCATCGATCACCGTCTCGCCCGTGAAGCAAAGGTGCAGGCCGCGCTGGCAACGCAGCCGAATGCGACGGCCGCTGACCTGGTGCCTGTGGTTTACCAGGACGTTCCCGAACACCTGTATGGCTGGGCAGAGCGCTCTCTGCTCGCGCACCTCATCAAGCTGGTCGAAGATGGCCGGGCCGTCGTTGACGACCGCCACTACACGCTGCTGCCCGAGTAAAGGCTACTCAACCTGCCAGCTGTTGGGCCCGGCGATGACGTCGGCAACCGATCGCCGTCGGGCCATGCCGGTCGGGTGGTGGGCGTAGAACGCCGTCTCGTAGGCGGTCGCCGGATTGCGGTAGATGACACCCAGCGCGACCGGCGCTTCCAGCGCGATCAGCAGGCGCGCGATGACGTCATTCGTCTCATCGTGAATGAGCACATCGTCGGGGGCCGTACTCGAATCGACGATCTTCAGCGCATAGCGCTCGTTGTCGAACGCGATGCCGTGTTCCGAGTCCTTGCCGAATAACATCGGCTCGCCGTGGCGTAAGTGCAGCTGCGTTTCGGCAGCCGTCTTCCTGTCCGTAAACGATGCGTAGACGTCTTTGTTGTAGACGATACAGTTCTGGTAGATCTCCGTGAGCGCGGTGCCGTCGAAGGCGTGCGCCTGCTCCAGTACATGCGCAAGCCCGGTCTTGTCGGTGTCGATCGCGCGGGCAAAGAACCGACCACCGCAACCGAGCGCCAGCTGACCGGCAGAGACCGGTTCGTCGAATGAGCCGTCCGGGCTCGACGGCGTGCGAGTGCCGATCCGAGAGGTCGGTGAGTACTGGCCCTTCGTCAGGCCGTACACCTCGTTATTGAACAGCAGGATCTTCAGGCCCACGTTCCGCCGCAGCGTGTGGATCAGGTGGTTGCCGCCGATCGACAGCGCATCTCCGTCACCGGTGGCGACCCAGACGTCGAGTTCGGGGTTCGCGAGCTTGAGCCCGGTGGCAATGGCGGGCGCTCGTCCGTGAATCGTATGAAAACCGTAGGTATTGACGTAGTAGGGGAAGCGGGCCGCGCAGCCGATACCGGACACAAAGGCGGTCTTGTCCGGTTCGGCGCCGACGTCGGCCAGCGCCTTGGTCACAGACTTCAGGATGGCGTAGTCGCCGCAACCCGGGCACCAGCGGATCTCCTGCGAGCTTGCGAAGTCTTTTGCGGTCAGTGGGCTGCTCATAGCTTCGATCTCTCCTGCTCGATGGCGTTCATCAGTTCGGAAATCAGGAACGGCTGGCCCGTCACCTTGGTCAGGGGTGTCGGCTGTAGGCCGAGCTTGTCTCGCAATACGGTACTGAGTTGTCCGTCGTTCATTTCGGCCACGACGACAGACCTGAATCGGCTTAAAAGTGTGCCGAGGTTTTTCGGCAGCGGGTTCAGGTATCGGATGTGGATGAAGCTCGTGCCGGTTCGGCGCGCCGCCTGGTAAAGCGGGCCCCGGGTCGAGCCCCAGCCGACCAGCACGATGTCGCCGCTATCGTCACCGAACTCCATGGTCTGATCCGGGATGAAGTCTGCGACAGATTCGAGCTTCCTGCGCCGAAGGTCCGTCATGGCCTGGTGATTATCCGGATCGTAGGAGATGTGGCCGCTGGCCAGGTCTTTCTCGAGACCGCCGATACGATGCACCAGGTCGGGCATGCCCGGCGTGACCCAGGGTCTGCCGTGACTCGATGCATCCCTCGCAAAGGCCAGTCGTTGCGGATCCGAACCATCGCCCGCATCGACCGCGTGCGAATCAATCGGGGCGTAGTCCGACAGCTCGGGAATCCGCCAGGGCTCCGCGGCGTTCGACAGGTAGCCGTCGGCCAGCAGGATGACCGGGGTCATGTGCCTGAGCGCGATGCGCGTCGCCTCGATCGCCGTGTCGAAACAGTCGCCGGCCGACGCAGCGGCGAGAACCGGAATCGGCGTGTCGCCGTTGCGGCCGTAAATCGCCTGGTACAGGTCCGATTGTTCTGTCTTTGTCGGCAGCCCGGTCGACGGACCGCCGCGCTGCCAGTTGACGACCAGCAGGGGCAGCTCCGCGCTGACCGCCAGGCCGAGCGCTTCCGTCTTGAGGGCAATGCCAGGTCCCGAGCTCGACGTTGCGCCGATCATGCCCCCGTAGGAGGCGCCGATCGCGGCGCCGATTGCGGCAATCTCGTCCTCGGCCTGGAACGTCCCGACGCCGTGCTCGCCGAGTTTCGCCAGACGGTGCAGCAGCGGCGAGGACGGCGTGATCGGATAGGAGCAGAACAGCACCTGCCGATCGGCGAGCTCCCCGGCAGCAGCGATGCCGAGCGCCATCGCCTCGCTGCCGGTGATGCTGCGGTAGCGACCGGGCTTGAGTTGCGCCTGTCCGACACGAACCTTTGCGACCGCGGACAACTCGCTGGTCTCGCCGTAGGCATGCCCGGCCCGAAGCGCCGCCACATTCGCGTCTCGCATCGACGGCGCATCTTTCAGCCGTCGATCGAGCCACCCGATGGCCGAGTCCAGCGATCGGTCGAACATCCAGAACAACAGGCCCAGTGCCCAGAAGTTCTTGCACTGTCCGCCGTCACTTTTTGACAGGCCGAATTCGGCGACGGCCTCGAGATTCAGTCGACCGATATCGGCGACCACGACGCTGTATTCGCTGAGCGAGTCGTCGTCCAACGGACTGGTTTCGTAACCCGCCTTGGCCAGGTTTCGTGCGCTAAACCCGTCGTTGTTAACAATAATCAACGTACCCGGGTGCAGCATGGGCAGACTCACTTTCAAAGCCGCCGGGTTGAACGCGACCAGCACATCGGGCGAGTCGCCGGGCGTCGTGATCGGGTCATCGCCGAGGTTGATCTGGTAGGCCGATACGCCGAAGGTCGTGCCCGCCGGCGCGCGGATCTCGGCCGGGTAATCCGGGAAAGTCGCGAAATCGCGGCCGGACAGAGCCGTGGATACGGCGAACTGCGAGCCCATGAGCTGTATGCCGTCGCCGGAGTCGCCGGCCAAGCGGACGACGATGGATTTTAACTGGGGATTTTGGGTCAAGGCTTGAAGGTTTACGTAGTTAGCGTTGTGGAGCCGGGCGTGTTTGCCACTCTTGATATGGTGCGCAACTTCGCATAGCGTACACGCTGTCTGCAATAAGGGATTTCCCATGACCTTTGTCGTCACAGAAGCCTGCATCAAGTGCAAACTCACCGACTGCGTGGAAGTCTGCCCGGTCGACTGTTTTCACGAGGGGCCGAATTTCCTCGTCATCGATCCTGACGAGTGCATCGACTGCACGCTGTGCGAACCGGAGTGCCCGGTAGAGGCCATCTACTCAGAGGATGAGTTGCCGGCGGGACAGGAACACTTCCTCGAACTCAACGCCGAGCTTTCGCAGGAGTGGCCCGTCATCACCGAGATGAAAGATCCGCCGGCAGATTCCGACGAGTGGCGCGAGGTCAAGGACAAGCTCCAGTACCTGGAACGATAGTCCGGCGCAAGCGACTACTCAATCGGCACGAGCCTACGTGCCGGCGATGAATGCGATCATCGACTCAGCCAGCTCCGGTCCCTTTTCTTCCTGCAGAAAATGCCCCGCGCCGTGAATCGTGACGTGTCGGACGCCGCGTGCGCCGGGAACCGATGCCTGCCAGTGCCGTTCGCCGCCTCGCGTGATCGGGTCTTTGTCGCTGAACATCGTCATGAACGGCTTTTGCCATTCCTTGAATACCTGCCACGCGGCGCGGTTGGCCTCGCTGGCCGGGTCATCCGGCTGAGTCGGCACGAGCAACGGGAACGCCCGCGCCGCCGCCTTGAATTTCGACGATGGAAACGGCGCGTCATAGGCTGCGACGACCGCGCGGTCGAGCTCTGCCACCGTCCCGTTCTGGATAATCTTGCCGATCGGAAAGTAGGGGCTGTATTTCGCGAACCGCTGCCAGTTCAAAAAAGCCTTGGGCATCGGCTGGTCGCCTGTCGGCAGGCCGCCGTTGCCCAACGCGATGCGAGCAAAGCGATGTTCGTTCTCGGCGGCGACCCTCAGGCCGATCAGTGATCCCCAGTCCTGGCAAAACAGGTTAATCGAGTCGAGGCCCAGCGTCTCGATGAACCGTCGCATCCAGTTCACATGCCGCTCGTAGGAGTAGTCCCTGATCCCCGGCAGCTTGTCGGACCGGCCAAACCCGATGAGGTCCGGGGCAACGACGCGATACCCCGCATCGACGAGCGGCGGGATCATGTGCCGGTACAGGTAAGACCAGCTCGGCTCTCCATGCAGCAACAGCACGAGTTCACCCTTGCCCTCGTCGACGTAATGCATGCGCAGGCCGTCGACGTCCGCGTAGCGGGGTGCAAACGGATAGTCAGGCAGATTCTCGAAGCGGCTGTCGGGCGTGCGAAGGACTTTCATCTTCAACTTTGTAGGCAGGTGTCTCGCCGAGCATAGCAGCCTTAGTCCATCACCGCCGGACTGCACTGTTTCAGCGCGCTCGCGACACGATTGATGATGGTCGCAATAAGCAGCAGCGAGACGAAGGCGAGCAGTGTCTGTACCCACAGGCCCGCTTCGAGGCCTGAACCGATCGCAAGTGCGAGTGCGCCGAAAAAGAACGCTCGATCGCTCTTGCCCATCGGGCCATCGTAACGGCGTTCGGCGCCAGTCTGCACCGCGACCACACCGGCCATCTCGGACAGCACGGCGAGCAGAACGGTGACGAGTACCAGTTCGCCCGACACGCCGGGCAGCAGCGCGAAAGGCAGGTACAGGGCAATGTCCGAGACGACATCGCCCAGTTCATTCAGGAATCCCCCCAGCGGCGTCGTCATGTCGTGCTCGCGGGCCAACATGCCATCGAGCGCATTCAGCCCCATCCGAAATAGCAGCACGACAGGTACCGCCAGCAGGACCCGGGCGTGGTCATGCAGCGCCGCAATGCCGGCACCGGCGACGACAGACAGCAACGTGGCGCCAATCGTCAGCTGGTTCGGTGTTACGCCACGAGCCGCGAGCCAGCGGCAGGCGGGGCGCAACAGGTTGGTGAAGGCCGGTTTAAGGTCGTAGATAGTCATTGTCTTTCCTTAAGTGTGATGACGGCGTCGCGCAGCTCTCTACAGATCGTCGCAACGTCCGTCGTTTCATCGAAGTGCATGGCCTCGCCGACGCGCAACTCGAGTCGACCGGGACGCGGCAGGCAGCGGCCCTTCGGCCAGCATTCGAAGCCGCCGGTGACGTGGCAGGGCACGACCGGCAAACCGGTGCTCTGCGCAAGGCGCGCGACCCCGGAGCGAAAGCGCGCAACTTCGCCGTCTGTTGTTCGCGTACCCTCGGGGAAAACGATCAGGCTCGTGTTTGGACGTCCAAGCACGCTTGCACAGCGATCGAGGCTTTCAGCGCCGCCATGATGGCGATCGAACGGGAGGGCGTTGATCAAGATCGATGAGAACGCCGTCCGCGCAAAGTCGCTGAAGAAGTAGTCGCTGGCGGCCGCCGGGTAGGTTCGGTGAATTCTCGAGACGGGTATTGCCGCCACCAGGCAGAGCGTGTCCAGATGGCTCGTGTGATTGCAGACGAGGATGCAGGAACCCGGCTTCGCAAGACGCTCGCGACCGTGTACGCGGAAGCGAAAAACGGTCCTGAGGCTCAATCGAAGCAGCAGGTTTGCGACGAGGCGCAGCGCGTAGACCAGCATGCCGGGCTCGCGGGGACACTGCCGCAGACGCTCTGTGAGTGGCCGGCCGAAGTCGCTGACGGGTTCGTAGTGCCAGTGACGAATCTTCACTTCTTCAAACTCCTTTGGCCGCCGAGAGGCATACAGGCGCGTGCAGAACAAGGAAGAGGCGAGCGAAGAAGCGCAGCCTGCCGAGCGTAGGTGAGCATTCTGAGTTCGGATCTGACGCAGTAATGTGTCGCATGAATGCCCCTCAGCGGCTAAAGGCCGTGGAACCAGCGCACGGTGTGGAAGAACAACGGTGCGACGAAGATCAGGCTGTCGATCCGATCGAGTACGCCGCCGTGACCGCGAATCGTTGTGCCCATGTCCTTGATGCCGATATCGCGCTTGATCGTCGAGACAACGAGGTCGCCCAGCTGACCCCCGACGCCGATGATCGTGCCGATCAACACAAGCTGCGTCGGCGTGAAGTGCGGGAATACCGGCCAGCAGAGCCAGGGCATGGCGAGCGAAACTGCGAGCGCGCCAAGGCTGCCTTCGACCGTCTTCTTCGGGCTGATCGCCCTGCGCAGCGGACGAGTGCCGAACAACCGTCCTGCAGTGTACGCGGCGATGTCGTTCGCCTCGACGGCGAGTAGCAGGAACAACAGGTAGGCATAGGCGTGCATCGAGTTTGCAAGGAAACCGAGGTGCATGAACATCCATCCGAAATAGACAAATGCAAAGATGGCGAGCGACATCCGTTGCAACTGGCCGTCGCTCTCGTTCCTGAGGACTGGGCCCAGCAGAATCGCCGCGATGACGAACACGGGCATTGCCATGTACAGCCCGTACCATCCCGGCGCGCCGAGCCTGGGGTCCATGACGAGCGTCGCGCATCCCAGTGCGACGATGCCGGCCAGCACCGTGCCTGTGTAAAACCAGTCTCTGTACAGACCGGTAGCGCGAGCGAACTCGCGAAAGCCGAACGCCGCCAGCAGCGTCACCGCCACAATGACGGCACCGCGACCCAAAAGCATTGTGAGCAGGACCAGCGGTATCATGATGAGCCAGCCCTTGTAGGACTCAATCGCGTGGCCCACGCGTTTCCCGAATAGTTTCAGAGTGCCCAGCACCGCGCCTGCGACGATGACCAGCGCACCGGCGGCGGCCGAGAAAGCCTGGAAGACGGGACTTGTGAGTGCACTCGAGATATTCATCGCGTCACCTCCCCATCAGGAACATGCCGGCGAACAGCAGACCCATACCGGCAACATGGACGGCCTTGATCGGCGTGGCGAAGGCAATGCTCGAAATGAGCGCCGCGAAGACGAAGCTACTCGCGTAGATCGGGTACAGCACCGCCATAGAGCCGCCGCGCTTGAAGGCGGCCACAAACAGCGTCATGACCCCGATATAGCAGACCACGCCGGCCAGCAACCTCGGGTTGAGCAGGTAGCTCAGCGCGCCGCCCGTCGCCGCATCGGCGCCCGACTGGTACAGGTACTGGCCCATCGCGCCCAGCAGAGCGGCGATCAGGAAAAAAACAATAGAAATCAGCGGTGTGTGCATCATCAGGCGCCGTCAGGCTGGGTTTTTTCGACGGGTACAGAGTAGGGCCGCGGGCGGTCAAAAGTACTGATGAGAAGCTGACGAAAGCCTGATGAAAACTGATCATTGCCGGCCTGCGCTCCCCGATGCCCCGATTGCGACCGATTTCGCAATAAGACGGCGTCAGCTTGGGCATACTGATCCGGCACTCGACAGGGGAACAGATATGGTCCGACTCTTGATTCTGGGATGCCTGCTGGCTTCGCTCGCGGCCTGCGGCGGCGATGGCGGCGGACCTTCGCCATCGGCAGACGGCAATCTCGCCACAACGCTTTCGACAAACGATACGTGGCCTTACGAGGCTGAGGGTGTGCTCGACATCGTCGAGGCCGGCTTCGATGGCACTTCCGACGCGCCCCAGTGGGCCGTCGGGATGCTTCTCGAAGGTGGCGACGAGTTCGGCGTTTTAGTCGAGATTGACGGTGGCGTTATCGCTCGCGCCGGCGTAAATATCGATTCCGGTGAGCCGGTCCGTGTGTGGCTGGAGTCGCCGACAGACGTTAGCGGCGAACCGATGTATCCGGTGTCGAAAATGGAAAAACAGTAACGCTCGACGTCGCCTCCGAAGCGGTGAGTGAGTCGGGCTAGAATCCCTGCGAACGCTGCGAGTCGTCGTACATCTTGGTCAGGAAGGTACGGATCGCCGCGACTCCCTCATCGCGGCTCATGAGTTGCTGCTTCTCGAGCACCTTGGCCATGTCCTCGATCGATCGCCGACCGTCGATCAGGGACATGATGAACGCATAGATCTGGGTCGTCATCGCCTGGGTCTTGAACGATTGCGACAGCGGTACCGCCGCTTTGCCGGTGACGATCCAGTCGGGCAGGGCGCGATACCTCGCTGGCGCCTTGATCCCTTTTTCCTTGAACGCAGAGAACGTGAACACCTTTTCCTGCCGTCCGTGCCGACTGGCGGGTGAGCACATGTAGGGAATCGTCGACTGGCTGACATAGGGGTCCGAGAAACCACTCTCGGCCACGATTGCCTTGACCTCTTCCGGGCTGTAGCAGCGTGCGCGCTTCGGATTCGTGAACGCCAGCGAGCCGAAATTCAGCCAGCGGCCGCCTTCGGGCAGCAGGCGGTTGATACGCTTCGCGAACAGAACCAGATCTTCGCTGATGATGTCGATGAGCCAGGGCGTTACCACGGTGTCGAATGAAGCGTCGGGGAAAGGCGCGCGCAGGGCGTCGCCCAAGACGAGGCTGACCTTGTCCGTCGGTGCCGGCGCCTTCAGCGTCCTTAAGACCGCGTCGTCTTCCAGCGACGCCGGCGCAATCGGGAATTCATACATCTTCAGCTTGTCGCCGCGAATCATTTTTTGCGCGACGAACATCAGCATCGGATTGAAGTCCATCGCGACGACGTGATCGCAGTCCATGCCGGTCGCGATATCGTAGGCGAGGCGTCCGGCGCCGGCACCGAGGACGAGCACGCGGCCAAGCGCCGCGTTCTCATTCATAACCGAGCGCAGCTGCTTTATTGACGCCTCGTTTTCTTCGTCGCCCCAGCACCAGTCGCGATGAATGTTCGCGTAGTAGGTATTTAGGCCCTGGTCGGTCGGCAGTCGCGTTCGCATCGCGAGGTAGCTTTCGAGTGTGCCGCGAACTTCCTTGTCGACGATCGGGGCAACAAGCTTCTTCAGTTTCTTCTGGTGCTCTCGACACGCGTTGCGATAACGCTCGACGCGGCGTTTCGCCAGCGGCCGGAGGTCCTTGTTCTTCAGTTCGATCTCGAGACCCTGGATTTCATGGCTGACCGACTGCAGCGCCATGTGCAGGCGATTGCGCCACTCATGCAGGGTGGCGGCCGGTTCGGAGAACAGCCACGGAATGTCGCCGACCAGCGGATAGACGACGTCGCTGGCCGGTGACGTGTAGCCGCCGTCCACCGGCTCGAGCGGCTGGTCGGTACGGGGGCAGGAAAACGAGAGGGAACGGTCGGTTGTCATGCAGCGAAGTTAAGCACAGTTCGTCCAATCGTTGTATGACGCGGTTCGGCAAATAAAAAGGCCAGCCGGTAAACCGGCTGGCCAGAATCGTCTGTCGAGAGCAGCGTCCGACGACGAATGAACGCGGTTGCGTTACTCCGGTGCTAGACCGGGTTTGCGATGATGCCGTTGCAGATCGGCGTGAACGCCGTCAGCGCATCCAGCGCGGCTGCCGTATTGCCGAGGCCGTGTCCGGGGAACAGTCCCGGGAACAGACCCTGCTCGCCGTGCAACGCCATGTAATTCAAGATGGTCAGGTTGACCAGTGAATTGACGTTGTTGGCTGCCGGCGTTGCGGCGCGTTGTACGGCGCCGTTGGCATCCATGTAGCCAAGTTGCTGGTGTCTCGCGATTTCCTCGGGCGTCGCGCCGATGATCGTCGCGCGTCGAGTCGGGTTATAGACCATGAAGAACGATCCGGCCGTCGATGAGTTGTCACTCGACCACTCGCCCTTGCCGCGACCTTCGACCGTGTTGTCGATGGCGCCGTTGGACGACAGTGAACCGTCACTGAAGACGTACATCATCAGCGGCACACCGACGCGAGCGGCGTACTCGATGCAGGCGCCCATGCAACGACCTGCGCGGAAGTCCTTGACCTCGCCTTCGGCTCGGCGACCACCGTGATAGTCGTACCCGCCCATCTCGATCGTCGCGGCGCCAGCGAAACCATTGATAACCAGCTTCATGACCGAAGCGGTCTTCTGGAACTCGCGCGCGTCACGGTCGTTACCCATGAATTCTTCAGTGGTGAAGATTCCGGTCGGCCCGACGATCTCCGGATCGAGGCCCGGATCGATCGGCACACCGGCAAAGCGATCGGCAATGTCGGCCGCCTTCAGGTAACCGCAATCCATCATCTCCTTGATGACGGCATCGCGCGTGATCTGCGTGTTGACGCCGTCGATCTTGCGCTCACTGATACGGTAGACCGATTCCATGACCGCCTTCGCGTCTTCCTCGGTCAGGATGCCGACGAGGTCGCCGGTGTCCACGAGGTTGACGACGTCGCTGGGTCGGTCGACCTTGGTCGGGCGCAGCTCAGCGTCGTAGAGCATCGCGGGCAACATCGAGTTACCGCCGGAGTCCGTATTCTCGGAACCCGCCAGCGTCAGGATCGAGCCGTCCGCACCGGCCCTGGCGATCCCGTACATCGGGTTGTGCGGGTTGTTGCCGGTATCGTTGTCCGAGCGGGCCGGGATAACGGCGCCGTTCAGGTTGGCCTCACGGCCCGGCGTCATGCTGGCAAGCATGCCGCGACGGAATGCGGAGTCGAGGTGAAAGCCCAGACCTAAGTCGAAGTTGGCGTAATCCTGCTGCAGGACCGGATCGGTCTGGCCCGGCAGCATGTCGCCCGGAAGGCCCTGGCGCTCATAGCCGTTGGTCGACAGGAAGTCTGACTGTCCGCCTTCCTGGCCGATCAACACGTTCGAGCCGGCGATGTTGGCGCCGCCTGCGAGGTCGAAGGCGATGAACGGAATCTTGCCCGCCCCGGCCGTCGAGATCTGGCAGGGGCTCTGCAGCAGACCGGCGAGGTCCGGTGACAGGTCAGCCAACGCCTTGCGCGGGTTGGCGAACATGCTCAGGAAGCCGCCGCCCATCGTCATGGCGCCACCACTCAGGAAGCCCTGGGCTACGAACTGACGTCGCGTAACAGGACGCGGGTGGTCGGCATGATACTGCGGAGCATCAAAGTCGCGCTTACTCTTACTCTTACTCATAGCGATTAGTCCCTTAAGTCCTGCTTTACTGAATCAGTGTGACGGCGCTGCCGAGCATCGCTGCGCAGACGCCTTTCGAAATAGCCCGCGTGTCGCTGCCGCCGGAAACCAGTCGATCGACCAGGTTATCCGGACGTCCACCGGACGCCGAGAAGGAGGCGAGTTCCTCGTAAACGGCGGTGCGGTCCGGCTGCGTCGCGATATTCGTACCCATGATGTTGTCGATCAGCGGGTTAACGAACAGATCGCGGTTGCTGCCACCGAAGGCCGTTGCTGGCGCGGCGTTGAACTGGAAGCCCGGGAACATCGTTGCCGCGTTCGGGTTCGGGTTCGCATTCGTGCCGATCATCGTGTCGCAGTACTGGATCGCGAGCTGCGCGATGGCCACCTGGTGCGACGACAGGAACGTGTTGATGTCCGAAATCGCCGGCAGCGACTG